>JBBRVE010000057.1:0-20048 GCA_038247245.1 Bdellovibrionales bacterium | reverse complement strand
GCCAAGGGCGACCCCATGTGCTGCCCCAGCGTCAAGAAAACCGTCACCTATAACTATGATGGCAAGGCGCTGACGGAAAAGTAACCTTCAAAGCCCCTTAAAAAAGCCCCTTTCTGCGGAAAGGGGCTTTTTTTATACCGGTACGGCCTGCACAAGATCGATATCCTCGACCCCCGACGCCAGCATCACGATACGGTCAAGCCCCAGCGCGTTGCCGCTGCAGGGCGGCAGGCCGTGTTCCAGCGCGGCCAGGAATTCTTCGTCCACCGGATAATCGTCGCCATATACTTTTTTACGAAGCGCAACATCTGCGATGAACCGTTCGCGCTGCACCTTGGCATCCGTCAGTTCACCAAAGGCATTAGCGATTTCGATGCCGCAGATATAAACCTCGAACCGCTCGGCAAACCTGCCATCTTCCGGTTTCGGGCGCGACAATGCCGCCATCGACACAGGGTAATCGTAAATGATCGTTGGCGCAGGCGCGCCAAGGTTCGGCTCCACCTTCTCCATCAATATCTTTAACAGGGCATTTTCCCAGTCGTCATGGGGGGACACATAAACGTTGATACGCGCAGCCTCCGCGCGGAGGTGCGCAAGGTCGCCAAGGTTCGCCGAAATATCCACGCCCGCATATTTTAGCACCGCATCGACGACCGTAATTTTTTCCCAGTCCATCGCAGGGTCGCAGGCGCGGTTCTGCGCCATCACGGGCTTGCGCAGGATGTGGCGCACAAGGTCAACCGTCTCGTTCATCATGTCCTTGTAATCCATGCCCAGCTGGTACCATTCCAGCATCGTGAATTCGGGGCTATGCCAGCGCGAGCCTTCGCAATTGCGGAACACTTTCGCCAGCTGGTAAATTTTCGGCAGCCCTGCCACCAGCAATTTCTTCATCGCAAATTCGGGGCTGGTATGCAGGTACATCTCGCGGCGTGATTGGCGGTCGGCGCTCACCAGTTCGGTTTTGAACGCCTGAATATGCGCCTCCATGCAGGGTGCAACCTGCAGCGCGGGCGTTTCAACCTCCAGATACCCGCGCGCATTGAAAAACGCGCGCACCTGCCCGAATATGCGCGCGCGCTCCTGCAAATGCGGAATTTTTTTCATGAAGATATCGGGATGCCACCAGGTTGTCATTTAGGGCCTGCGGGTGCGGCGGATGGTTTTTGTGCGGGCGAAGCAGCGGGCGCAGACAGGTCATAAATGCCCGACCGCCATGCCCACAGGTCGGGCGCGGTCATTGCCAGCGACGCAATATCATCGGGTGCCAGCCACAGCATGGTTTTCACGGGGATGCGGAACAGGTTTTCGCGCTGGATATTCAGGATATCGGCGCGCGCCGCCGTGCCGTCGTTAAAGGGTTCGCGCCCGCGCAGCCAGTCTCCGCCACCCGTCAGGTGTACCACATCAACGTCCGCCGCCGCATATTCCGCCAGCTGTTCCATGACCGCGCCCACGCCACCGCTGCGCGACAAATCGATATAGGCAGACGTAATGCCGTTCTTTTCAAAAAGGTTATCGGTTGCCGCCAATAATGGCTGCTGCTGCGGTGTCGCATCGGCGATGATGAAATCGGGCTGCCCCTTGCGCGCCAGAATGGTGCGTAAAAGGCGTTTTTCTTCGGGGTTCAGGGGTGCGGCCTCGGTCATAGCTTCAGCCCGCCGCGCTTTGCCTGCTGACGTAAGTAATCCTGCTGCGCGTCGCGGTGTTCGGCGAGCGCGCCCATCGCATGGGGCGAATGGGCAAGTTTATCGCGCACCGCCGCCAGATCATCCGGACCCGCCGCAAACTGGCCGAGCATATCCAGCGCGGAGACGCCTGCGTTGTTTTTTACCGTCGGGTCGGCCTTCATCAATAACAGGTTGTCGAGCAGCCGCACCCCCTGCCCCGCCAGCGCAAGGCGCACGGCAAGATGCAGCGGCGTGTCGCCGTTCGGCGGGAAATGTTCATTCGCATCGGCCTTCGATGCCAGCAAAATGGTCGCCGCCGTGAAGTCTTCTTTTTGCAGCGCGTAGTGGAGCGGCGAGATGCCGTCCTTGTCCCTGAAATTCACATCCGTGCCCTGCGTGACCAGCCCCATGATCATGGCAAGGTATGTGCCGCCCGATGGCGGGTTGTCGCGCGTCGCGTCCAGCCGGTCGATCAGCGTATAAAACAGGTTGCGGCCTGTGGCGGGGTCAAGCGTGCTGGCGGATGCGCCGCTTTCCAGCGCCTCGTGGAACACAAGGATATCACCCGCCGCCGCAGCACGGCGCAGCGCGTTGTTGAGCTCCTCCGGCGAAAACGGCGTATCGGTCATGGCTGCATCCGGCGGAAACGCGCGGTGGCAGGCGCGGCCACGGGAGCGGAAGTGCCGCGCATTTCCTGCACGATGCCGCGGTCGAGTTTCGCGGCGAGGTATTTTTCGCGCGCCTCCGCACCGTCTTTATATTCCTCCATCAGCTCGCCCAGCTTCAGCGCATGCGGCCATGTCTTGCCGTGGATGCGGGCAAGGTCGAGTGGCGACTGTCCCTGCGCATTGGGCAGGCGCGCATCGCCGCCGTTCTTCATCACGAAATCGACGCGCTGCGTGTCTTCTTCCCTAAGGTCGATATTAAGCGCGGAATGCAGTGCGGTGAAATGCGTGTCGCCGCCCTGAAAATTGATGTCGGCCATTTGCAGCAGCTGCTTCGCCACGTTCCAGTGCTTGGCCTCCAGCGCCTTGATCAGCGGCGAGATGCCGTCGTTATCGGCCTCGTTCGCATTCGCACCATGCTTGAACAGCATCTGCACCATATCGCGGTCATTGTTTGCAGCCGCGAACCACAGCCCGGTGCGGCCATTGATATCGGATGCGTCGATATCGGCGCCTTCGGACGCCATTTCATCGACCGAATCCGTATCGCCTTTCTTGGCGGCGTTCAGCAGGTTGGTGTCCATCGCGCGGCTGCCCATGGCAGAATCCTTCTTCTTGACTGTCGGAAAGAGTAGTCCGAGAATTCCATAATGTCAACAAAATGAGGGGCTTGGCGCAAAAACAATGGGTTAGCCGTTTGAGCCATATCTCCTAACGCCGCGCTTTCCTTGACACTTTGCCGTAAAATGCCCTATAAACCCTTCAGTTTTGTTGAGCAAGGCATCCCCCTTTCATGGATGGTCTTTAACGCTCCGCGTCCCCCAGTCGGCGAAGTTACGCTCACTGGGGTTAATTGGTTTTGAGGATTTTTAATGTTCGAGAGTCTTTCCAGCCGCCTCGGCGGCATCTTCGACGGGTTGACCAAGCGCGGCACGCTGCGCGAGGACGACGTGAACGAAGCATTGCGGATGGTGCGCGTCGCCCTGCTGGAAGCCGACGTCGCATTGCCCGTCGCGAAAGAGTTTGTTGAAAAAGTCCGCGGCGAGGCCCTCGGCGAAAAAGTCCTGCGCTCGGTCAAGCCCGGCCAACAGGTCATTAAAATTGTGCACGACCAACTGGTCGAAACGCTGGGCCACGAAGATTCCGCGCTGAACTTCAACGTCCCCGCCCCCGCCGTCATCCTGATGGCCGGTCTGCAGGGTTCGGGCAAGACGACGACCGCCGGCAAGCTCGCGAAATTCCTGCAGGACAAGCAGCGCAAAAAAGTGCTGCTGGCATCGCTCGACATTTACCGCCCCGCCGCGCAGGAACAGCTGGATATCCTCGCGCAAAAAGTCGGCGCGGGTTCGCTGCCGATCGTCAAGGGCGACAAGCCCGATAAAATCACCAGGCGCGCGCTCGAAATGGGCAAGCTGGAAGGCTATGACGTCATCATCCTCGACAGTGCAGGCCGTTTGTCGATCGACGAAGCGCTGATGCAGGAACTGGCGGATGTGCGCGACCTCGCAAAACCCGTCGAAATCCTGCTGGTCGCCGATGCGCTGACCGGTCAGGACGCGGTGAACACCGCCAAGAATTTCAATGAACGCATCGGCATCACCGGTATCGTGCTGACCCGCGTTGACGGCGATTCACGCGGTGGCGCGGCGCTGTCCATGCGCTCCGTCACCGGCAAGCCGATCAAGTTCATCGGCATGGGCGAACAGGTTGACGCGCTGCAGGCCTTCGATGCGAAACGCGTGGCCGGCCGCATCCTCGACATGGGCGATATCGTGTCGCTGGTCGAAAAGGCCGCCGAGAATATCGATATCGAAGACGCCCAAAAAGCCGCCGAGAAAATGGCGAAGGGCAATTTCGACCTCGAAGATTTCCTGACCCAGCTGAAGCAGATGAAGAAAATGGGCGGCCTTTCCGGCCTGATGGGCTTTATGCCCGGCGCGGGCAAGCTGAAAGGCATGATGGAAAACGCCAATGTCGATGACGGCATGCTGAAGCGTCAGGAAGCGATCATCCTGTCCATGACCAAAACCGAACGCACGAAGCCCGACACCCTGAACGCCTCGCGCCGCAAGCGCATCGCGGCGGGTTCCGGCGTGACCGTGCAGGACGTCAACCGTCTGCTGAAACAGTTTCAGGATATGCAGACGATGATGAAACGCATGCAGAAACTGGGCGGCAAGGGCATGATGCGCAATATGGGCGCACTGTTCGGCGGCGGCGGTCTGGGCGAAATGGAACAGATGGCGAAAAACATGGAAGGCTCGCTGGGCAAAGGCCCGCTGGGCGATAACCCCTTTGCGAAGGGCGGCGCCGACATGCCAGATATCAGCGCGCTGCTGCAAGGGGACAAAAAGAAATAACGGAATTTGAACGGCCTGCTGGTTGCAGGGCCTTTCATCCTTGAATGAACGCAACCGGATAAACCTTATTGTAAACGAAAGAAAGAAAACCAAATGTTGAAAATCCGCATGGCCCGCGCAGGCGCCAAGAAAAAGCCTTACTACCACGTCGTCGTCGCTGACAGCCGCAAGCCCCGCGACGGTAACTTCCTGGAACGCCTCGGCACCTACGATCCGAAACTGGCGAAAGACGATCCCAAGCGCGTGACGCTGAACGGCGAACGCATTAAATATTGGGTCTCCGTCGGCGCGCAAGTTTCCGACCGCGTCGCGATCTTCATGGGCAAGGCAGGCATCGCCCCCATGCCCGAGCGCAAAAACAACGTCGAAAAAGCCGTTGCAAAAGTGAAAATGACCGACCGCGCGAAAAAACGCGCTGAAAAAGCGGCTGCACCGAAAGTTGAAGCGGCTCCTGCAGCTGTTGAAGCTCCCACTGCTGAAGCCCCCGCGGTTGAAGCAACGGCTGCTGACGCACCCGCTGCTGCTGAATAAGGTCTTATCCGGTTGAGCAAAGCGGCGGCAAACCCTGCGGGCGAATTGATGTGCATGGCCGAAATCGTCGGCGTGCATGGCATCCGTGGTTTCGTGAAGGTGAAGGCCTTCACCGAAAACCCGGCAGCGCTTGCGGAGGGGCCGCCGCTTTGTGATTCTACCGGACAGAAAACCTTTCCTTTTCTCTCCTTCCAGCAGCACGGGAATATTTTCCTGGCGCAGGTGGAGGGGGTGACCGACCGCAACGCGGCGGAAAAACTGCGCGGCACCAAATTATACGCGCCGCGCGCGGCACTGCCGGAAATCACCGCTAAAAATACCTATTACCACAGCGACCTTGTCGGCATCACCGCCTATAACGACAAGCGCGAAATCATCGGCCGCGTCCTCGCCGTCGCCAATTTCGGCGCAGGCGACCTGCTGGAAATAAAACCGCCGAAAGGCAACAGCTTCTACCTCCCCTTCACCGCCAAGGTCGTGCCGCATGTCGATGTGGCCAAAAAAGAAATGACCGTGGATGTGCCGCACGGGTTGCTGGATTGATTTTCAAACCTGATTAATTCCGGCTCGCGGGCTTGGCGTTGCGGCGGGCCTGATATTGGGTAAAGCGTGCGACCGACGGGCTGGGCAGCAGGGCGTTCTGGCCTTTGCGGAACAGGTTCAGGCTTTCGTCGAATCTTTTCAGTTTCTCGCGCTTGTCGCGCAGCGGCCAAACGTCGTTGAAAACCGATGACAGCTTGCCCTGTTGGGGCAGCAGCAGCACGGCGAAGCGGTCCTGCTGCTTCGGGTCTTCGTCCTTGCCCACATGGACGCGGTTCCATTGAACCTTTATTTCCTTGGCCGCGGTCAGCGTGACGTTGGCGGCTTCGAATGATGTGGCGCGCTGTTTTGCGCTTTCGTTGATGGCCTGAAAAATCGCGCGGGTGTCGATGGGTAGCGGACCGGGCGCCGGGCGGTCGAGCGTCTTCCACATCGCATCCCATTCGTCCTGCGTGCAGACGGCGGTGCCGACCGAATTGACGGTTTTCGGCGTAAAGTCGCCGCTGAAAAAATTAAAGCCGGAGATGTGGGGCATTTGCGCCGCGAGCGCGCCGGTAATTGCGACGGCGCTTGCGGAATCGCCATGACGGGTGCTGGATCGTCTGTCTTCGGCCATGATGTTGCAAATTCCCCTGTTACGCCCGTCCGGTTTTAAAGAATCCGGATTCTGCGGCGATGCTCAGGTTTTACAGGATTATGAAAAAGAAGTCAATGGCAGAAAAGCCTTAACGGCGGCGGCGGTCTGCCTTCACGCGGATCGGCACCAGTTCGGGCTGCGGCTGGGGGCGGAGGAGTTCGGAGACGGCATCACCGGCTTGCGCCAGTTTTTGTTTCAGTTTGTCGAAGATGCCTGCTTTTTTCATGTCTGCCCAATCCTCTTTTGCGCTGCCCCGAGTTCTTTATTTATATAACATAATGGTTAAAAAGTCAATAACAAGCCCTCCGTTTTCAAAATATCACCTTGAAAATGAATGGTTTTTTGATAGAGTCGCGATATGAAGCCAGAACCCGCAAAACTGACCGTCAAGATCATCACCCTGTTCCCCGAAATGTTCCCGGGGCATCTGGGGTTGAGCCTGTCGGGCAAGGCGCTGGAAAAACGCATCTGGAGCCTGGAAACCGTCAACCCGCGCTATTACACGACCGATGTGCACAAGACGGTCGATGACAGCCCCTTTGGCGGCGGCGCGGGCATGGTGATGAAGCCCGATATCCTCGACCGTTCCCTGCAGGCGCACCTGCCGCTGGGACGCATGATCTACATGACCCCCCGTGGCAAGCCGCTGACGCAGGCAATGGCCGTAGAGCTGTCGCAGGAGCCTCTCCTGACCATCCTGTGCGGCAGGTACGAGGGCGTGGATGAACGGCTGCTGGAGGCCTATCAGGCCGAAGAAATCTCGGTCGGCGATTACGTGCTGTCGGGCGGCGAACAGGCCGCCATGATCCTGCTGGATACCGTCATCCGCCTGCTGCCCGACGTGATCGGCAATGCCGGCACGCATGACGAGGAAAGCTTTGGCAACGGGCTGCTGGAATACCCCCATTACACGCGGCCTGCCGAATGGACCGGGCCGGACGGAATCTTGCGCAAAGTGCCGGAGATTCTCTCCTCCGGCCACCATGCCAAGGTGAAAGACTGGCGGCTGGAACAATCGAAGGCCGTGACCAAAGAACGGCGTCCTGACCTGTGGTCGGCCTATGTCGTTCAGAATCCAGAAGATTCCAAGAAAACCAAATAAATTCTTGATATAAGGTTGTATTTTGGGTAAGAATCCCCCAAATTGGTGGTGGGCATAATTATGTCCAAAACCGACCCGGTAATGAACATGGAACCGCCGGCGCACAACCGTTTTAAATCGTGCGTTCGAATATAACGGGTTCCGATAAAAAAATAGGGTAAGACCCAAATGAACGACCTCGAAAAGTTTGAACAGAGCCAGATCGCGAAACTGTCCGAAGGCTCCAAGAAGATCCCCGAATTCCAGCCCGGTGACACCGTGCGCGTCAACGTGAAGATCATCGAGATCTCCGAAGACAAGAAAAAGGGCCAGACCACCCGTACCCGTATCCAGGCCTATGAAGGTGTCTGCATCGCGCGCGGCGGCAAAGGCATCACCCAGAACTTCACCGTTCGCAAAATTTCATACGGCGAAGGCGTGGAACGCGTGTTCCCCCTGTTCTCGCCCTCCATCGACTCCATCGAACTCGTCCGCCGCGGTTCCGTCCGCCGCGCGAAACTGTACTACCTCCGCGACCGCAGCGGCAAATCCGCCCGCATCGCCGAGCGCGAGTACAACGAAAACGATGCAGCCGAAGCACAAGCGCCCGAAAAGGCAGCTGCTCCGGCGGCGCCCGAAAAGAAAGCGGTCAACGCTTAATCTTCTGGCATCTACCAATACGAAAAAGGCGGCCAGCAATGGCCGCCTTTTTTCTTTCTTCGTCCCCTCTCCCGCCATTGCGGGAGAGGGTTAGGGTGAGGGTGTGTATAACGCCCGCGCTGTTTTCAGTCGATCAACACTCCCCCTCACCCCGACCCTCTCCCGCAAGCGCGGGAGAGGGGGTGAATGCTGCCCCGCAACAAGCCTATTCCTCTTTTCTTTTGTGCCTCGGGGGCATATCTTCCCCTTAACGCTTCAATGAAATGAGGTTCAAGCCATGTCCAAGCCGCGCACACTGTTCGAAAAAATCTGGGATAGCCATGTCGTCAGCCGCAATGATGACGGCGTTTCGGTTATCTATATCGACCGCCATCTTGTGCATGAAGTCACCAGCCCCCAAGCCTTCGAAGGGTTGCGTATGTCGAAGCGCCCCGTGCGCCGCCCCGATGCGACGCTGGCCGTGGTCGATCACAACGTGCCGACCAGCCACGACCGCTTGAAGGGCATCACCGACCCCGAGGCGAAACTGCAGGTCGACACGCTGGAAAAAAACGTCGCGCAGTTCGGCATCGAATATTTCGGCATGGCCGATAAACGCCAGGGCATCGTGCATGTGATCGGGCCTGAACAAGGCATGACGCAGCCCGGCATGACGATCGTTTGTGGCGACAGCCACACATCGACCCACGGCGCGTTCGGCGCGTTGGCATTCGGCATCGGCACGTCCGAAGTCGAACACGTGCTGGCGACGCAAACGCTGATCCAGAAACCCGCCAAAAACATGCGCGTGCTGGTAGAGGGCGAACTGCCCCCCTTCACGACCGCGAAAGACATCATCCTCGCCATCATCGGCCAGATCGGCACGGCGGGCGGCACAGGTTACGTGATCGAATTCGCAGGCAGCGCCATCCGCGGCCTGTCGATGGAGGGCCGCATGACCGTCTGCAACATGACGATCGAGGGCGGCGCGCGCGCAGGATTGATCGCACCTGACGACACCACATTCGAATACTTACGCGGCCGCCCGATGGCGCCGCAGGGCGCCGATTTCGACAAGGCGGTCGCCTATTGGCGCACGCTGGTATCCGACGAAGGCGCGGTTTTCGACAAGGAAATCCGTCTTGAAGCAAAAGACATCGCGCCGCAAGTGACCTGGGGCACCAGCCCCGAAACGGTTGCGCCCATCACCGGTTTCGTGCCCGACCCCGCAAAGATCGAGGATCAGGGCCAGCGCGAATTCATCGAACGCGCCCTGAAATACATGGGCCTGACCGCCGGCCAGCGTTTGACGGATGTTGCGATTGATAAAGTCTTTATCGGTTCCTGCACCAATTCCCGCATCGAGGATTTGCGCGAAGTCGCCAAAATCGCTGCAGGCCGCAAGGTTGCCAAAACCGTTTACGCGATGATCGTGCCGGGTTCCGGCCTTGTCAAAGAACAGGCTGAAAAAGAAGGCCTCGATAAAATATTCATCGAAGCAGGTTTCGACTGGCGCGAGGCGGGCTGTTCCATGTGCCTTGCCATGAACGCCGACAAGCTGCAACCGGGCGAGCGTTGCGCCTCCACCTCCAACCGCAACTTCGAAGGCCGCCAGGGCCGCGGTGGTCGCACCCACCTGATGAGCCCCGCCATGGCGGCGGCGGCGGCGCTGACCGGACGATTGACGGATGTAAGGGAGCTGGTGAAGTAACATGCAAAAATTCGACACACTCACCGGCCCCGCCGCACCGCTCAACATGGTCAACGTCGATACCGACGCGATCATCCCGAAGCAGTTCCTGAAAACGATCGAGCGCACGGGGCTTGGCAAATTCCTGTTCAATGATTTGCGCTTCACGCCCGAAGGCGCGGAGAAGCCGGAATTCGTGCTGAACAAGCCTGCCTACCGCCATTCGCAAATCCTTGTCGCGGGCGAAAACTTCGGCTGCGGGTCAAGCCGTGAACATGCGCCGTGGTCGCTGCTGGATTTCGGCATCCGCTGCGTGATCGCGCCGTCCTATGCCGATATTTTTTACAACAACTGTTTCAAGAACGGCATCCTGCCGGTCGTCCTGCCGAAAGAACAGGTCGAGGAATTGATGAAGGATGCGGAAGCAGGGCTGGAGCTGACCATCGACCTGCAAAAACAGACGGTCACCGGCGGCAACCGCAAGGAATATAAATTCGATATCGACCCGTTCCGCAAAAAATGCCTGCTGAACGGCCTCGACGATATCGGCCTGACGCTCGAAAAAGAAACAACGATTTCGACTTTCGAAGACGCGCAGAAAACCAAACAACCCTGGCTCTACGGCTGATAAAACAGCCGCATTTTCGAAATGCATGCAAAACCCGCGATCTTTCCGCTCGCAACCGCCCTCCGCGCGGGGCTGAAGAGTTATTCCGCCAAGACATTCCGCGCCGATTTCACGGCGGGGCTGATCGTGTCGCTGGTGGCGCTGCCGTTATCCATGGCGCTGGCGATTGCCGTCGGCCTGCCGCCGCAGCACGGGTTGTATACGGCGATTGTGGCGGGCATCGTGGCCGCCGTGCTGGGCGGGTCACCGGCGCAGGTGAGCGGGCCGACCGCCGCCTTCGTCGTGATCGTTGCGCCCATCGTGACGCAATACGGCCTGCACGGCATTATCTGGTGCCAGATTCTGGCGGGCATCTTCCTGATCCTGATGGGCGTTGCGCGCGCCGGCAAGCTCATCCATTTCGTGCCCTATCCCGTCACGACAGGATTCACGGCGGGCATCGCGGTCACGATTGCGACAATGGCGCTGAATGATTTTCTGGGACTTGGCATCGCAAAACTGTCCGGCCATTACGTGGAAAAGGCCGCCACCATCTGGCACGCCCTGCCCGGCTTCACGCCGCAGGAGGCATTGATCGGTTTTGCCACCATCGTCACCATCTTCGCGCTGCCCAAAATCACCACGCGCATTCCTGCCCCTGTCGGCGGCATCCTGCTGGGCACGGCGATATCTTTCGTGCTGGTGAAAATGGGTTACAGCGTTGATACGCTGAACACGCGCTTTTCCTATGTCACGCAAGATGGCGCGACGCTGCCGGGCATTCCACCATACGCGCCGTCCTTCAGCCTGCCGGGCGGCAGCGGATTGTTTGCCATCCCGGATTTCAACGAATTGCAGACACTGCTGATGCCCGCCTTGGTGATTGCCGCGCTGGGCGCGCTTGAATCGCTGCTCTCCGCAACCGTCGCCGACAGCATGGCGCGCACGCGGCACGACCCGAATGCGGAATTGAACGGCATCGGCATTGCGAATATTTTTTCCGGCCTTGCGTCCGGCATTCCGGCCACGGGCGCGCTGGCGCGTACTGCCGCGAATATCCATGCGGGCGCGAAAACGCCGGTTGCGGCAGTCATCCATGCGCTGCTGATATTGTTTTATACCGTCACGCTGGCGTCCTATATCAGCTATATCCCCATGGCGGCATTGGCGGCGCTGCTGCTGTCGGTTGCGTGGCGGATGTCGCATGTGCACCAGTTCGTGCGCATCCTGCAGCTGGCGCCGCGCAGCGACGTGATCGTGCTGCTGACCTGTTTTGCGCTGACCGTGCTGATCGACATGGTGGCGGGCGTTTCGGTCGGCATGGTGATGGCGTCGTTGCTGTTCATGACGCGCGTCGCCGATGCCACGCACCTGCATGTCAGCACCCCCGGCAAGGTCGATCTGGCGCATGGCGAGCTGCCCGCGGGCGTGATGGTCTACCGCATCGAAGGGCCGCTGTTTTTCGGGTCGGTCGATAAAATGATCGAGGGGGCGGATTTGATCTCCCCCGATATCCGCAAGCTGGTGATCGACCTGACGCATGTGCCGATGATCGACATGACGGGCATGATGGGGATGAAAACTTTCCTGGAATCCGTCGCGACTGAATCACGCGAAGTAGTTATTTGCGGACACGATGACGTGACGGGGCGAATCCGCCGCAAGATCGCGGGCGCGCCCTATACCGCGCATGTGCATACCGATGAAACCGTCACAGCCGCCCTGAAATCACTGAAAACAGGCGTTTTTAATTCCAGTAATTGAAAAATTGAACAAGCCCCCGCGACCTGATAATTTGGGTCGTTCCAGAAAAAACAGGAGATTCTTATGACCGGCACCAAGCAAATCGTGACCCTGCCCGGCGACGGCCTTGGCCCCGAAGTGATGGCGGAGGCGTTGAAAATCCTCGGCTGGTTCAACCAGCATTTCGGCACGAAACTGGAAACATCCGAAGGCGACCTTGGCGGCTGTTCGATTGACAAGCACGGCGTGCCGCTGTCGGATGCGACGCTGGATAAATGCCGCAAGGCGGATGCGGTGCTGCTGGCGGCCGTCGGCGGCCCGAAATGGGACAAAGTCGATTACGCCATCCGTCCCGAAGCGGGCCTGCTGAAACTCCGCAAAGAGCTTGAACTCTTCGCCAACCTGCGCCCTGCGAAAGTGTTTGATGCGCTGGTCGATGCCTCGACGCTCAAAGCAAGCGTCGTCAAGGGGCTCGACATCATGATCGTGCGCGAATTGACGGGCGGCGTTTATTTCGGCGAACCGCGCGGCATCACCACCCTGCCCGACGGCCAGCGCCGCGGCGTGAATACCCAAGTTTACACCACCAATGAAATCATCCGCGTCGCGCGCGTGGCTTTCGAGCTTGCCCGCAAGCGCGGCAACAAGGTGTGCTCCGCCGAAAAAGCCAACGTCATGGAATCCGGCAAGCTGTGGCGCGAGGAAGTGACGAAGCTGCACGAAGCCGAATATAAAGATGTGCAACTGAGCCATATGTATGCCGACAACTGCGCGATGCAGCTGCTCCGCAACCCCGCACAGTTCGACGTGATCGTAACCGACAACCTGTTCGGCGATATTCTGTCGGACGAGGCCGCGATGCTGACCGGATCGCTCGGCATGCTGCCCTCCGCCTCGCTGGGCGCGGTGAAACCCGACGGCAAGCGCGCCGCGCTGTACGAACCCATCCACGGCTCTGCCCCCGATATCGCGGGGAAAGGCATCGCCAACCCGCTCGCGACCATCCTGTCGGTCGCGATGATGTTCCGCTATTCGTTCGACATGCAGAAAGAAGCGCAATTGCTGGAAGATTCGATCGAGGCCGTGCTGGCAAAAGGCTACCGCACCGCCGATATCATGAGCGACGGCGCGAAAAAACTTTCGACATCGGACATGGGCGCCGCCCTGCTCGAAACCCTCTCCGCCGCAAAACAAAAGGCAGCATGATGAAAAAATATGATGTCGTTGCGCTGGGCGCGCTGGTGGTCGATATGCAGATTGCAACCGACGAAGCGCAGCTTGAAAAATTCGGCATCAAGAAAGGCCTGACCAACCTTGTCAGCGCGGAAACGGCAAAGGATATCGCCGACAACCTCTCCCCTGCCCGCACGCCCGGCGGCCCCGGCACGAATGTGGCGGCGGGCATTGCCCTGCGTGGCGGCAGCGCCGCACTGATCGGCAAGATCGCGAATGATGAAAACGGCGCGTTCCTGACCACGCGCCTGACCGGACACGGAATCGATTTCACGCCTGTTTTATCAGACAATCCTGCAACCGGCACGACTGCCGTACTGGCGCTGACCACTCCCGACCGCGAACGCAGCTTTGCCTTCGCCGCCGGTGCCAGCATGGAACTGACGGCGGATGATGTTGATGCTAACCTGATTAGTCAGGCAAAGATTACTTATCTGGACAGCTATCTCTGGCTGACCGAAAACGGGCGCGAGGCGGTGCATCATGCGGCGGCGCTCGCGAAACAATCGGGCAGCAAGGTTGTTGTCGCACTGAACGATGCCCATGTCGTGGCGCAGAACCAGCCCGCCTTCCTTGCGCTTGCGACATCACATGCCGATATCCTTGTCGGCGACCGCGGCGAATTCATGGCGCTGTTCGCAACATCCACGCTGGAGGACACGATTGCGAAGGTACAGCAACTCGGCGTGACAGCATCCATCACCGCAGGCTCGGCGGGCGCGTATGTGATCGACCAGACAGGCGTCACGCATGTGCCGCCGATGCTGCAGGATAAATCGAAGATCGTCGACACCAACGGCGCTGGCGACCAGTTCGCGGCCGGGTTCCTGTACGGCCTCGCGCAGGGCAAGGCTGCGGCTGAGGCCGGCGGCATCGGCGCGGAATGGGCGTCCGACATCATCCAGCATTTCGGCGCGGAGCCGAAGGTGGGCCGCAATGCGCCCGCCAGTATCCAGAATAAACCGCAGGCGCCGAAAAAGGGCGCCTGACTATCCATAACCCGCGCGCGGATTATATAGTCTGTCCGGCCAGTATTTTGCTAGAATTCGCATGGTTATTGCGCTCGCATTTTCACGCCGGATTTTTTGCCATGAAAAAATATCTCAAGCCCCTGTTTACTATCTTGTGGATCGCGGGCTTCCTGTTATTCCAGCAGGCACAGGCGCCCGCCGAAGACGCGCCCCCCGTCAACCAGCCGCTCGCCGTCGTCATCAAGGTGGAGGGCATGATCAGCCCCGCCTCGCTCGACCTTATCCGCCGCGGCCTCGCCGAAGCCGCCAAGCGCAAGGCCGATATCGCCGTGCTGGAAATGCAGACCCCCGGCGGCCTTTACGATTCCATGCAGACGATCATCCAGATCATCCTCGAGAGCCCCGTGCCCGTCGCAACCTATGTGAGCCCGCCCGGATCGCACGCCGCATCGGCCGGCACCTATATCCTTTACGCCAGCCATATCGCCGCGATGGCGCCGTCGACCGTCATCGGTGCCGCAACGCCGATACGCATGGGCGACAACAGCCCGTCGGAAAATGGCGACCCGTCGATGACCGACCCGAAATCGGTGCAGCCGAAATCGACGCTGGAACATAAAATGGTCAACGATGCCGCCGCCTATATCCGCGGGTTGGCTGAACTGCGCGGCCGTAACGCCGAATGGGCGGAGCGCGCGGTGCGCGATGCGGAAAGCCTGACCGCCACTGAGTCGCTTGCCAAGAAAGCAATCGACCTGATCGCCATTGACGTGAACGAGCTGCTCGAAAAAGTCGATGGCCGCACCGTGAAAATGGCGCTGAACAAAACCATGAAACTGAACACCAAAAACGCCCGCATAGAGCGTTTTGAATCCGACTGGCGCACCGAACTGCTGGGCGTGATTGCGCATCCGAACGTCGCCTTTATGCTGATGACGCTGGGATCCTATGGCCTGATTTACGAATGCATCAATCCCGGCGCGATTTTGCCGGGCGTGATCGGCATTATCAGCTTTATCCTCGGCCTGTTCGCCATGAACGTGCTGCCGGTCGATTATACCGGCCTTGCGCTGATGCTGACCGGTATTGCGCTGATGATCGGCGAGGCCTTTGCACCGGCGTTTGGCGCGCTGGGGATCGGGGGCGCGATTTCCTTCGCGGTGGGCGCCACAATGCTCATCGATAGTGTGGATCCGAATTTCGGGATAGACCCGTGGCTGATCGGCGCCACAACTGTGTCCAGTTTGGGCTTCCTCTCCGTCCTGATTGCCGTCACACTGCGCGCGCAGCGCAGCCCCACGATGACGGGACAGGAAGAATTGATGCAGACGCCCGCGCAAGTTCTGACATGGTCGCAAGGCCACGGCGAAGTGCGCATCACCGGCGAGATCTGGAAGGCATCGGCGGCAGCGCCGGAATTCATCATCAACCCGGGCGATATGGTGAAGGTTGTCGAAATCGACGGCCTGCGCCTGATCGTGCGCCCGCAATAATCTAGCACCGAATAACCAGCAACCTCTTACTTAACCACGAAAGGATTTTTACACATGGGCGGCATCGGATTTGTCGGCTTTTTCTTTGTCATGGCTCTCATCTTCCTCGGCTATGCCGTACGGATCTTGAAGGAATATGAACGCGGCGTCACCTACACCCTCGGCCGTTATACCGGCGTCAAGGGCCCCGGCCTGATCCTGCTGATCCCGATCGTGCAGACCATGACCCGCATCGACCTGCGCGTGCGCACCATCGACGTGCCCAGCCAGGACATCATCACCAAGGACAACATTTCGGTGAAGGTCAACGCGGTCATTTACTACCGCGTCGTCGCGCCGGAAAAATCGATCAACAACGTCGCCGATTTCATGCGCGCCACGTCGGAACTGTCGCAGACGACGCTCCGCGAAGTGCTCGGCAAGCACGAGCTGGACGAACTGCTGACCGCGCGCGATAAACTGTCCTCCGACATCCGCGAGTTGCTGGACGGCGCAACCGACCAGTGGGGCATCAAGGTGCAGAACGTCGCGCTGAAGCATATCGACCTTGCCGAAAGCATGATCCGCGCCATCGGCCGCCAGGCGGAGGCGGAACGCGAACGCCGCGCCAAGATCATCTCCGCCGAAGGGGAATTGCAGGCCGCCGACAAGCTGGTGGAGGCCGCAACGAAACTGGGCTCCTCCGGCGCGATGCAGCTGCGCTACCTCTCGGCCTTCCAGGATATCGCCAATGACCGCAGCAGCACGATCATCCTGCCGCTGCCGATGGAGTTCCTGAAACGCATCACCTGATGAAAGTCGAAAGCCTCCATATTTATCCCGTCAAGGGATGCCGGGCTGTTGATGTGACCGAGGCCGCGTTGGAACAACGCGGCCTCGCGCGTGACAGGCGCTGGATGATCGTCGATGAAAATTACAAATTCGTGACGCAGCGCGACGTGCCCGCCATGGCCGCCATCGAAACCGCGATTGCGGGCGACATGCTGGCGCTGGGTTATAACGGGTCGGCGGTCGGCATCGATTTCCCTTCCCCTTCCGCGCCCAAGCATACCGTCACGATCTGGAAGCAGCAGGTGGAGGCCTATACCGCTGGCGCATCCGCCGATAAATGGATTTCATCCGCGCTCGGCTTTCGCGCGCATCTTGTCTGGCAGGGCGGGCTGCCGCGCAGTATCGGATCGTCGCAGGCGGAGCGCGACACGCCCACCAGCTTCGCCGATGAGTTCCCCGTACTGGTGACGCTCGCGGAATCGCTCCATGACCTCAACACCAGAATGCCGCACCCGCTGCCCATGAACCGTTTCCGCCCCAATATCGTCGTCAGCGGCGCGCCCGCATGGGCGGAGGATACCTGGCGCAAGATCCGCATCCGCGGCACGGTGATCGACCTGCCCAAACCCTGCCTGCGCTGCGTCGTGACCGCAACCGACCAGCAGGCCGGCACGCGCGGCGACGATAACGAACCGCTGAAAACGCTGAAAGCCTTCCGCCTGATGCGCGCGCCCGGCATGACGGGCGTCGTGTTCGGCCAGAACGGCATCCCGGAATCGACCGGCGTGATCCATGTGGGCGATACGGTCGAAATTGCCGAATCCCAAACCGCGCCGTCCTTGTCGGGCATCGGATAAACGCCTGTTATTATTGACATAAATTAAGCTTGAAGCCCAAGCCCCTTTAAGGGTACTCTGCCCCCCTGTATCGCTCGCGGAGAGGTGGCCGAGCGGTTGAAGGCGCTCGCCTGGAAAGCGGGTAAACTGTAACAGGTTTCGTGAGTTCGAATCTCATCCTCTCCGCCATTAACTGATTTAAGGACTTCCAGAGAAGTCCCTTAAACCAACAAAAACCACTGCAAATAAGCACTTTATCGTCCAAAGCCCTCTCGGGGGATTCTTTACAAGCCAGTCAAAGTATGTATAGATTTGTGTATATATTTTTTAGGCGGAGAATTCACCATGCCCCTTACAGAATTAGCCATAAAAAGCCAAAAGCCCAAAGAAGCACCATATCGAGTCACGGATGGCGGCGGCCTCTCTCTTGAAATCACCCCGGCAGGAGGCAAGCTGTGGCGCTGGCGCTATTACTTTCAAGGGAAGCCCCAAATCCTTGCCCTCGGCAAATACCCTGCTGTAACCCTCTCCGAAGCCCGGAAGCTACGTGACGAAGCCAGACAGCTGGTAAGCTCAGGAAAGCACCCCACGCGAGCCAAGAATGCGCTAAAGCTGCGCCTCATGCAGGAAGGTGAAAATACCTTTGAAAGAGCTGCGCGGCGCTGGTTTGAGCTTCGGGAGGGCAAACTAAATGAAAAGTACCATAAGCAATGCCTTGAACGTCTGGAACAGCTTGTTTTCCCCATGATCGGGGCTTTGCCTATCGCTGAGATCACGATCCCCGATATTGTGAGCGTAATTGAAAAGATCGGCAATCGCGGCACGATAGAAACAGCCAAACGAATGAAACAGCTTATCGGGCAGATTTTCCGGTACGCCACACAGCGCGGCCTCTGCCAGCACAACCCTGCGGCTGATCTGCGCGATATTCTCCCCTCGGCTCAGGAAAAGCACCATGCCTGTATCCCCGTTGCCGAACTGCCCGAACTGCTAAAAGCAATTGAGGCCAGAGATAATGATTTCAGCAAAGCAGCCATGCAGATGCTTGCCTTAACGTTCGTCCGTACTGGCGAGCTAATCGGCGCAAAATGGGAGGAAATCAACTGGCAGCGTGAAGAATGGCATATTCCGGCTGAGCGAATGAAAATGAAGCGCCCTCATGTTGTCCCACTGTCCCGGCAGGCCTTAGCTATTCTCCTCGATCTTCAGAGAGTAACAGGAGAGAAGCAATATTTGTTTTATAGCGCTGCCAGCAAGGCAAAGCATATTAGCAATGGCACTGTCCTTATGGCGCTGCGCCGCATGGGATACCAAGGCCGCATGACAGGACATGGTTTCAGAAGCCTTGCCAGCACCATCCTGAATGAAAAAAACTACCCTTCGGATGTGATAGAAAAGCAGCTCGCGCACAAAGATCAGGACAAAATCCGCTCTGCATACAATCGCGCCGAATATCTTTTGGAGCGCAAAAAGATGATGCAGGATTATGCTGATATGCTGGATACCATGAAATTTGGCAGCGACAATGTCGTGGCTACAAAATTCAGGAAAGGCGATTGATTTGTCGAAGATAGAGTACAATCCCTATAGTGAGGTTTATTACGGCCACAAGATGGACGCATATATCAGCGAGGATTGTGTTGATAAAGTCATCAAGATTCTGAACCTCGACCCAAAGAATGAGGCGGGGAAGAAATCCCTCTGGCATGACTTGGGCACAGCCATAATGTTTGCTAACAGACCCCCTCCTGAAGCAGCCCAAACAACGCCACGCAAGGTGCACCAATATACACAGAAGCTGCTTAAAACACTGATAAAGGCCGAAGCAGAACTACAGCGCTTGCATTACAATAACCATTCATATGACAGCCCTGAAAACATAGTGGGAGAAGCATTGCGACAAGAATCTTGTGTAAAAGCTCCATCATCAATAGGCGTACGCGCAAGATACAGCGACGGGCGCGGGATTTATGAAGCGCAGAACAAAAAACAGGAAAACGTACAATTATATCCGTTCGACAAAGAGCTGGATGGGATTATTGCCGGATTGGGCACAATTATCTCCTCTCTTGCACCCATTGAACTTGCTTTCAAGAAAATATCCCCGCAAAAAGGGAAAGCCGGATCGACCATATCTGACGACATTATTATCAATTTATGCAGGTTATATAAAAAGTTTACGGGAAAAATCCCCCGTTCCTCTTCCACGGGCGGCAGCCCGAGTGGGAGAAAGATCACCGGAACAATCATTTCCTATCTTCAAACCATATTGCCCCTCACAAGTTATACCCGAAAAAATTCAGGCGAAAAAAATAAAGAAGCCCTGCACAAGGCTCTTGAAAGAATCCGCACAACCGGAAAAGCACCCGATCTATGGACAGACATTTAGAGAAATAAATCTTCTCCTTAATGTCGGTTAGACCAGTCTTGCCGAATAATCCATTCTCGTTTTAAGGCATTCATTGCCGAATTTTAAAAACGAATTGGAGAAATAAAATGTCTAACAGAATCCTAAAACTGCCGGATGTAATGGCAGCTACAGCACTTTCCCGGTCATCTATTTACTCATTCATCAAGG
>JBBRVE010000056.1:0-20223 GCA_038247245.1 Bdellovibrionales bacterium | reverse complement strand
TTTTTCTGCCCGCCCGACAATGTGCTGACGCGCTGTTCCACCATCGACGCATCGAACAGGAAGTCGCGCAGGTAACCGATCACATGGCGCGTCTTGTCCATGACCTTGAGGTATTCCCCGCCCTGCGGGCAGAGGACGTGCTTCACGGTGTCTTCGGGCTTCAAATCGCGGCGTTTCTGGTCGAAGTACGAAAATTCCATCCCGCGCGCCAGTTTCACCTTGCCCATATCGGGCTTCATTTCGCCGATCAGCATGCGCAGGAACGTCGTCTTGCCCGACCCGTTTTTGCCAAGGATGCCGATGCGGTCACCCTTCTGGAAGCGCATGGAGAATTTGTTGAGGACGACTTTTTCGCGGCCCTTGTCATCTGTGAATTTCTTGTCGGTCTTCACGAATTCGGCGACGAGTTTCGATCCGACGGAATCAATTTCCATCTCGCCCACTTCAAGGCGGCGCATCATCTGGCGGTAGGCGCTTTTGTCGCGTTTCAGTTTCGCGCGTTCCTCCAGCATCATGCCGAGGCGGCGCTGGTTGCGTTTCTGGCGCGCCTTCACGCCGCGGCTGCCCCATTCGACCTCGATGTCCAGCAGTTTCTGGCGGTTCTGCAGCTCGCGTTCTTCCTGTTCCAGCAGCATGGTCGACCATTCGTCGAAATGCGCGAAGCCCTTGGGCGCGACGCGCATCTTGGCGCGATCGAGCCAGAATATTTTGTTCGAGATGTTCGCCAAAAACGCCTTGTCGTGACTGACGCAAAGCAGCGCGCCCTGATACCGCTGCAAAAACTGCTCCAGCCATTCGATGATTTCCAAATCCAGATGGTTGGTCGGCTCGTCGAGCAGCAAAATATCGGGTTCCTCGACCAAGGCACGCGCAAGCGCGGCGCGGCGCAGCTGGCCGCCTGACAGCATGTCCATGCGGTCATCCGGTTTCAGGTCGAGCGGCTGGATCACCATATCGACCTTGTAACGGTTTTCTTCCTCGACCCCGTCCTTCATCAACTGCTCGAACACGAAGTCATAGACCGTCTGGCCGGGGATCGCCTGCACGTCCTGCTGCATGTATCCGATGGTCGTGCCCTGCAGCACCCAGCGTTTGCCGGTGTCGAGGTCGCGGTCGCCGGTGATGAGGTTCATGAGCGTCGATTTGCCCGAGCCGTTTTTGCCCACCAGCGAGATTTTGTCGCCGGAATGAATATTGAACGAGAATTCGTCAAAAATGACTTTCTCGCCGAAGGAAATACTGCCTTCCTGAACGCTGAGGATAAGGGTGGATGCCATGATTTTCTTTGTGAATCGCCGTTTGTTTTCGCATAACATGGCATTTTCAGCGTAACTTGTCACGCATAAGCCTGTAACTATATTATAGTAGGCATCGAAGGAAAGCCTATGGACCTAAAACCCGCCGCCCCTGCCCCGAAACCCGCCTTTCCCCGCAACCTTGCCACCTGGGACCGTGTCCTGCGTGTGGTGATTGCGGTGGCTTTGCTGGGGTATTGGGCATCGGTCGGGTTTCAGGGCCTGTTGTGGCCTATCCTTGCCGTTGCATTGCTGGTCAACGCCGCTATGGGCAGTTGCGGCGCCTATGCAGTCTTTGGCATTTCCACCTGCCCTATCCAAAAACCCCCTTCTTCTTAAAAAAGGTATCCTGCCATGATGATGTTTAAACCCGCCTTCCTTGCCCTGCTGCTTGTCCTGTCGCTGCCCGCGATGGCGGAAGATAAAGCGGCTGAACCGAAAACCGGCGCAGTCGCCGCCGCCTCGAAAATCGACCTCGTCGCCGCAACGACCGACCGCGTGCTGGGCGACCCCAACGCGCCCGTCACGATTTACGAATATGCGTCGCTGACCTGTTCGCATTGCGCGGCTTTCCACAAATTCGGCCTGCCCACGATCAAGAAAGAGCTGATCGAAACCGGCAAGGCTAAACTGGTGTTCCGCGATTTCCCGCTGGACGGTTATGCGGTGAAGGCCGCCGCCATGGCGCGCTGCGCCCCTGAAGATAAATTCTTCCCGCTGATCTCGATGATCTTCGGCGAACAGGAACGCTGGGCACGCGCGGCCGCGCCCGACGAAGCCGTGCAGAAAATCGGCGCGCTTGCCGGTATGGACCCCGAATACATCAAGGCCTGCATGGCCGATGAAGACCTGAAAAAAGCCATGATGGCATCCATGCAGGACGCGCAGAAAACCTACGCCATCGATTCCACGCCCACCTTTATCTTCAAAAAGGGCGACGAGCGCATGATGGAATACCCCGATTTCGCCGACGCGATGAAAAAGGCCGAAGAAGCCGCCAAGGCCGCAGGCGAAGACACGCACAAGCATTGATCGTTCCGGTCATTGAACACCAAAACCCCGGAGCAAGCCGGGGTTTTTCTTTGCGTATTCATGTAATGACAAGGCGGCGGACGGCGACTATATTCGGCAGGTACAGCCCATTAGAATCGCCCCATGTCATTCAAGAACCCGCTTGCCCAGCTTTCCTATGCCCGCCTCTGGATGGAGGTGTGGAAATATGCGCAGGGGGTGCGCAGCCATATCGCGTTTTACCACCTGCTGTTCCTGTTTGCGATGTGCTTTGACCTCGCCATTCCATGGCTGTTCGGGCAGCTGATCAACACGCTGCAGGCGGCGGGGCCGAACCTGTTCAACGACTGCCTGCGTTTCCTGTGCTTCATCATCGCCTGCCATTTTATGATGTGGGTGTTCCACGGCCCCGGCCGCGTGATCGAACGCCGTTGCGCGCAGCTGGTTTTTATCCAGTACACGACCGCGATGTTTTCGCGCCTGACCGAAATGCCGCTCAGCTGGCATCAGGACCACCATTCGGGCAGCACCATCAACCGCATCCGCACGGCGGCCAGCGCGCTGCGCGGCTTTACGGAGAATTCGTTTATCAGTTTCCAGCGCGTGGTGTCTCTCACCGGTTCGCTGATTATGCTGACCAGCTTCAACCCGTGGATCGGCCTGATCAGCTTTACCGGCACGGCCATCAGCCTGTCGCTGATCGTGCTGCTCAACCGCCGCATGACGCAGGCGATCCATGAAATGAACGAGGCTGGGCACGCCGCGAACGCGACCTTCTATGATTTCGTCGGAAATATGGTGAGCATCGTCATCCTGCGCCTGCAGGCGTTTTCCAAATCGACGCTGAATTCGAAACTGCAGCACACCCTGCCGCCCTTTATGCGCGAGGCTTACCTCAACGAATGGCGTTTCTTCTTCGGCACTATGTTTTCGATTGCGACCATGACCATCATCCTGCTGGGCTATATCTGGTTCCAGTTGCAGGCGGGGCATGTGATTGCGGCGGGCGCGCTGGTGACGATTTACATGTACCAGGAAAAGGTCGGCGGCCAGATGTTCGATTTCATCTGGATGCACGGCACATGGCTGAACGCCCTGACCGACCTGCGCGCAACGCAGCATATCGTGGACGACCATACAAAACTTGCAGTTGCCGCCCCCACCGCCCTGCCGCCGACATGGAAAGACCTTGATATCAGCAACCTGAAATTCACCTATGCGACGAAAATGAACCGCGAAACCGCGACGCTCGCCGATATCAACCTGAAGCTTGGCCATGGCGAAAAAATTGCGCTGATCGGCGGATCGGGCGGCGGCAAATCGACGCTCCTGTCGCTCCTGCGCGCGCTGCACAACCCGCAGCATGCCGATGTGACGGTGGACGGGCAAAAGGCGGGTTTCGATGCGCTGTCGCAACTGACGACCCTGATCCCGCAGGACCCCGAGATTTTTGAAAACACCATCCGCTTCAATGTCAGCTTCGGCCTTGATGTGCCGGACAGCGTCGTGCTGCGCGCGCTTGACCTTGCCGAATTCCTGCCCGTGCTGGAACAGCTGCCCAAAGGCCTCGATACCGATATCCGCGAAAAGGGCGTCAACCTGTCGGTCGGCCAGAAGCAGCGCCTTGCGCTTGCCCGCGGGCTGTTCGCGGCGGAGCAATCCGACATCATCCTGCTGGACGAGCCCACCAGCAGCGTCGATTTGCCGACCGAAGAAAAGATATTCAAGAACGTCTTCACACATTTCAAGGGCAAGAGCGTGGTGGCAACGCTGCACCGCCTGCATTTGCTGCCCGAATTCGACCGTATTATCTATTTGGACAAAGGCCGCATCACCTCCGACCTGCCCTCCTCCGTGGCCTTGACGACCGATGGCCCGATCCGCGATATTTACAAGTCATATCAGCAAAGGGAGATGTAAGATGACCGAACCCGGCCAGGTACCCGGAAAAAAAACCGGCATCGCGCGCGTGATCCGCGCATTCCAGTTCACCTGCGATGGTCTTGTGGCGACATTCAAATCCGAAGCCGCGTTCCGGCAGGAACTCGCGCTTGCCGTTATCCTGATCCCCCTTGCACTGTGGTTTGGCCCGTCCGGCATTGCGAAGGCCGTGATGGTCGGCAGCGTCATGCTGGTGCTGGTGGTCGAAATACTGAATTCGGCAATCGAAGCCGTCGTCAACCGCTTCGGCCCCGAATGGAACGCGTATTCGAAATTCGCCAAGGATGCCGGCAGCGCCGCCGTGTTCCTTGCGCTTTGCAATGTCGGCATCGTCTGGCTGCTCTGCCTGTTCTTTTGAGAATCAGATTCCAGATAACATAACGCCGCCTATTTTCGCAGCGCAGCACCGGAAAAATCGCGCATTCCTGCGGCTTTCCCCCCCCCCCCAATTTTGTTGCGGGGAAAATCGAAATCGTCTAATTCTAGTCATGGTCGGGCGCATCAAAAACGCCCGTCCGGTCATGCCAAACTTGCCCAAGGAGAGACTTAATGCCCAGTGGATCCGTGAAATGGTTCAACAATAAAAAAGGCTTCGGCTTTATCGTGCCCGATGGCGGCGGAACGGATGTGTTCGTCCATATTTCCGCAGTCGAAAAATCCGGCCTGCGCGAACTGGCGGAAGGCCAGAAAGTCGACTTTGAACTGGCACCCGACCGCCAGGGCCGCATGACCGCCGTGAACCTGAAGACCGCGTAAGGTTTTTCTGGTACAGTTTCATGAAAAGGCCCTTAGGCAGCGTCTAAGGGCCTTTTCTTTTCTCCTTCAGGATCAAACAAAAATGCTCAGCTACCAGCACATTTACCACGCCGGAAACTTCGCCGATGTTCACAAGCACGCCATTCTGGTCGAGCTTTTGAAATCGCTGAAGGCGAAGAACCCCAAACTGGCGGTGCTGGATACCCATGCGGGGCGCGGCACGTATGACCTTGCTTCCGAAGAAGCGCAGAAGACGATGGAATATACCAGCGGCGCGCAGCATTTCTGGGAGAATGACGGGCTACCGAATGGCCTGAAAGAAATCGTCAGCGGATTTAACCCCGAAGGCGACCTTGCCATCTGGCCCGGATCATCGATGATCACGCGCAAACTTTTGCGCGCCTCCGACAAGCTGACCTGCATCGAACGCCACCCCGGCGAATTCGAAGAGCTGCAAAAAACAATGTCGGGCGCATCGAACATCGACCTGCAGCAAAAAGACGGTTTCCAATCGATTGTCGATTTCTCTCCACCGCCCTTGCGCAAGGGTCTTGTCATCATCGACCCGTCCTACGAAATCAAAACCGAATATGTTCAGACCGCGAAACAGGTTCACCTCGCTTGGAAAAAATGGCCGCAGGGCGTTTTCCTGATCTGGTATCCGCTGCTGGAGGCGCAAGGCCACCTGCAACTGCTGACCCATCTGCGCAAATCGGATGTGAAGGATGTGCTGGTGAGCGAAGTGCGCCTTGCGAAAGCGCCGTCAGAGGGTTACCGCATGTTCGGCTCCGGCATCGCCATCGTCAACCCGCCCTGGCCGATCAACGTGCTGGACGACCTCTCCAACCACATCGCCGACCGCATGCCACAAAAGGCGCATGCCGATGTCTATTGGCTCGACAACCAGCCGATCAACCCGGAAACGGGCACGGTCTGACCGGATTATAAACAACGCACAGCGCACACAGCGCACACAGCGCGCGCCACGCATTCGTCAGGTGCGTCGTGCGATCGCCGTCTATCGCCGCCATCTGGACGGTGCCGAGGTCGATGCGGGATGCGCCCGTATCCACCTCGAACCGTATCGTCGGCTTGCGGGATGAAAAATCGAAATACTGGTTCAGCCATCCCTTGCCGCGCGGCGTCGCCAGCAGGATTTGCGTGTCGCTGAGCAGCCGGTATTCGGCATTCGATCCGGCTTCGGTGAATTCGGTCGTCCGCAGGCCATCGTCAACCATCAACCGCCTCCCCTATTTCTTGTGCTGTTTGGAATAGCCGTAGTTGTAATACCCGAACGACCCGCGAAAATGCAGCAGGTGCAAATCCGCCCAGAATTCGCGCAACTTGGCAAAACCCTGCCAGCCCGCCACGCCCGCAAACCCCACCACCATCGGCAGCGACGCCGGCAAACCCGCAATCAGGGCCGCGCCGCCGCCCACCAATACCGGTGCTGTCAACAATGTGCCGCGTTTCATGATCTATCTCCTGTTATAATGAACACCGTTCATTATTCATCATCCCATAGTCCTGAACACCGTTCAATATAAATATTGAACATCGTTTAATATCAGGCTATTATGGGACAAAGGATCAAAGCCATGGCACGCCGCAAGGATCATACCCGCGAGGAACTCAAAAACCTGATTCTGGAGATGTCGTGGCGGCTGGTCGGCAAGGAAGGCCCGCAGGGGCTGACCGCGCGCCGCCTCGCCGATGCGATCGGCTATGCGCCCGGCACGATATATAATGTGTTCCCGTCGATGGACGCGCTGTATCTGCAGGTGAATGCGCGCACGCTCGACCTGCTGCATGGCGTGCTGTCCTCCCCCGCCTGCCACGACGCGAAAAAAACGCCCGTGCAGAACATGAAGAAAATGGCGCAGCTATACCGCAATTTCGCGCAAGACATGCGCCCCTACTGGCTGATGCTGTTCAGCCACGACCTGCCCGAAACGCGCAAAGTCGAACCGTGGTATCAGGAAAAAATCGACCGGCTGTTCACCTCCCTCGAAATACTCATCGCCCCCGGTTTTGCGGGCAAGCAGCAGCGCAAGATGAAGATGGCGGCGCGCATCCTCTGGGCCTCCACCCACGGACTTTGCTTCCTCGAGGAAACCGGCAAAATGCCCAAACTCGACGGCGAAAGCGCGTTCGAGAGCATGGCCAATTATCTGATCGACAGTTTCGTGATCGGCATGAAAACCGCCCCCGTGACGCAGGAATAGAACCCGCACCACCCCTCAAACGGCCATTTATTCCGTGCAGCTGTCCTAAAATATGGCCGGTTGACATTCCATAAAGGTCGGCCTATACCCTCCTCAGCATGCAATTTTTACCCAGGAGCTTTTGAAATGGAATTCAAGAACCCCCTCAAGAAACTTTTCGGCGCGGCCAAGGCCGCCAAGGATGCCGTCGCCGGCAGCGATGACATGCACACCTATGTGCGCTTCTTCACCGAAAGCGGCGCGCATTACGCCGAGGTGCAGGACCGCGATGTATCAAAACTGACCCTGCCCGAAGACACCCACCATTTCAAATTCTTCGACCGCAAAATGAAAAAGGGCGAAAAGCCCGACACGCGCACGCTGTTCGCCGACGCGGAAAACATCGGCCCCACGCATTACGTCGTCGACAAGGTGATGACCGCAAAAGCGTTCAAGGCGTTGCCCGACGAAGAAAAAGAACAGCTGGGCGAAATAAACCTCGAAGCATCCCTGATCGCCTATATCGCGATCATCGGCTCGGAGGTAAAGCCCCTCACCCGCGATGAAAACTACATCGCGATCGACAAGAAAAGCCTGAAGCAGCTTTTCCCGCCCGTCGAAGCCGGCCCTTCCTCCAGCCTGAAAAACGCGCCGAAGCGTTAATCATGGCAGGCCGCACCGCCGCCGAACAATCCGCGCTTGACCAGCAGCTGATTGCCGCCATCCGCGATTATTCGCTGGAGGGGCTGCAGGAATCCCTGCGCCTTGGCGCAAACCCCAATGTGTTGTCGGGCGACAAAAACGCATCGCCCATCGGCCGCTTCATCGGCATCACATGGCGGGAGCGCAAGGATTGCATCGAAGCGCTGCTGGCCGCAGGCGCAGACCCGAATATCGGCGACAGCGACGGCAATACGCCCCTGCACCGCATTGCGGGCAGCACCATCGGCGGTGACGACGCCATTGCAAAAATCCTGCTGGCGGCGAAACCGCGCCTCGACATCAAAAACAACGCAGGGCAAACGCCGCTGCATGTGGCTGCGCGCGGCTGGCTGTCGTCAAATGCGCCCGGCATCATGCTGCAGATGCTGGAGGCCGGCGCCGATTTCATGGCGCCGAACACGCTCGGCAAAACCCCGCTCGATATCGCAACCGATGGCCGTAAAACAGCCGGCGAAAAGGCGCGCGTAACGGAGATGTTCAATAAATACGCCGGCGCGCATGAAAAGCAGCGTCAGGCGAAGGCCGCGAACACGCAAGGCCAGCTGCGCGACGACCGTAAAAAACGCCCCGGCCTGAACCTGCGAAAATAAAGAAATCACATGAAACCCGACATCCGCAAAACCATCACCGATGTTTTTAACGCCGCCGTCGCGACATCGCCATATGCGGATGAAGTTGTGCCCGGTATTGTGACCGCCGATGGCGGCGACGTCACCCGCCGCGCGCTTGCCGCGGCATGGCTGCAGGACGACGCATTTTTCGCGCATATCGACAATGCGATGGCAAATGGCAAGACGCTGGATCAGGTGATTGAAAAATTCCGGCGCGGGATCAATACCTCGATCCTGCCGCGCCGTTGATTATTTCCGGCTGAAGCGCGCCGTTTTAGGCGCGGAAACGGGACGGGTCAGCACGCCGGCCTGCTGCGTCACCTGCACCATCATCTCGCGGAATTCCCGCGCCTGCCGCTCGATTGTGGCGGCGGAGATGCGGAAATTTTCGGGGATGTCTTCCCATGTCTTGAAATCGCCAAAATCGGTGCGTATTTCCTCGAACACGCGCGGGCCCTGCTCGAAACTCGCAAGGCGGAAATTCCCCTTCAGGTTGAACACCCCGTTCAGTTCAGGCTGCGTGCCCGCCAAAGTCGTCAGCAAATTCTGCCGCGCTTCGTAATCGCGGCCGATATAGAGCGGGCTGCCATGCAGGTCGTTCAGGTTGTTGGAACTGACGACAAAATCCACGCCGACATATTGCGGCCCTTCGGCCAGCGACTTGATCGTGTTGCCTGCGAATGTCGCGGTGCCGCCGACGAAAGGCGGCGCGCCGACGATATTCTTCAGGTCATTTCCGCCTGCCGAAAAGTCACCCAGCACAACGACGTTCGATAAATCCGGCAGCTGTCCGAGTTTTTTGCCCGTCAGGTCGATCTTGTCGGCGACTTCCAGCATACCGTCGGCGCGGTGCGAATACTTGATGCCCAACTGGCGCAGCATGGCTTCGGATGCCAGCGGCCGGTCACTTTCCGGCGTTTCAAGCTTTGCAGCGATCTCTGCAAAAACCTCGCGGTGACGTTGCAGGGCGTGAAGATCATTCTTCGCGGCATTCGGCAGGAAATTGGCGTCATATTCAAAAATAATATGGCCGACTTCAGCGCGAAACATATCAGAGGGATAATCGCCCTGCCCCGCCAGCAGTTTCGTGAAGCCCTCGACCGCCGCGGTATTTGCAGGCGTCAGCATCACGGCCTGCACGACCGGAGTCAGCGCGTTCAGGACTGCCACTCGGTCCTGCGCAATCGCGTCCCATTCGCTGAGCGGTTTCAGGATCATGATTTCCTGCGGAATGTCGCCGTTTTGGGCGCAGCTACGGCGCGGGTCAATCCGGTCAGGCTGTTCGCCGTCTCGCGGATTCTGGCGCGCGTATTTTCGGATACGCGCAAGGCCACGGGATTGTCATCCGCCGTCTTGAACGTGCCAAAATCCGACTCAAGTTCGCCGAATTTGCGCGGCGGGTTTTCAAGATCACGCAGGCCGGGATTGCCGGTCACTTTCAGGATGCCGACCTCCGCAACTTCCGCACCATTGATGCTGCGCAGACGGTTGCCGGAAATATCAGCGATGCCACCGACAAATTGCGGCATATGCTGCAGGTCTTTGATCTGGTTCAGGGCGCAGCGGAAATCTCCCGACACGCTATAGGGCGCACCCTTCAGGCTGGTCAGGTTGTTCATGCTGCAGAAAAAATCGCCCTGCACGACAACATTCGACAGGTCGGGCAACTCTTTGAGATCGCGGTCACGGAAATCCAGCGAGCTCTCCACCACCAACCTGCCATCATCGCGGCGCGTATAGATCACGTTCAGCCGTTTTAGCGCGATTTCGGACGCATCTTCAGTGGCATCGACGGTGGTGAATGTACTTGTAAGGCCGCTCATGCCTTCCTCGCGAACGATGCCGTTTTCGGGGCGGCGACAGGGCGGGTCAGGATGCCGGTTTCGCGCGCCACAGCCTTCACCCGTTCGCGGAATTCATGGGCGATGCGCAGGACTTTTTCTTCGGACTGCAACAGATGCGTGGGCACGTCATCCCAGCTGCTAAACACGCCTTGATCGGTGCGCAATTCGCCGAAGGTTTTCGGTGCATGTTCGAAATCCCGGATGCCGGGGTTGCCGACGGTATTGAAAGTGGCGGACAGGTTTTCAGGCACGCCGTCCATCGTTTCCAGCTTGTTGTTTTTGACGATATAATCGGCGCCCACGTTTTTTGGGCCGTGGCGCAGGTCTTTAAGAAGGTTATCACTGCAGTTAAAACTGCCGACAATGTCGGGCGTTGCGCCTTCCAGACTTTCAAGCCCGTTGCCGCCGCAAAAGAAATTTCCGCCGACATATTTTGGCGTGCCATACATGTTTTTTGCCGGCACGTTGAAGATGTAATAGCCGCCATTCACGATCACGCCTGTTAGATCGGGAAGCATCTGGCGGTCGTTGAAATCGACATCTCCCATCACAATCACCTCGCCATTGCGGCGGCGGAACGGAATGCTGTTAAGGCGGAGGTTATTTTCGGCGCTGCCGGGGGCGACGGGTTGTGGCTGCGCGGGCCCCGGCACGGTGGTTTCCTGACGCAACAGGTTGCGCGCGCGTATCAGTGATGTCTGTTCCGACTGGGCCATTGCCGTCATCGGCTGGCGGCGCTGCACTTCGGGAATGAATTCTTCGTCATAACGGCGCATCGCTTCCTGCGCGGCCTGATAGGCCACGCCACCGCTGACGGGGCGATGACCTATTTCCGCTGCCAGTTTCTGTACCAGTTGCGTATCGGCAGGCGTTTTGTCCAGGGCGTCGAAAACTGCCTGAATTTTACCGGCCTTGTCGGCGATTTCCTGACCGGTGGCAAAGGGCTCGCTCTCGGCGGCAACACGCATCTCCAGCCAATCACCGATATCTCCCGCTATGTGGAGCGGTGCCGCCATTACATTTCCACCTTGTTGCGGCGGAACGACGCGGTTTGCGGCGCAACCAGATGTCCTGACAGCCTGCCGGCGGTTGCTGTGATTTCGGATACTGTCTGGCGCAGTATTTCAAGGTCATGCGCCACGATCACCTGCGGCACCCGCCCCTTTAATTCCGGATTGGCCTCAAAGAACGCATCGGGGTTGAACAACGCGCTGCTGTGCGCCTCGACACTGTTCAGATAGGCGACTTCGGACTGGCTTGTGGTTTGTTCCGCGCGCGCGACGGCTTCGGGTATATATTGTTCGCTATAGCGCCGTTTTAATTCTGTCTCTGCATTCTGATAGTCATCTCTGGCGAAGGCAGATGCAGAATTAAAAAAATCGGCAACGTTACCCTGACTTGCAGGGTCACGGTGGATGGCGGCCATTATTTTTTCAAGCGGTGACGTCATGGCGCATCAACCTGCCGCCTGCAACTGAAATGCCGCAGGCTTGCCGAGGTTGCGGCTGACTTCGCCCTTCACCACATGACCGTCGGCATCACGCGCTTTGAACTTTGCAGCATATAATGTGAAAATTGGCGCAGAGGTTTTGTAGCGCTTGCCGCGTGTGACTTCAATATCTGTATAGCCTTCGTTCTTGAGCATCGTGGTCGCGTTTGTCGCTTCTGCCGATTCCCACAAGAACCCTGTACCAAAGGCGGCAGCGACGGTGAAAGCAGCAAGCATAAGTTTGGCGTCTTTAGACATGGGAAATCTCCTTTAAAAAAAGCTGGCTGTTTTATCCGGGTGCGGGGTAAGGCTGCGCGAGAAACACGTCAAAATCGCGCAGCGGTAGTGGCACGGGGCATGGCAGCCACAATACCAAAGCCCGATAGTTATGTCAAATTAATCCAGAAAACGGAAGGTTAAGGCCTTGAGATAGCCCGATTCCGGCAGCATGGGATGCACCGGATGGTCGGGGCTGGCGCCCGAAACCTTGATCAACTGATACGGGCGGCCGGATTTCTGCAATGCGCCCGAAACCGTATCGATCAGCTCCGCCGTTTCCGCATGGTGCGAGCACGACGCGAAGAACAGGAAGCCCGCGCGTTCCACCAGCGGGATCGCAAGGCGGGCGAGTTTCTGGTAGCCCTTCATGCCGGGGCCGTGATCCTTGCGCGACTTGATGAAGGCGGGCGGATCGACAGCGACGACATCGTATTTGCGGCCCAGATGGGCGAGTTTTTCCATGACGTCGAAGGCCGCGCCCTCGGTCGTCTGGCATTTCGCCGAAACATCGTTGAGGGCGGCGTTTTTATCGACCATCGCCAGCGCATCGGAAGAACTGTCGACGAAGGTCACGTTCTGCGCGCCGTTGCGCGCCGCCATGATGCCGAAGCCGCCGGTATGGCAAAACACATCGAGCAATGATCCGTCGCGCGTCAGCTGCGACACCCAGCGGCGGTTTTCGCGCTGGTCAAAGAACCAGCCGGTTTTCTGGCCTTCCAAAACATTCGCATAGAATTTCGCGGCGCCGTCATGCACCTCGACCATTTTATCGGCGAGTTCGCCGTACACGACCTTGACGAATTTTTCGAGGCCTTCGGTTTCGCGGGCGTTGCTGTCGTTGCGCAGCACGATGGCGCGGGGCTTCAGCAGCGATTTCAGCGCGGCCTCCACATGCGGCCATAATTTTTCCATGCCGGCGGTGTTCACCTGCGCCACGATCACGTCGCCGAAACGGTCGATGATCAGGCCGGGCAGCCCGTCGCTTTCCGCATGGATCAGGCGGTAATAGGGCTGGCCGAAAAGCTTGTCGCGATAGACGATCGCGTTTTCGATGTAGTGGTGGATAAAGAATTTTTCGATCTTGTCTTCCTGCTTCAGCGTCAGGATGCGGCCGACCAGCTGCGGCTTCGGGTTATAATAACCGCGCCCCACGAAATCGCCCTTGTCACGCGTAAAGTCCACAATGGTTCCGGGCGGAATATTGTCCGCCGCCTTGGCATTGATGACTTCGGAGCGGAACACCCACGGGTAACCCATGCGCAGTTTCCGCACCGATTGTTCGTTGAGGCGGACAGCCGACGGCACTTCGACGACGGGCATGGGGAGGAGAGAGTCGGTCATTTGCGGGATTCCAAAATTTGTTCGACCCATACTGGCACAGTTTCCGTAGCGTTGCCATAGCGCTGGTCATGGAAAGCCGAGGCGATTTGCGTGGGTTCGAGGTTTATTTCCAGCGTTTGCGCCCCTGCCCCTTGCGCCACCTCGACAAACCCCGCCGCCGGATAGACGTTGCCAGAGGTGCCGATCGCCACGAACAGGTCGCATTGCACCAGCGTCGCGTAAATATCATCCATATACAGCGGCATTTCGCCAAACCACACCACATGCGGGCGCAACCCGCCGGATGCTGAACAGACGGGGCAGACGGTGGCGGCGTCAAAATCCGCATCCCAGTCCGCAAGGCCGAGGCAGGCCGCGCAACGCGCCTTGCGCAGCTCGCCATGCATCGGCAGCACGCGCAAAGAACCCGCGCGCTTATGCAAATCGTCAATGTTTTGCGTCACCAGCAGGAAATCATCGCCCAGTTCGCGCTCCAGTTTCGCCAGCGCCATATGCGCGGCGTTGGGCTGGATTTCCGGCTGCATCAACTGGCGGCGGCGGTCGTTGTAGAAGCGGTAAACAAGCGCGGGGTCATGCGCGAAGCCTTCGGGCGATGCCACATCCTCGATCCTGTGTTCTTCCCACAAGCCATCGGATGCCCGGAAGGTGCGAATGCCCGATTCCGCCGAAACGCCCGCCCCTGTCAGAACCACCACGCGCATACTTGAAACAAACCCTTTGCTGCTGCACTATCGCTGTAAATCAACCGGAGATTAGCATGTATTGGCCCGTCATAAAAATAGCGATTTCCGCCCTTGTCATCGCCTTTGCGTCATGGCTGGCGAACAAGCGGCCCGACCTTGCGGGGTTTATCATCGCCCTGCCGATCAGCACCCTGCTTGTGCTTGCTTTTTCCTACGGCGAGTTTAAAGACCCGCAGAAATCGGTCGATTTCGCGCTCAGCATTTTGACCGCCATTCCCCTGTCGCTGCTGTTCTTCATCCCCTTCCTGCTGGCGAAGAAATTCCCGATGCCGTTCTGGGGCATGTATGCGTCGGGCATTGGCTTGATCGCCATCGGTTACTTCGTCCACGCCTATATCATGAAGAATTTCGTGCAATGAAAACCCGCCAGCAATATATCCACGACCTGTTCGCGCATGAACCCGCTGGCCTCCGCACCATCCGCGCCGCGATGACAAACCCCGACGACCAGATCAGCGTGCCGCCCGAAGACGGACGGTTGCTGCAACTGCTGGTCAGCATGTCTGGCGCGAAAAAAATTGTCGAGATCGGCACGCTCGGCGGTTATTCATCCACATGGATGGCGCAGGCATTGCCCGCCGACGGCGTGATTTACACGCTGGAATACGAAGCCCGCCGCGCCGATATCGCCGAAAAACATTTCCGCGACCATGCCGCAGGCAAATATATCGAAGTCATCCGCGGCCGCGCGCTCGACAACCTGCCCGCATTGTCATCCAAAGGCCCGTTCGATTTGATCTTCATCGATGCCGATAAACTAAACTACGCGCATTATCTGGATTGGGCAGAGGCGAACGTGAAACAGGGGGGATTGATTATCGGCGACAACACGTTCCTGTTCGATTCCGTCCTCTCCAACGAAACCACCGACCGCGTCCGCGAAACGGCGCTTGCCGCCATGCAGGATTTCAACACCCGCCTCTCCAACCCCGAAAAATACATCAGCGTGATGCTGAACACGGGGCAAGGGATGACGGTGGCGAAAAGGATATAAAGCATCATGAAAAGCCCGCGATTGATTTTCTTGATTTTGGTGGCGTTTGCACTGGTCATCATCATGGCCAAAAACGGCAACCGGTATTTTGCGAACTATCTGTTGCTGATCCCCGCCTTGATACTCGGTTACATGATCCGGAATGAAGCCGCGACCATCACGCCCGAGGAAGCCGAACGGCGGAAACTCGCTAAAGAAGACAGCGCGGGCCTAGCCAAGCCTGCCCCCTTCCCTTTGGCACGCTGCATCTTAGCCTTTGCCATTCCCTGCGGCATATGCCTTGCCTATTTCGGGCCGAATTACCTGTACGAGAAAGACTTCTCGACGCTCGCCCTGTGCTGCATCATCCCCAGCACCACATTCCTTGCCGCCGCTTGGCCGGATGGCGAGATGACAGACGGGCAGAAATTTCTCAAAAAACTGCGCGTCGGTGCATTGGTTTTGTTCTGGGCCTTTGCCCTGCTGCTGATCGGCACGATTTGCGGCGTACCGATGAAGAATAGCTGTTAGGACGCATACAAATCGGGAAACGCCGTCGCCACCGCCTTGCGCAGCAGCGTTGCGAGGTTGGCGACTTCGCCCCGCACATTGCTCCAGATTTTAACGACCGCCATGCCGTCACGGTCGTATTCGGCCTGCAGGCAGGTCTCCAGGATTTCGCCACGCGCGTTTTTGACGTCGAAAACCTTCAGCTTGAAACGGCTTTTGTTGATGACGGCGGCCACCAGCGCGTCTTTCAGGTGGTCGGCAACCAATGCCGCTTCTTCGATGGCGGATGGCGGCAGCGCGATCACGGTGCCGGATGCCGCGCCCGGCGCGATCAGTTCGATATGGCCGGGTTTCGGCATGCGGCAATTGGGCATGCCGGTCGTCGTGACGGGTGTCGGCGCTGCGGGCGCAGCCGGTTTTTGTTCGATGGTCACGGCAGGCTTGCGCGATTTCATGACACCGATGTTGTCGAAAGCGAACAGCACCGCATCGGCCAGCGTCACGCCTTCGGCGCGAAAGCCGCCCTGCATGCCGCGCAAGCCCATGATCGCGTCGGTTTCGCTGTCGGAATCCGTCATCTTCAGCATTTTTTCGAGTGCAGGTTTATCCATGATTAAGCTCCTTGTTTTTCCGGCTTGAAAAATACAGGTCGTTCCGGCCTGTATTTCGCTTTGAATTCGTTTTCGAAGGTTTCGATATGGCGGTACAGCGCGTCCATGCGGCCCAGCAGCGAGGTCAGCTGCTGCTGTTCTTCACGCGATGCCTTGTGACTGCGCGCCTTGGCCTGCAATGTATCCAAAGTCATGCGCAGGTTGAGGGATTCAAGCATTGATGCCGTGACGAACAATACCTGCTGCACGCGGCGCGTTGAATCGCCGCCAGTGGCGACAAAGTTGAAGGCATTGGTTTTGCCCGCACGGCGGTTGACGATGGCGGTGCGAAGTGAGTCTTCTTCATTCGTAAAAACGGCGGCGACCGTCGATGAATGGCTGATCTGCATGTTCTTGCCGATGCGGCGCAGAGCGCCTTCGGTCACGGTGATCGCGTGGTCGTAATTGCCGGTCGCCACCTGCGCGCATTGCTCGATCACATCGGCATATGTGGAGGCGTTCGTCTTGAAAACACTTTTGCCGTCCACATATATCGCCGCCCAGTTGTCGGGGTTGTATTTCCGGTCATAGGGCGGGCGCACGCGTTCCCACAATTCTTCCCAGTCGGGGCCGCGGCCGCTGAATTTACCCTTGGCGCAAAAATCCATCAGCGCGGCGGCGGCAAGGCGCAGCGTGCCCGGCATCGTCTGCGAACGGATCACCAGTTTTTCGGTGCCGTGTTCGCCCGGCAAATTCAGCAGCAGGCGGTTGGAACGGACGACGTTATGCCCCTCCGCCATCGCGTCCGTTTTCTGGGGCGCGGCGGTGTCGATAAAAATGATCTTTTCGCGGATCAGCGCTGTGTTGAAATCGTCCATAACCGGCGGCATATATGGGTGACTGGCTTGCCGACAAGGATGCCATGCCCGACCTTAAATCGCAAACAGTTAAGCCTGCTGCAAACGGGCTTCTTCGGTCATTTCCGCCGCGATTTGGGGCGCCAGGAAGGAGAACAGGCCCTGCACATCAATGCCCATGCGTTGCAGGGTGTCCAGCATCGACAGCAACTCGGCGATATGTGCCGTGCCGATCATGACACGGGCGGCCAGGTCACGCACCACCGCCAGCATTTCGCCCGCAAACACAGGCTCGCCAGCCTTGATCTCGACCTTCACGCCGTTGTCGTTCACAAGGGCGGTATGGAAAGCCGATGCCGCCTGCGTCTTGGGCGCATATTGCGTGAAGGCCATGCGCTGGGCGCGTTTTTGGTACGAAGCCTCGTTAAAGATGAACAGGAAGCCAACCGCCACCGCCGCTGCCACCGCCATCGCGCCTGCGGCCACCATGCCGGTTGCCGGTGCGGTTGCGATGGTGATGATGCTTTGAAAGTTTGTAATCATGGCGTGCCCCTTTTTGTTTTTTTCTTGTTCCCAAGTCGAAGATACGTTGGGCTTATGAAAACTTAGTTAAGGAAACTAAGGGGTATATTCACACCTCATTAACCGGTTATTTTATGTCGGCGAATATCGTTCTATTACAGGGCGAAAAAATATATAAAATGCAATGTAATGACCAAAAAAAATCTCAAAAAACCCGCCATCAAATCAACCATCGACGCAGAAGAGATCGCGCAATTCGATTCTCTGGGTGATAAATGGTGGGATGAATCGGGGCCGATGCGCCCCCTCCACCGCCTGAACCCCGTGCGGATGGAATATATCCGCCGCATGCTGTCGGAACATTTCGATCTGCCCGACACCGTCAAAAGTTTACAAGCCCTTAAGATCGACGATATCGGCTGCGGCGGCGGCATCGTGACCGAACCACTGTGCCGCATGGGCGCGGATGTGACGGGCGTCGATGCGGGCAAGGAAAACATCAAGGTCGCCAAGGCCCATGCCGAAGCCCACGGGCTGAAAATCAATTATCTCGCCACCAGCGTCGAAGACCTCGCCGCCATAGGCGCGCAATATGATGTCGTGACCGCGCTTGAAATTGTCGAGCATGTGGCCGATGTCGAAGAATTCATGCGTGCGTTGTGCGCCATCCTGCGCCCCGGCGGCATGCTGATCATGTCGACCCTCAACCGCACGCCGAAATCCTACGCGCTCGGCATCATCGCCGCCGAATATATCCTGCGCTGGGTCCCCGCCGGCACCCATGACTGGAAAAAATTCCTGAAGCCGTCGGAACTGGCGAAACATATCGAGGAACACGGGCTGGAAATAACCGATGTGCGCGGCCTCGTCTTCAACCCGCTCGACCGCGCGTTTTCATTGAGCGCGACGGATATGGATGTGAATTACTTTTTGATCGCGACAAAATAATTTTTACTACACCTTTAAAGGCACCAATGAAATTCGCGTTGCGCAGCCTTTCTGCCCTATTCGCTATCCTCCTCACACTCACCGCCATCACGCCTGCGCTGGCGCATGGGGGCGTTGAAACCATCGTCGCTTCCGGCTTGATGGCCGCATTTCTTATTGCCGTGGCGCTTGTCATTATCGCGATAATTGTTGTTTGCGTGCTGGTGATCGTCATATCCCTTTGGCGCTGGCGTTCGCGCGCGAAAAAAGGCGAGCGTCGCCTGCCGCGCCTGATCATCATTCCAATCTTCATCCTCACCTGCTTTCCATTATTCTGCACGAGCTTGGTAGGGTCGGTATGGATCCATTTTATTTACAAGCAGGTTGCGGGGCATAGCAAGACGCAAGAGGCAAAGCCGCCTGCCCCGGAAAATATTCCACCGCCGCAAGATATTCCCCGCTAAGGCCGCGCTTTTTCGCCCGCCGAGATTTCTTCGGTGCCCAGCGCATCGGCGAGCTTCATTTTCGCGCTGCCCGGCTGGATGGGTTTTTGCTGGCTGGCATGGGGCGACCAGCCGATGGCGTAGATGATCTGGAAGGTTGCGGGCACGCGGCCCTGCGCATCGCCGAATTTTTCGGCGTAGATTTTTGCGGCCTCCAATATCACGGCGCGGCGCGTGGGTTTCAGCAGGCGGTTGTAAACCGCGTTCGTCGCGCCCATGCCGCGTAAATCTTGCATCAGTTTCAGCGGGCTGGAATAATCGACGGTGATGATGTCGCTGTCCACCACCGGCAGCGCGAAGCCGCCGCGTTGCAATAGCGCGCCCATGTCGCGGGCGTCGATAAAGGGCGACACGCGGGGGGATGCACCGCCCGAAACAGCAACCTCCGCCTCCAGCAATGATTGCCGCAATTCGCGCAAGGTTTCGCCGCCAAGAACTGCCGCAAGAAACAGCCCGTCTGCCTTCAGCGCCCGGCGGATCTGCACCAGCGCACCCGGCAGGTCGTTCACCCAATGCAGGGCAAGGTTGCTGACCACGGCATCAAGGCTGCCGGCCTTGAACGGCAAAAATTCCTCATCTGCCGCGACGCCATGCGCCGCCTGCGCCGCCATGCCGCGCGAAAGATCAGACGTCGCCACAAACTGCGTCCCCGCCCGCACGCGCAAATGCTGCGCCATCACCCCATGCCCGCCGAGGTCGAGGACAGTTGCGAATTCTTTTTTAATCAGGTCAAGCCGGTCCGACAACCGCAGCGCGACATCCTGATACAAAAAATCGAACGAAGAAATACCCCGCGCCGCGCGGTCGCGGCGGTGGCGGAGGAGAGTGCGGTCAAAGACTTGGACGGTGTCGGTCATACCTGCTCCTGTCATCCCCGCGAAGGCGGGGATCCAGTACCGTTGTTTATAAAACGGCAACGGTGCAGATGGAAAGCATTTTTGTTTTTATATCAACGGTGCTTGTTCCCCGCACAAGGCGGGGATGACAGCTAAGATGACAATAATATTATATTTTCCCGCCGCCCTTGTCCGGGGGGCGAAGTTCGAGGGTGGGAATTTTGTCGTTGCGGATTTTCTTCAGTTGGTCGGCGACGGCGACGATATC
>JBBRVE010000055.1:0-20467 GCA_038247245.1 Bdellovibrionales bacterium | reverse complement strand
TCCCCGCACAAGGCGGGGATGACAGCTAAGATGACAATAATATTATATTTTCCCGCCGCCCTTGTCCGGGGGGCGAAGTTCGAGGGTGGGAATTTTGTCGTTGCGGATTTTCTTCAGTTGGTCGGCGACGGCGACGATATCCTTGTCGATCTGCGCGACCGTGGGGGTTTCGTGCATGTGGATGGCTTCGTCGCCGCCCTTCAGCAGTTTTTTAGCCTGTGCATAGCTGTCGACAAGGCGTTTGCCGATACGGGGCGCGGCGATACTTTCGATAAGCGCCTGCGCGGCTTTGTTCTGTTCCAGCAATGCGGGATCGATGCCCTTGGGCGGCTGGAACGGCGTATAGGCATCTGCAGGTTTCGCAGCCGCGCCGCCGCCACCGCCGCCTGCCGCGCCGCGCTGGCCGAGGACGCGCGAGGGCGCTGCGGAGTAACCCACGTTCTTCGCCTCCACCGCAACCTTTTCGGTCGAGAGGGAGAACCCCTGGCTTTTCAGGTTCACCGGGCTGCGGCTCAGGCTCATGTCGCTGTTCGCATCCATCGACATATGCGTGCGCGCCAGCATTTTCAGCAAGCCGCCTGCAAACCGCGCAAAGCCCAGCAACCGCCAAAGCCGTTTCAGCGGCGTATAGCTGCGTTTCGGGCCTGACCCCACATCGGGAGGTGACGACACGATAAACGGGTACACGCGCTGTGGCGTGACGCCCGTATGCGTGAAATAACTTTCGCCCAGCTTGCCGACCTGTTCGACCGGCACATGGAATTTTTCGGCGATAAACGCCTTGGCATCATCGATCGAGCGGATGTTTTTCGGCAGCATGAAACTGGGGGCGTTCAGCATCGCGCCGTCGCCGCCCAGGCGGTTCGGCACGGGCAGGATTTTCGGGTCGAGCGAGACGAGCAGGTTGTTGTCCCAATCGCGCGACACGGGAATGACGACGGCGATATTCTCGATGCCGTCTTCGGTCATGATGAATTCGATATCCTGCGCCGATAACCCGCGCGCGGCCTTGCCGACTTTGCCTTCCTCCACGAATACCGACTTCACGGGTTTCAGGATCACGGGAGAGCGGTTTTCTTCCTCGAAATCGCAGGGCTCGCATTCGGCCAGCATGTCTTCGGGGTCTTTTGATTTGGTCGGCTGGCCGGGCATTTTCGGCATCACTTCGCCGATCCAGCGCGGGAACGGGATGTTATAGCGCGACATCAGCTCGAACACATGCAACTCCAGCCGCGGTTCGGGCAGCAGGCCGACCTGCGATGCCAAAATAATATCGGCCGCATCCAGCTCCATGATCGTGCCGATCTCGGTGAAGTTGACTTCCTTGTCTTCCTTGATCGGCCAGCTGGTGCGCTGCGCGTTTTCAACCTCAACAAACACAGGCTCGATCGCCTCGTCGATACGGTCGGGGCTGGGGAAATAGGTGTCGCCCACATACCAGCTTTCTTCCGATTTCGGGCGCAGGCTGGCGTAGTTGTCGACATAGCCGAAAATCATCTTGCGGTTTTCTTCGACGTCGTCGGTCATGTTGACCGTGTCCATCGTGATCGGCTCGATCAGGTGGCCCGACCATTTTTTGCCGTCAAGATTGTGCGAACCGCGCGACACAGCATTGACGATGGGGCGCGGATAACCGGAGCGCACATAAATCACAAGGCGGTTATCGGGCGTGATACGGAACGGCACGATGTCGCAATATTCGCCGGGGCGCTTCACCAGCTCGTGCAGCGCACCCGATTTTTTGTCGCGCACGATCATGATCTGCAAATCGCCGACGGGTTTTTGCGACGGGCGGCGTTCCTCGATCACCAGTGACTGTTTATCGGCCACCTTTTGCGCGACGATAAAGTAGTTCGTGGGCGGCGCGTTCAGGGGCGTGTAATCCTCGTCATACAGCTGGAAACGGCCCTTGAAGCAGTTCTTCACGACCCACTGGTTCCAGTGCGGGGCGGAGAACACCATGCGCATGCCCAGACGCGCGAATTCGCGGCGGTAATCGCCATGCGTGAAGAACGTGTATTCTTCGGACAACTCGCTCGTCCAGTCCTTGCGGTAATTCTTGCGGTGCACGAATTCCAGCGCCCATTTATGCGGCAGGCGGAACAGGCGCGTGCCGTCGCGGCGCGGCATCAATTCCTCGATAAAGAACCCTTCGCAGCCGGAAGCCATCGGCCGCGCGTTTTGGGAAAAGTGGACGAGCAAATCGGCATCCGACAATTCCATCGGCGTGTTGCCCTGGCTCGGCACGTTGGGCAGTTCCAGCATCACATACTCGCCCTCGGGCGGCATCATGTAATCGCGGATCAGCATCGTGCCGCCGGTTTTCAGCTTCTGGATCTGTTTTTCCAGCAACCGCGTGACTTCGTCGGGGTTATAGCTGTTCGCGGAGTAAACATGGTGCAGCATGTTCGAATTGATGATGCCGTCGACAGTTTCGTCCTCAAGCTCGGGGATGGAAATATCCGCGGCGCGGAACGACAGGTTGGGCAACCGGTATGTCTTGCGCGCGAAATCAATCGCCTTGGCATCCATGTCGATGCCGATGATTTCAACGCGGGGGTTGAGCAGCGCAAGGACGTAAGTGACCGCCCCCCGCTCGCAGCCCATATCGACAACGCGTGCGCCGGCGGGCAGCAGGAAGTGCGCGGAAATCAGCGCGGCCTTTTGCTGGATAAATTCGGGCATTTCGATGACGGCGCGCGCGCGCGTGGCTTCGTCCTTCGCCAGTTCCGAGAAATTCCGGATGCTGGCTGCCACCTGTTCGGCTATTTCTGTCCTATCGACCTTTGACACTACGCTGCCTTGGGGAGTCTGAACTCAATCTCTCCATTATACAGAGAAACGCACGCTTACGTCCCCTGTCCTGATAAAACTGTCACATATTATGATAATACCCCTGTAATAACAAGAACTTTAGGGAAAATGGATTAGACATTGATAAATTGGCGTTTTTACGGCAAATTTTAAGCCCATGCACAGCCGCGCCCGTAACACCCGTTCCATAGCAAGCCTTTGGAATACCACGCTAAATATCATCCTGCCGCCCCGCTGCGCAGGATCGGGGTCGGTTGTAGACGCGCCCGGCATGGTTTCCCCCGCCTTCTGGTCGGAGCTGGCCTTCATTGAAAATCCGTTCTGCGAAACCTGCGGCCTGCCCTTTGGTTTCGACAGCCCGATGGGCAGCCTGTGCGCCGGATGCATCGACGAAGAACCGGAATTCACCCGCGCGCGGTCGGCGGTTGTGTATAACGACGCCAGCCGGAAACTGGTCATGGGGTTCAAATATGGCGACCGCCTCCATGCCGTGCTGACCTTCGTGCCGTGGCTGGCGCGGGCGGGCGCAGAACTGATCGCGGATACCGATATCGTCATCCCCGTGCCGCTGCATGCTCGGCGCTTGTGGCAGCGCCGCTTCAACCAGTCCGCGATACTGGGCGAGATGCTGGCGAAACGCACCGGCCGCAGCTTCGTCCCCGACGCCCTCACCCGCCCCCGCTACACCGTCAAGCAAAAGGGGTTGAGCCGCAAGGAACGTCACGCCAATGTGCGCGGCGCGTTCGCTGTCGATGAAAAACAGGCGGCGGGTTTGCGCGGCAAGAACATCCTGCTGGTGGATGACGTATATACCAGCGGCGCAACCCTCAACGAATGCGCCCGCGTCTTGAAAAAATCCGGCGCCGCCCAAGTTTATGTGCTGACCATCGCGCGCGTGACGCGGGATGATGTAACCTTTTAACGTTATAGGCGAATAATAATAAAACGTTGTCATTCTGAGCGAAGCGAAGAATCTCCCTTCTCTCCCGGCCCCAAGGGGGATCCTTCGCTTCGCTCAGGATGACACCTTACTGGAGAACAACATGAACAATAAAATGGTCATCGCCGGCGGGTGTTTCTGGGGGATGCAGGAATTGCTGCGCACGCAGCCGGGCGTTATTTCATCGCATGTGGGTTATACGGGCGGGCATCTGGACAACCCGAAATATGACGACACGCATGACAGCAAGAGCGGCCATGCGGAGGCGATCGAGCTGACCTTTGATCCCGCGCAGACAACCTATCGCGCGCTGCTGGAATATTTTTTCAAGATCCACGACCCGACGACCAAAGACCGTCAGGGCAACGACCGCGGCACGCAATACCGCTCGGCGATTTTCTACATGAATGAAGATCAGAAAAAAACCGCAATGGATGTCATCATCGCCGTCAACAACAGCGGCAAATGGCCGGGCAAGGTCGCCACCACGCTGGAACCCTTCACAAAATTCTGGGACGGCGAGGATTACCATCAGGATTATTTGCAAAAAAACCCGAACGGCTATACCTGCCATTGGGTGCGGCCGGACTGGAAACTGTAAGCCTTATCCTGCCAGTGCTGGTGCCTTTGCGGGCTTCGGCTGCATAATGCTGTGCAGGTAATTGCGCGTCTGCACGGGTTCGAGGTCGGATTTTTTCGCCACATCAAGCGCAGTCTGGCCGTCTTTGTTACGGGCGTAAATATCCGCACCGGCCTTGACCAGCATTTTGACCGTCTCCAGCTGGTCAAGTTCCGCCGCAAGGTGCAGCGCGGCCCAGCCTGCTTCGTTCCTGACGTTTACATCCGCCCCATGGGCAAATATCGACCTGACAATCGCGTTATTCGCGTTGCCGCGATAGCCGAGCCGGTCGATTTCCGCCATCAGCACCGTTTTACCGCCCTTGCCATTCTGATAAACGCGGTTCACAGCCACACGCGCGTCGGGCAGCACGGACAGCGCCTTTTCGAATTTGCGCGCATCGCCGAAGGAGCCTGAAATCGTGTGCATGAGCGCATCTTCACCATAAGGGCTGAGCGCTTCGATCCTGGCACCGCCTTTCTGGAACCTGTCCATCACGTCGACGGCGGCGGAGGTCTCGATTAACGGCGAATAGGCCGCGAGCATATAGGGTGTTGGACGGCGCGGGTTATCACGCTGTTCTGTATCCGCGCCCAGTTTTATCAGCAGTTCGGTCGTCTTCGGCAATCCGCGTTCTACAGCATCCACCAGCGGCACCCAGAAATCATCCGCGCCATAGGTGGTCGGATGATAGCGCTGGTTGGTCGATTGTCCCGCACGATGCAGTGTCGTGATCATATCGAGATCGCCATTACGCACCGCGATGATCATGGCAAGACTGCCCGCGCGCTTTATGATATCCGCGCCATCTTTCTGCGCCAGCATATCGGCGGCTTTTTGCACCTCGCCAACCATGACGGTGTACAGAAATTGCTTTTCATGCTGCGGAAATGAATCCATCTGCTGCCCGAGATATTCAACATTTTCCGGGTTTTCAGCGAATTTCAAGGCGTTCTTTTCCAGCACGCCTGTCAATGCGACAGGCGGCGCGACAACCGGTTTTGCCTCGGGCGCAAAGGCGCGTACCGCCGTATCGGCCAGCGGCGTGAGCAGCCCCGTTTCATAGGCTGCGCCCAGCCCGCCACCAAGGCCTGCAAGCCCCAGCACGCCCGCCGCGAATTTGCGGCGCAACGAAAATTTGCGCGCGTCATGCGCAGACAGGCGCTTGAAGGGATCGGACAGCTTGTCGCGCACATCGGCATTCAGGTGATGCAACTGCACTGATGTTGATTTTCCCGTCATGTCGTCTGTGAAGACAAGGCGGCTGTTCTCCTTGATGATCGAGATTTTTGAATTGTCGTCGTGCGGCGCGGCTTTCGCCTTCAGCGCGGCGATTTCGTCTTTATCCAGCTGATGAAACGGCTTGATGGCAAGGCCGGAATAAGTGCCGCCATCGGGCTGGCCGGTCAGGATGAAAAGTTTGAGACGCTCGGATACGAAAAGTTTTTCGCTGCGCTCTTTGGTCAGTGAGGAGTATTCAACAACTGTTTCATCGGGCAATTTTTTCGCTCCTGCTTGTCCTGCCGCGGCATCGCGCCTGCGGGGAAATCGGTTTTAAATATCGCGCGGCGCGCTGTTTGACGGTCGGGCAAAATCCATACCCGCCGCTCTGGCATAGGTGTCGTTGTATTGATTATGGAATAAATCGTCAAATTATTTCTATTAAATAGCTGATATTAATAGATAATAATTTTATAAAACAATTATGAAAATGAATTGCATAACTATGCCCGTTTTTGATATATTCCCTGAAACCAAAAATCACATTTTCCGGGTGCCGCATGTCTATTTTCAAATCACGCAATGACAACAGCCTGATACAGCCAAAAACAGACCCGTGGTACAAGCGCGCATTCAAGTGGTCGCGCCACCTGCTGTTCAACACCTCGGCGGAAATCTGGATCGGCGTGACGCTGGGTCTTGTGCTGGCGGGCGGTTTGTCGACAAGACATTACGCATCCAAGGCCGGCGAAATTCCGCTGGCGTTTTCCGAGATCGAGCAGATCAGCGCGGATTTCAACAAGGCATCACAGCCTGTTCCCGCCCTGACCCGCTTCTATGCCGCGAACAACGACGTGACGATGAAAGTGTTCGAGAGCAACAACATCGCCCTGCACATCAACAAGAGCCATACCGTTTTCGCGCATGAGCTGCAGACGCGCATCGATGCGTCGCTGAAAAAACACGCGCTGATCAGCGAATACACCGAAGCGATGCCGCAGGATTCCCGCAACGCACTGGAATCTGTCGCCAAGCTGGAAGACGCAAACCGCGCCCTGCCCGCCATCAAATCGGCATTTGATAATTCATGGGACTACAGCCGCCGCGACGTAACGCGTACGCACCATTACACCACGCAAAGCTGCAGCGACGGCAAATGCACGACGACGCACCACACCGAACAGGTGTATGACTACAGCTGGCACACCTATACCTTCAATCAGGCACAGGCACAGCAGGCGGTCCGCCTCCTCCAGAACTTCATGGAACGCAACCCCGACCTGTCGGTACAAGAACGCTTGTATATCGCGAAAATGACGCATGGCGAAAATCAGGAAGCCATCCGCAAGAGCATGGCACGCGAATTGAAAGAACATGTGCCGACCGAAGCCGAATACCTGAAATTCGCCAATACATGGGCCAGCGGTTCCAACTACCTGAAATACGCGCCGCAGGCGGCGGGCGAATATCAGGCGCTGACCGGGCTTTCGGCATCATTGCAGCAGGCGCTGCGCACCGCGCATGACGAACGTTACCGCACCTATTCCAGATCCGACAGCGGCCCTGCCGAATACCAATTGGCGGAAACCGCCGAAATGCGCACCGCGCGCACGATCGAAGCCGCACATGGCGTGACGGACGGCATCCATTTTTCGGCAGCGAAAGCGCCGGAGCTGGAGCGCATGATCCGCAATTACGTCGATGTCGTACTGCATGAAAAACCGGGCGATGCGAACGAACTGCGCTCCGGCATCATGAAAACCGCGCGTTCCATGTACGACCAGAACTACGAAAACGGTTTCGACGTGCATACCTTCAAATGGCTGAACGTCATCCTGATCACCATGCTGGGCATGGTGGCGGGAGGCGGTCTGGGCGTTGGTGCAGACAAGCTGCTGGCACGCAATCGCCGCGAATGGTTCGAAGACCCCGTCGCCCGCGAAGAACGCGAAGCGAAAGAGCGCAACGCCGCCTATGAACGCCAGCAGGAACAGGAGCGCAAGGCAGCCGAACGCCTCGCCGCCGAGGCGCAGAAAAAAGCGATGGGCGAAGCGGTCGATGATTTGAAAGCCGCGATTGCGCCCTCGCCCGATGCGGCAGCGGATGTTGCGAATGACGACAAACCCCAAGACACCCCTGCCTTCAACAAGAAGCCGAACCGCAACATCAAGCTGTAAGAAAATTCACGCAACAAAAAATCCGGCGACCTTGCGGTTGCCGGATTTTTTTGTTGTCTGGGTTATTCAGATCAGCGTGTACCCGCGATAACCGCGACGCCTGCGCCCAAAATCACGGCTGCGGCAAGCGCGCCATAACCATCGGTACGCGACGGGCCATTGCTTGCGCAGGATGACAGGAGAAGGCTGAACAAAACGGCGGTGGTGACAGAACGCATGGTTGAACTCCATTTTTTGATCGGGTTACGCGCGCGAGTATGACGATCTGGGTACTATATGTCAATTAAAAAACTTGCTGCGACGCAACAAAATTTCAATGACGCGAATCCCGATCCGTGTTGAGATGAAGATGTAGTTTTTAAAAAGAGGAAATCCATGCGTCATTGCATGAAAAATATGATCGGCTGGAAAGTTTCTGCACCGCCTAACGGTGAACAGAATAGCTATGCCCTGCCTCTTTTCAAGAAAACCGCCGGTACCACCACGCTACGGTTGCCAGACTGATGTAAACCATCACTGTCAGCCGCCCGTAAAACGGAAAGGCTGACAGAACTCCCCGAAGAAATCCGGATGTTCTTTTTGCCTTTCGCACGCCAACGAAAGGAAGAACATCATGCGTGTCGATCGCAACATAAGGCACCTGAATTTTCACGCGGTATGCGTGAACATGGCCTTCGTCATTCCCGTCATCATGCCCTTTTACCGGGACGAGATCGGGTTGACGTTCAAAGACTTTTTGCTGGGCGAAGCCTGCTTTGCCGCGACAGTCGTCCTGCTGGACGTTCCCTGCGGATGGATATCCGACCAGTGGCGGCGCAAGATCGTGCTGGCGCTGGGCACGCTGCTCGAAATGATCGGCTATGCGATGCTTTTGGTGTCGCACAGCCTGTTCATGGCGGCGCTGGCGCAGTCGGTGATCGGTATCGGCATCTGTTTGCTGAACGGTACCAACAGCGCGATCCTGTACGAAACCCTGATGGCCGACGGCCGCGAGGGTGAATACAGGAAGCGCGAGGGCAAGCGTGGCGGACTCGGCCTCTACTCGGTCGCGTTCGCCAGCATCCTGGGCGGGTTGATGTACAACGTCAACCATGCGTTGCCGGTCGTGATGAGCCTGTGCATGCAGCTGGTCGCGATCGTGATCGCCTGCCGCATGGACGAACCCGAGCGTCACCGCAAAAGGCCGGACAAACATCCGGTCGCCGACATCATCGAGACCACGAAATATGCGCTCGTGCATCCCGAGGTCGGCCTGCTGCTCATCTTCGCGGGCGTGATGTTTTGCTCGACGAAGCTGATCATGTGGACCCAGCAGCCATATTACATGGCGATGGGTTTGCGTGAAGAAGCCTTCGGCCTGCTGATGGCGGTCGGCTTCATGCTCGGCGGTTTTTCCAGCCAGATGGGTCACCGTCTGGACGGCAAAGTCGGCACCTACAAGGCGCTGTGCCTCGCCTGGATTGCTGCGGTTGTCGCCTGTTTGGGCGCCAGCGTGGCGGTGGGCTGGCACGGGGTTGCACTGCTCATGATGGGCGGCACATGCATCTACGGCATGACCGCACCCCGCGTGAGCGAGGCGATCAACCGCCATGTGGGATCGGATAGAAGGGCCACGATACTGTCGACGCAAAGTCTACTGGTATCGTTGCTGTTCATCCCCGTCAGCATGGTCATGGGCCGCGTATCGGACCTGTGGGGCGTGCAGGCGGTGCTGGTTTCGCTGGCCGGCTGGCTGGGTGTCGCGGGGCTGTGCCTTACCGTCTGGTGTTTCAGGCGGCGGCGCCGGGCAAGGATGCTCGCCGTGCAGGACGCTTTACTGAACGCGACTTGAAAAATAAACCCTAACGTCAAAGTAGCCAAAATAGAACCGGCGGCCCTGAAGGAGCAGGACCGCCGGTTTATTATTGGCGGCAGAGCCACCGTTGTTTATTACGGGCGGCAGAGCCACCGTTTATTATTTAGCGCCTAGTTTACTGCAGCGCGTTGATGATGTCGAAAATCACGTTGTCCTTGCGGCGGACCAGCACATAATCGTCATCGGCATGGTACCAGCGGTAACCCTTTGGCGGCTTGCGCAGCTTGTGCTTGTGCCAGTCGGTCACATAATATTTGCTGACGCGATATTCGCGCGGGAAGCTGTGCCCCTTCACCCAACGCGCATGTTTGCGCTCGGCCTTATGTTCCGCCTTACGTTCGGCGTTGCGCTCATGGGCGGCTGCGGAAACCTGCTTGCCGTGGTTCCATTCGCCCTTATGCTTTTCAGCATGCTTGTCGGCAAGCGCCGCTGAACTGCCCAGCAGGGTCAGCGCGACAGCGGCAATCATGATTTTCGATTTTTGCATGTGAATTCCTTGGTAACGGTTAAGAAAGGTAAAACGATTAACCTTCCAACGAACAAACTCCGCAATTGTTCCCTACGTCCCGTAACTTTGTACCAGCGATCCCGATATCAAATACCAGCCATCGACCAGCACGAAGAAGATGATCTTGAACGGCAGCGCGATCATGACGGGTGGCAGCATCATCATACCCATAGACATCAGGATGGATGCCGTCACCATGTCGATGACAAGGAACGGCAGAAAGATGAGGAACCCTATTTCAAACGCGCGGCGCAGTTCCGAAATCATGAAGGACGGGATGACGACCTGCAGCGGGGTGTCCATCGCCTCTTTCGGCTCGGCGATTTTCGCAAGGCCGATGAACAGGGTCAGGTCTTTTTCGCGGGTGTGCTTCAGCATGAACTGCTTGAACGGCACGACGGCCTTTTGCAGGCCTTCGATTTCCGCCACTTCGTCGTTCATCATGGGGCGCAGGCCCTGTTCGTATGATGCGTTGATTGTGGGCATCATGATGAACAGCGTCAGGAACATGGCAAGCGAGATCAGCACCGTGTTGGGCGGCGTCTGCTGCGTGCCGAGCGCGGTGCGCAGGAACGACAGCACGACCACGATGCGCGTGAACGACGTCATCATCATCAGAATTGACGGTGCCAGCGACAATACGGTCAGCAGCACAACCATCTGCACCACGCGTCCGGCGACCGAACCGCCACCCGACCCGTCATCCGTGCCCGCGCCGCCAAGGTTCAGGCTGATGCTCTGCGCCCATGTATGCGACGGGACAAAAAGCAGGGCCGCGACCAGAAGGCAGGCGGTGACGGGAATGAGTTTTTTCAGGAAGCGCGCAACGCGCCCCTTTTCCGGCGCTGCGGGCGCGACGGCATCCGCTACAGGCTGGCTTGCCGTATTCACGGGAATGACGAGTGGCTGCATCTGCAATGCCTCAACCATTCTTGGCTTCCTTCTGCTCCAGCTCGATTACGTTATCCACGACGGGGATGTTGCTTTCAACGACGGTGTCGCCGCCGGGGCCCATCACGATCAAATGTTCTTTGTTGTCGCGGCGCACGATAACCAGTTTATGGCGCGGGTCGATCGACAATTGTTCGACGACCTTCAACCGGCGTTTCGCGCCGGCCATCAGCATCGGCGCACCGCCAAGGCCAAGGCGTTTCACCAGCCATGCCAGCGCGTACATCAGGCACACCACAAAGGCAAAGGCCGCAAAGGCCCCCATCAGGCGTTCGGATTCCATCAGTCGTCTTTCCCTTCGTCCTGCGCGCGCATGGCGTTGGCGAGTTTTTCAAGATCGGCGATCAGCACGCTCATCTGCGTTTCCAGCCCCTGCGCATCGGCGGGCGGCATCGACGCGATCGCATCGCAGACTTCGGCGACGTTATTATCGAGCCCCTGCAAATCCATGATCTCGCCCTGCGACACGCGCCGTTCGCAATCGCGCACATAATCGATGATGGATTTCAGGCGTTTCGCCAAATCTTCTTTGCTCACGTCTTCTTTGCTCACGGCTTTTCTTTCGTGTCGTCGGTTTGGTTATAGATCTGGTTTGCTTTGTAAACATACGCGAGGATTTCGGCAATCGCCACCAGAGCCTCGGACGGAATCTCGGAATCCAGCTCGATGGCGGCAAGGATTTGGGCCATCTCCTTGTCCTCCCGCACCTTGACCCCGTTTTTAAAGGCCAGATCGACAATCTGCTCTGCCAATTTCCCGTAACCAGCCGCCACGACCTTGGGCAGCGCATTCTCGTCAATTCCATATTTCTTGAGCGCGGCAGCCGCCAACCGGCGGCTTTCCAGCGCGTCCGGTTTCTTCTGCTCGTCGTCGGTGTCGTGGATATCGACCATGAGGCTACTCTACCAGAAGCTTCCTATACGTGTGAGCCTCCTTTACGCATATCATCCCCATATACAGACAACTTTTAGTGGTGATATAGTCGCCTTGCTACTTTAAATTATCACACCGTAGGGCAATTATGAATTTCAAAGCTTTCCTCGCTATCGCCACCACTGTTACGCTCACCGCCTGCGCCACCATCGTCAGTGGCACACAACAGACTATCTTTATCGATACGCCCGGTGCCGAAGGCGCGTCTTGTAAATTGAACGACAGCAAAAACGGTTCATGGTACCTGCCCAGTACGCCAGGCAGTGTTTCTGTTTTGAAGGGCAACGGCCCGATGAACGTCGTCTGCACGAAAAAAGGCCATAACACAGGCGTCGTGTCTGCATCGGAAGATATGTCGGGCGCAACGCTCGGCAACATCATCCTCGGCGGCGGTATCGGCATCTTCGTCGACGCGGCATCCGGCGCGGCACAGAAATATCCTGACAAGATCGTGCTGTGGATGAAGCCCAAGGCATTCTCATCCCCCGCCGCGAAACGCGCATGGGAAGCAGACTATGCGAAATACGAAAAAGAAATCGCTGATGCGATGGCAGCCAAAAAAGAGCGCGAGAAGCGTAACCAGAATAACTAATCCTCGCGAGAGGCTATAAAAGAACAGTCAAATGCCCATATCCACCAAGTGGAGATGGGCATTTCTTTTTCCCTATCTTCCTTAACAAATCCTTAACCCCAAATTCCTGACTCGGGATTCCGCGACTGTGTTAGAGTTTTCACTAGGGGAGACACTTGTTACGTGGCACGCGCGTTGCATATGTAATAAGTGAGAAGGGGAAATCTCATGACGATGACAGATTTGACATTGATGTCCGCGATGCTGAAGAAGATGGACTGGCACGAAGAACGCCAGAAAATCATCGCGCAGAACATCGCCAATGCGGACTCCGCCGGTTATCGCCCGATGGATATAAAACCGTTGGATTTCAAACAAATACTGGGCGGTTCTGCCAGTTCACTTTCAATGACGGTCGCGGGTACGGATGGCGGCGCGATGAGCATGACGGCCACCAACTCCACCCATTTCGGTGCCGACAGCATGGCAGCCGGCGGGCAAAAAGTGCCGAGCATAAAACAGAAGGATGTGTACGAAATTGCCCCCGACGGCAACGGCGTCATCCTGGAAGACCAGCTGCTGCGCATGAACGAAAACTATACCGACCATGCTTTTGTCAGCAATTTGTACCAGAAAAACATCGCCATGCTGAAAATGGCTCTGAAATAAGGTTAGGGGAGTAATATCATGGATCTCGTCAATGCAATGACACTCGCCGCCAAGGGCATGAAGGCCCAGGGCTCGCGCATGAAAGTGATCTCGGAAAACCTCGCGAACGCCGACACCACCGGCAAGACCAAGGGCGAAGACCCGTACCGCCGCCAGATCGTGACGTTCAAGAACGAAATGAACCGTGCCGACAACATGAAGGAAGTCAAAGTCGACAAAGTCACCTATGACACTGCCGACTTCCTGACCAAATACGACCCCAGCCACCCCGCCGCCGACGACCGCGGCTATGTGAAGACCCCCAACGTCAACCCGCTGCTGGAAATGATGGATATGCGCGAGGCGCAACGGTCATACGAGGCGAACCTCGGCGTGATCGAAATGTCGCGTTCAATGTTGATGAAAACCATCGACTTGCTGCGCATGGCTTAAGTTTGAATTTAAAAGGGACATAAATCATGGCAAACGTAACCGATGCTTCAAAAGCATACATGAACACCTTGAAATCGATGACGGATGCGAAGCCGGCAGAAACCGGCGGCCCCTCCTTCGGCGATGTCCTGAAAACCGCCGCGCAAAGCGCTATCGACGCGCAGCACACCTCCGAAAAAGTCTCCGCCCAAGGCCTGGTCGGCAAGGCCGACATGACCGATGTGCTGGCCGCGATCAACAATGCGGAAATGGCGCTGAACACCGTGCTTGCGGTTCGTGACCGCGTGGTGCAAGCTTATGAGACGGTCATGCGCACCAGCATCTAAGCCTGAAGGACATATATTATGGATGAAGCAGAAGTCGTCGATTTCGCCCGCGAAGCGATCATCCTGACCATCCAGATCTCCGCCCCCGTCATGCTGATCGGCCTTGTGGTCGGCGTCGTCATCGCCCTCATTCAGGCGCTGACCCAGATTCAGGAAATGACCCTCGCCTTCGTGCCCAAGATGATGTCGATCTACCTCGCCATCTACCTGCTGTTCCCCGTCTACGCAACCGCGATGCAGAACTTCACCGACCGGATTGCGGACAAGATTATCGGGATGAACTGACCATCTGACGCTTCAATCCGGACATTACGGATCTTTTTTATCCAAATCCTCGGACGTAATCAGCCGCGCCCCGCGCTGCCATGTCACGTAATGCCACGCCCAGTTCAGCATGACCGAGGCGCGGTTGCGCAAGCCGATCAGGAAGAAAATATGCGACACGCTCCACAGCAGCCAGCCGATAAATCCCGTCACCTTCAACCCCGGCAGCACCACGATCGCATTGTTGCGCCCGATGGCGGCGACGGTGCCGACATCCTTGTAATGAAATGTATCCGGCGGCTGTCGCTGTTCAACCAGCGCGCGGATGCGCTTTGCCGCGAAAATGCCCATCTGTTTTGCAACCGCCGCAACACCGGGCAGCGGTTTGGCCGCACCTTCGGGCGTAAACGCCGCTGTGTCGCCGATCACAAAGACGCGCGCATCGTTCGCCGCGTTCAGGTTGTGATCCACAATCACGCGTCCGGTTTTATCGACCGGTGCGGCAAGCCATGTCCCCGCGGCCGATGCCTTCGCGCCCGCCGCCCAGACGACCGATTTCGCGGCGATGCGCTGGCCGTTCACGATGACGCCATCGGCATCCACATCCTCGACGCGGCTGGCCGTCATGATTTCAATGCCCATTTTCTGCAACGTCGCATGGGCGTTGGCGGATAATTTTTCCTCCAGCGTCGGCAGGATGCGCGGGCCGGCCTCGACCAATATAATGCGCGCCGAACCGGGGGCGATCAGGCGGAAATCTTCGGCAATCGAATGCCGCGCAAGTTCGGCGATTGCGCCCGCCATTTCAACGCCCGTCTGCCCGCCGCCGACGATGACGAAGGTCAGCAGCGATGCGCGTTCCTGTTCGCGGCTCTCGCCTTCCGCACGCTCGAAAGCGAGCAATATTTTTTGGCGCAGACTGGTGGCATCCGCAATCGTCTTGATGCCCGGCGCATTTTTTTCCCAGTCGTCGCGGCCGAAATAACTGTGATGCGCGCCGGTTGCGATGATCAGGTAATCCCACGCGACCCTGCGCCCGCCTGTGGTCAGCACCGCGCCCGCCTGCCTGTCGATGGCGGCAACTTCGTCCAGCAGGACGGTCGTGTTTTTCTGGCGGCGCAGGATGTGGCGGATCGGCCATGCGATATCGGCGGGCGACAATGCGGCGGTCGCCACCTGATACAGTAGCGGCTGGAAAAGATGATAATTGTGGCGGTCGATGACCGTGATATCCACTGGCAATCCCGCCAGCGACTGCACTGCGGCAAGCCCGCCGAATCCCGCGCCCACGATCACGACGCGGGGATATCCGCCTGTCGCTTCCTGAACGGCTGTGTGTGAGTTGCCGTTGCCCTGCTGCCGTTCCATGCGCCGCCCCTTTTTATTGCTCAAACCATTCTAGGGCAGCCCCATCACCCCAACAAGGTTGCGGAAATGTTCCCATATACTCCGTTGACTCGCCCGCGCTGGCGGGATAGTTTGCTTTCTTGATTTCATAATAAAAGGAACTGCCATGCCCTCCACCCGCATCCACTATATTGTCCGCAATCAGGGTGACGGCTCGGCTGGCGCGAGTTTCTATGGCGACGGGGCAAGCGCGCAGCTGGCGTCCGATATCGAAGATGAAGGCGGCGAAGCCTTTGGCGACAACCCCCATGCGCAGGATATGTCGTTCGATGCGAACGGCGCGCTGATGAACCCCGACAACACCTTGGCCGGCATCCGCCGCGAGATCGCGGAGCGCGAGGGCGAGGACGTTGAAGACGAAGACCACAGCGCAACGGTCGCCTTCAACAAAGCATCCGCGCCCGCGCAGGACGGCGCGTATACCGGCACCGTCTGGTACGTGCTCACCAATGGCGGCGACGGCAGCGCGAATATCGCGTTCTTTGCCGATGAAGAAACTGCGGAACTTGCCGCCGAAGCCGAAACCGAACCCCTGAACGAAAACGGCCCGCATAAAAAAGTTTTCAAGTTCGATGAAAACGGCGCGCTGATGAACCCCTCCGCCACCTTGTCCGAGCTCAAAGCCGAACTGGCCGAACTGCGCGGCGAGGAAGCGGAGGACGACGCGGACGATGTCAGCGCAGAAACCAAGCCGCGCCCGCAGGCCCCGAAATTCTGAATCCGTTTCCCCACCACCTTAACATTCCGGAAAATTCATGTCCCGTTGGCTCTGGTACCTGACCGAAATCGGCAACAAGCTGTGGTTCAGGGCAAGCATTTATGCCGTGATCGCCGTTGCGACCGCCCTGATCTCGATCTTCGCGCGCGAGGTTGTTCCGGCGGATATTCCCCAGAAAATCGGCGCGAATGCCGTTGATGACATTTTAAACATCCTGGCGTCCAGCATGCTGGCCGTCACGATTTTTTCTGTCAGCACCATGGTGTCGGCCTATAGCGCCGCCACCAGCAACGTCACGCCGCGCGCAACCAAGCTTCTGATCGAGGACAAGTTTTCGCACAGCGCGCTGTCGACCTTTATCGGCAGCTTTATTTTCAGCATTGTCGGCATTATCACGCTGAAAACCGGTGCCTATGGCGAACAGGGCAGACTGATCCTGTTCGTCGTCACTATACTCATGATTGCCCTGATCGTCGTGACACTGTTGCGGTGGGTTGAATATCTTTCGCGACTTGGACGGGTGGGAGAAACGATAGAACGCGTGGAACAAGCCACCGCCAACGCGCTCATCGAAAGGATAGAACTGCCATGCCTCGGCGGTACGCCCTATATTCGAAGCGCGGAGCATCCGGAGGGAAAACCGGTATTTTTCAAGGATACCGGTTACGTACATCATATCGACATCAAGATGCTGTCGGGTGTTGCGGAAAAAAATGACGCGAAAATATTCGTGAACGCGATGCCGGGCAAACTGGTTGACCCCTATACGCCACTGGCCTATGTGCAGGGCGATACAGACCAAGAAGACCTGAAAAAAATTACCAAGGCCTTTATCATGGGCCATGAACGGTCATACAGGCAGGACCCGCGTTTCGGCTTTGCCGTGCTGTCCGAAATTGCGATCCGCGCCCTCTCCCCCGCCGTCAACGACCCGGGAACGGCCATTTATGTGCTGGGCGCGGGTTTACGGACATTGTTGCTGTGGCTGGGCGACGAAGATTCCAGCAAAGAGGTAAAAATAAAATATCCACGGATTTACGTGACCAGCCTTGATGTCGACGACATGTTCGACGATTTCTTTTCGCCGATTATCCGCGATGGCGCAGCCAACCTGCAGGTGGCCATACGGATGCAAAAGGCATTTCTGACGCTGAGCCGGACGCAAAATGCGGCGCTTGTTGCTGCGGCGGGCAAATATTCCCACCTGTCGCTGCAGCATAGCCTTGCCGATCTCAAGCTTAAGGAAGACAAGGAAAAGCTAATCCAGATTGCCGCCAAGGTCACAAAAGCATAAGCAATAGGGAAACTCGCGTCACCTAAACGGCTGTTTTACTGCCATTTCTGCGCTATACTTGAATAATGCAGTCCCTGTTAAACGACATCATCGTCACGCATCTTGCCGCTTTCATGCTTGTGTTCATGCGCACGGGCATGGCGCTGATGATTATGCCCGGCATCGGCGACAGTTTCGTGTCGCCGCAGATACGGCTCCATTTCGCGCTGGCCTTCGCGCTTGTGCTCACCCCGTTCCTCGCGCCCGTGCTGCCGCCCCTGCCCTCCGCCGCGCCCGCGATGATCACGCTTTTGTTGTCAGAGGCGTTTATCGGCATGTTTATCGGCATGGTCATGCGCATCATGATCACCGCGCTCGATACCGCGGGCGGCGTGATTTCCATTCAGACGGGCTTTGCCAACGCGCTCGTGTTCAACCCGATGACGGCAACGCAAGGATCGGTCGTGGGCGCCCTCTATTCCATCACGGGCGTCACGCTGCTGTTCGTATCCAACATGCACCATTACATGCTGGCTTCGGTGATCGACAGTTACACGCTGTTCCCCGCCCTTGCCAAAACGCCCGATATGCAGCCGATTTTGGAAGTGGTGACGCAAACCGTCAGCGCGGCCTTCCGCATCGGCATCCAGCTGGCGACGCCGTTCCTGATCATCGGCACGATCGTGCAGTTCGGCTTTGGCCTGCTGGGCCGCCTGATGCCGCAGATCCAGATTTTCTTCCTTGCCCTGCCCGTGCAGATTTTGATGGGGCTTATGATGCTGACGATGGTGTTTTCGGCCAGCATGATGTTCTGGATGAAGGGTTTTGAATCCCTCGTCAACGACGCGCTTAATCCATAGGGGCAGGCATGTCGGACAACGAAACAGAAGACAGCCAGAAGACAGAGGAACCGACAGCCAAGCGGCTGGAGGAAGCGCGAAAGCGCGGCCAGGTGGTGTACAGCCGCGAAGTCACCAACTGGATCATGCTATTCGTCATTACGCTGCTGGTATTGATGGCCGGCCCCGGCATCATGACCGATCTGGAAACGACCCTGAAAAGTTTTATCGCCAACGCGCACCAGTACCCGACCGATGGCAAGGGGTTGCTGGCGGTTGCGAAGGATTTATTCTGGGCGGTCATGGGTAACTTGCTGCTGCCCTTTGGCGTGCTGATGGTGGCGGGTGTGCTGTCGGGGTATATCCAGACGGGGCCGATCTTCACCGCCGAAACCATGAAGCCGGATTTGAAAAAAATCTCGATCATGAACGGCTTCCAGCGTTTGTTTTCCGCCAAATCGATTGCGGAATTCGTGAAGGGACTGTTCAAGCTGGGCGTGGTATCCGCAGCCATCTACATTGCGCTGTGGCCCTATTCGGAAGGTATCGAACATTTCGTGGGGCAGGAATTCGGCCCCGCGATGTTCGACCTTGAAACCATGTTCCTGAAGATGATGGGCGCGGCGCTGATCGTATTGTTCGTCCTCGCCATTGCCGATTACATGTACCAGCGCCACGAATTCATGATGAAGATGCGCATGAGCAAGCAGGAATTAAAGGACGAATACAAACAGACCGAAGGCGACCCGCAGATCAAGGGACGCCTGCGCGCGCTCCGCGAACAAAAGGCGCGTCAGCGTATGATGCAGGCCGTGCCCGAAGCCGATGTGGTCATCACCAACCCCACCCATTACGCCGTCGCGCTGAAATACGACCCCAAGGATATGGCCGCACCGCAGATGGTCGCCAAGGGGGTCGATGTGGTGGCGCAGCGCATCCGCGATGTCGCCGCCGAAAACAAAATGCCACTGGTCGAAAACCCCGCCCTCGCCCGCGCGTTGTATGATTCAATGGATATCGAGCAGACGATCCCGAACGAACATTTCAAGGCCGTCGCCGAAGTCATTTCCTATGTCTTCAAACTCAAGGGTAAAAAATTATGATGCGTTTTGTGTGCGCCGCGCTGGCAGTCATCATGCTGGCCGCCCCCGCCTATGCTTTCTCGACCAAGCCCGTCGCCACCACGCCGCTGTATATCGCGATGCTGTATCATAAACTGGCGGGCGACGCGCCCGACTTCACGGGCTGGGTTAAAAAATGGAAAACCTATCAGGACACCGAATTGGCCGAACGCCCCGCGCTGCTGGAAAACCGCGTCAAGGAAATGACCAACACCTATAACCTGATGACGCCGCTGGAACCCATCGTGGTGCAGTCGAAAATCCGCATCTCCGGCTACAGCCCCGCAAACCAGGGTTTTCTGGTGCAGAATTTCAACGATGTCACGTTCTTCAATTATAATTACATGGGCAAACGCTATGCCCTGATCCCGGGCGGCATGGCGAAATACCAATGGCTGAAGGCGCCCGCCAACATGGCCGACGCCATCATGCGCGAAACCGAAAACGGTTTTAACGGCAAGGTCACGCTGACCCTCATTTCCATGCGCGCCGACCCCAAGCCGCTGGTCATGAGCGGCAAATCCTACAACCTGCTGATGGCCGATATCTCGAAAATCGAGCTCTGGTCGCAAGACGGCAAGACCCTCATCTGGGACAGCCAGATCGGCGAAAGCAACACCCGCAAGGAGCTGCTGAATATGCGGCAGTGACAAAAGGGATAGGATGCAATGATGTCATTATTATCGTATTTAGTGCCAAACCGTTATCTTGTCAGGCTGCACGGTCAAAACTTTAAAGTGACATTCGAGAGTGGCGGAGAAACGATGTCTTTTTTAACGACACAATTTGCGTGCTCCCAGCATTAAGCCATATTAGGACAACTCGCCCC
>JBBRVE010000054.1:0-20645 GCA_038247245.1 Bdellovibrionales bacterium | reverse complement strand
CCTACTGAAACCGATGGGGGCACTGGGTCGTTTCGATGTGATCTTTTGCCGGAATGTGCTGATCTATTTCGATACGCCGACGAAAAAATCGGTGCTCGACAGGCTGGGCGACCGTTTGCAGCCAGATGGATATATTCTGCTCGGTGCCTGTGAAACGGCTATCGGGTTGAATACGAAATTGAAACTATGCGCGGATATGCCTGGCGTCTACATGACGGCTACAACCGCTGTAACGCCACAAAAAGAAACCGCTAAATGAAATATGACCGGAATTTGAATTGACGGAGGAACACATGCCAAAAAGCAAAATCCCCTATTTAAGGGTTTTGATCGTTGATGACAGCCGTATGCAGAGATCGCTGATGCATGAAATGCTGACAAGCTTTGGGTTCAAACATATCGATGAGGCCGCCAATTCGGGCGAAGCGAATGATAAAATGGACGCGCTGCGCTATGACATTGTATTCCTCGACTGGGTCATGCCTGGGCGCAGCGGCGTATCGCTCATGGAGGAATGGCGCGGCGACCGTCGCTATGACGATGTAGCAATGTTCGTGGTATCGATGCAGGACGACAAGGCGATGATTGCGGGGGCGGTCAAGGCTGGCGCGCTCAGCTACATTATCAAACCCGTCACCGAAGGCGTGCTGCTGCTGAACGTGGAAAAGGCGCTTAAATGGATCGAAGAACGGCGCGCGTCGCGCGAAGAAGAATAACCACGTTTATGCCGAACGCACGTTGCCCAGAAACTTCAGAACTTCGGAGCGCAGGACATCAGCTTCCTGCAGAAGTTTTTTAGATTCATCCAGCATTGCCGTCGAAGCCTCGCCCGTTACCTCGGCAGCCTTCATTACGGCGGTAATATTGTGCGAAACATCCGATGTACCATGGGCGGCTTCGGTCACGTTCCTGGTGATTTCGTTTGTGGATGCATCCTGTTCCACTACGGCCGAGCTGATGGTGGTCTGGATCAGGTTGCAGCGTTCGATGATCTTTGTAATGCTTTCGATCGCGGCGACGGCGGCATGAGTTGATTGCTGCATTTCAGAAATCTGCGTGCGGATATCTTCGGTCGCCTTGGCTGTCTGGCTGGCGAGGTTTTTTACCTCGGATGCGACAACGGCAAAGCCCTTGCCGGCTTCGCCAGCGCGCGCGGCCTCGATAGTGGCGTTCAGGGCCAGCAGGTTGGTTTGGGCGGCAATGTGATTGATGAGATTGACGACGTCCCCGATGTTTTGTGCAGCGGTCGAGAGCACCTTCATACGGTCATTGGTCTGGCGCGCTTCGTTCGAAATGTCGCCGAAAACGGCGGTTGCTTCCTGCACCAGCATCGAAATTTGCGAAATGGATGTCGCAAGGTCGCTGGCCGAGTTCGTCACAGTCTGCACGTTGGTCGAAGCCTCGAAAGCGCCCGACGACACCGACGTCGCCTGACGCAGCGTTTCCTTGGCCGTATTGCACAGGTTACCGGCAGAGGTGGTCAGGTTGCCCGAAGCGACCGATACGGAATCCACGCATTTCAGGATGTTTTTTTCAAAACTTTCCGACAAGGAGAGGAGCAGGGAGCGGCGCTCTTCCTCGGCTGCTTGACGGATAGAGGCGAGGCCCTTTACCTGTTCAAGGTTCTGCGCAATTGCCTTTTGCATACCGGACAATGCGCCCAGCAATTGCGCGATTTCGGTCAGGCCACGCACGGGAATGTCGTTATCCAGCTTGCCGTCGGCGATTTTCTTGGCAATGGATACGCTGTAACGCAGCTGCGGGATCGTGGCGCGGATGATGCAGGCGCTCAGAATGGCGGCCAGCACAATAGCGCACAGCAGAATGATTCCCATTGAATCGCGTGTCTTCTCGATTTTATCAGCAGCGGCATCGATGGAAATAACGCGGTCAGCCTGATAATTACCGACAAGCCTCGCAAGGTCTTTGTCGATCGTCACGGCATCGGCCTGCACACTGGCGCTTTTGGGCAGAGCTGAGAGCTTGTCCTGTATGTCGAGTATCAGGACGGTTTCCTTATCATTCGATGCCCATTCCTTGGCCTGATCAAGAATTGCCTTGATCGATTCAATGTCATCCAGCGATGACTGGTCGGTCAGTGCCGCTTCTGTGCCCTGATGTCCCAGCATCAGACTTTTGAAGCCTAGCTGCGCGGCGTTTGAATAATGCACACCTTCAAAGTTACGGTCATAAAGTGTAATGACTTCGCCAATCGTCTTGGCCTGCGTGTTGATCAAGTCATATCCGACACCGCCCAGAATAATCATGAAGGCGAGGGAGTTGAAGATGATGAGGTTTCTAAACGAGAAGCGCATTAGGGTTAGCCTTTTGTTGGATAAGGACAGTAAGCCCTTACCTGATGTTCATGTTCGTAAGCGAAAGAAGTTTCGAGCTGATGGAAAGGCCAGTGACCCGTACCTGCGACAGTGCCACCCAGATGCCGATCTTGCCGTCTTCCAGTTTGAATTCTACCATGCCGCCAAGGTTGGAAAATCCCGAGATATCGCTCATCGTCAGCACGGGCGTGCCCTTCAGCTGTGCAAGGATGGCTTTTAAATTCCGGTTCTCCGATCCCGATACAAACAGCGCGTTGCAGTTCTTCACATCGCTGTCCGATCCGCTGAGGTGGCGTATCATGATTTTTTTGTCGTTTACCTTGCGGCTTTTAATAGGCTCCAGGTTCGCGCCGAACGGGTCCTGCCCGACGACACAGACGGTAAATGCGTCATCCATGGCGCCCGACGGCCAAGTAGTGAGTTGCGTAAAGTTATATATATAGGCGGAAATGAGCGTGTACTTGCTGTCGACGTTTTCAGCATCCGCGCGCGTGGACATGCTTGCCCACAGGCTGGCCATAATGATGAACGCCAAGAAATAATGGAGTACCGGTCTCATACACCTATTAAAACTTTAACCGCGCCGTAGGTCAACTTCATTCCCCGCCCCGAGCCTGCGCTTTGATGCCGTTTCCAGAAAACGCAACTCTGGTAGCTAAGATCTGCCAGTAAAATTATCCCTTTGCAATGGAGAGGGGGGGATGGACTATACTTTTAAAAAAGCGAGGCCAAGTTTGACGCTACGCGGTCATGTCCTACCACTTTGTTTAGCTGTCGCCCTGCTGGTAATACCGGCTCAGGCGCAGGCACAGACGTTGTCGGCGGAAGACCTGATGAACATGCCACTGGAAAAGCTTGCCGATATCGAGGTTTTGGTCACTGGCGCTTCCAAATATGCCGAGAAAGCAAGTGATTCACCTGCGATCATTGAAGTCATCACTGCCGAGGATATTCGCCATTACGGCTACCGCACCCTCGGTGATGCCATCAATGGCCTTCATGGAATCTATTCAAGCAGCGACCGCAATTACAACTCTCTCGGTGCCCGCGGCTTCATAATGACCGGGTACTCCAGCTCTCGTATTCTCATCATGATTGACGGGCGTCGCATGAATGAAAACGTTTATGACGCAGCCTATGTGGGCGAAGAGTTCATGCTGGACATGTCACTGATCGATCATATCGAATTTATCCCTGGCCCCGGATCATCCATCTATGGCGCGAATGCTATGATGGGAGTCGTGAACGTAGTTACAAAAAAAGGCAGTGACATCAACGGTACGCAGGTGGAAGCGGGCATCGGCAGCTTCAATACACAAATTGCGCGCACAACCTTCGGCAAAAAGCTGGACAACGGCGCTGATGTACTTCTATCTGCATCCGGTTATCAGTCTGGTGGGCAGGAAGATCTGTATTATCCTGGATTTGACTCGCCTGCCACGAATAACGGCATTGCACATGATTTAGATGATGAATATTCCAAACGCCTCTATGCCAAGGTAGAAAAAGACAATTTTACTTATGTCGCCGGCTATCAGAGCCGCTATAAAAAAGTTCCAACGGCCCCTTACGTAACTGAATTCAACGTGCAGGGTAACGACACGCTAGATACGCAGATGTATGGCGAGATCCGTTTCAATAAGTCGCTGAACGACAAAAGCAATCTTGAACTGAAATCTTATGTGCAAGGTTATGATTCAAAGCTGCAGTATCCTTATAGCTTCTTTGGCCCTTACATTCTGACGACTTCATATGCCGGTCGCTGGGCTGGTGTCGAGGCTACGTATGTAACCCAGGCATTCGATAAACAAAAAATTGTTATCGGCATGGAAGCGCAATACGATTTCTCCCAGAAGCTTTACGATTATGATCTGTTCGGTATCTATCAGAATACGGATCGTCACGGACTGCGCAGCGGCATTTTTATACAGGACAACTATCAGCTGCTTGACAGTCTTATACTGAGCGCAGGTTTGCGTCTCGATCAACACCATTTAATTGATAACTTGCAAATCAATCCGCGTTTGGGGCTGATTTGGAATCCAGTTTCTTCTACGACGTTTAAACTTCTTTACGGCTCGGCTTTCCGTGCGCCTAACGTCTATGAACGTGATTACGACGCATACACATCATGGACAGCGAACCCCAACAACGAAGAAGAACATATCAAAAATTATGAAGCTGCTATTGAATGGCGTGGTCCCGATAACATTAAACTTAGCAGTTCATTGTTCTATAATTCCTTTACAGACGTGCTCAACCGAAATTATGATTCACTCAGTCCCGATTATCATAAATACTTGAACACCGGCAACTTGAAATCAGCTGGTATTGAATTAGGTGCTGAGAAAAAATGGGATAACGGACGCGAAGCTAGGCTGTCATATAACCACACCGAATACCTCAAGCACGAGGGCACGGCATGGGGCGCTGTCGATGCGCCGAAAGATGTTGCGAAGGTAAGGTATATCGAGCCGCTTTTTGACGACAAGGTGAAGCTTGCCATCGAGGATATTTTTGTCGGCCACCGCAAGACACTTTATTACCTGACCGCAGACCATTACAACATCATCAACGTAAACATCAGCGGGCAGGATGTCCTGCTGGGCATGGATATGTCGCTTGGCATCTATAACGCCCTGAACAACAACCGCGACATGATCGGCAGTGCGTTTGTTGATCAAAACATCATCCCCATGAATGGGCGCAGCTTGATGTTTATCGTGCAAAAAACCTTCTGATTTTGCCCGTTACGGTTTATTAATCATTCGCTAGTAATATCAAGAGACATCAAGGGCTTGTGAATGTTGAGTTTCTTCAAGAAAATCTTTGCTGACGAACCGGTCAGCTACGAGGCGCAAAAGCGCAAGCTGGACAGCGGCGAACCGCAGCACCTGCTCGAGCTCGCCCGCAGCGAAAAAACGCTACCCGAAATCCTTTATCTGCTTGCCAGCAACCAGAGCGACGAAGTGCGGGGCGCTGTCGCCGGTAATAAATCGACGCCCGTCCATGCTGCCAGCATCATTGCGAAAGATAAAAACGCGCAAGTACGGCTTGCGCTCGCCTCGCGTGTGGCAGGGCTTCTGCCATCTCTGACGGGGCCCGAGCAGGCGCAATTATACGGATTTGCCGTTCAGGCGCTCGGTACGCTGGTGCAGGACGAGGTGACACAGGTACGCAAGGCTCTGTCGGATGCGCTTCGTGATTACGCCAAGGCGCCACCGGAACTTGTCGCCCGCCTTGCCCGAGACGTTGAGCGGGAAGTATCTGAACCGATTTTGCGTTTTTGCGTAGCGCTGGCGGATGAAGACCTGTTGGATATTCTTGCCAATCACCCTGCACCTTGGGTCATCCATACGATTGCCGAACGCCAGTATATCAACGAAGTACTTTCTACGGCCCTGATAGGCACAAACGATATGCCCGCCATTGGCACGCTGCTGAAAAACTCGGCCGCGCTGATCGGATCCGAACGCCTGTCCGAAATTATCGAGCAGGCGCGCGAATACCCCGAATGGCACCGCCCGATCGCCCTGCGCCGTGAATTGTCTGTTGAACTGGCGCATCGCCTGGCCGGTTTTGTCGATAAAACAATCCTTGAAGTGCTGGAAAAGCGCAGCGATTTTGACCCCGAGACAAGACAGGCGATCGCCGATATCGTGAAGCGCCGTGTTGCCTTTGGCAGCGAAAGCCCGACCGAGGCAGCTGCCGCTCGTGTGGAGCGCTTCGCCCGCGAAAAACGCCTGACACCGGATACTATTCAGGACGCCATGATGTGGCATGATGCCGAATTCGCAACGCTGGCGATTGCGTATCTTTCCGCCATTCATCCGCAGGTCCTGCGCCGTATGATCGAGACGCACAAACCAAAACCCGTCATCGCGTTCTGCCGCAAGGCCAACCTCCCGGTGCGCATGGCGGTGGATGTGCAGCGCTATCTGGCCAAGGTTCCCGCCAAGGAAATCATGTACGCCAAGCAGGGAACGGATTACCCGCTAACCGATGACGAAGTCAAATGGCAGCTGGAGTTTTTCGGCGTTCCTGCCAGTCTTCCATAGGCTAAAAATTCCCGTAATATGATAAATAAACGCAGCCGCAGAACCCGCTCGAATTCACGCTGTTTCGCCCTACACGGCGTGGCCGAAAAACAACTATAATTAGCAGCCGTATCACTATATTTTTTACTCCTGACGGCAGCGACCGTTGATTCGGAAAAAAGGGTGTCACAATGAGCAAAAAGAAAGTCGTTTTGGCCTATTCGGGCGGCCTGGATACTTCGGTCATCTTGAAATGGATGCTGGAGCAGGGCTATGAAGTCGTCGCCTATCTGGCCGATGTCGGCCAACAGGAGGATTTCAACGCCGCCAAGGAAAAGGCGCTGAAGGTCGGCGCGTCCAAGGTCTATATCGAAGACCTGAAAACCGAATTCGTCACCGATTTCATCTATCCCGCATTTTCGGCCAACGCCGTATATGAAGGCCGCTACCTGCTGGGTACCTCGCTCGCGCGTCCGCTGATCGCCAAGCGCCAGATCGAAATCGCCGAAAAAGAAGGCGCGGATTTCGTCGGCCACGGCGCAACCGGCAAGGGCAACGATCAGGTGCGGTTTGAGCTTGGCTATTTTGCCCTCAACCCCGGCATCAAGGTGCTGGCACCCTGGAAGATGCGTTCGTTCCTCGACAAGTTTCAGGGCCGCTCCGACATGCTGGCCTATGCCGACTTGCATGGCATTCCCGTGACGGCTACCAAGAAAAAATCCTATTCCGAAGACGAAAATCTCCTGCACATCTCGCACGAGGCCGGGATTTTGGAAGATCCCGCCGCGATCTGCCCCGAAGAAGTCTATTCGCGCACCGCCTCGCTGGAAACCGCACCAGATAAGGCCGATATCATCGAATTGACGTTTAAAAATGGCATGCCGGTGAAGGTTGAAAACAAGACTGACGGCACGACCAAAGCCGAACCGCTCGCGCTGTTCCAATACCTGAACGCGCTTGGCAGCAAACACGGCATCGGTCGCCTCGACATGGTTGAAAACCGTTTTGTCGGCATCAAATCGCGCGGCGTGTATGAAACGCCGGGCGGCACGATCCTGCTGAACGCACACCGTGACCTCGAAGGCATCACGATGGACCGCGAAGTCATGAAAATCCGCGACACGCTGTCGCTGAAGGTCGCCGAGCTGATCTACAACGGCTTCTGGTTCTCCCCCGAAATGGATTTCCTGATGAATTCGATCCGCAAGAGTCAGGAAAACGTGGAAGGCACGGTCACCCTGAAACTGCTGAAAGGCGCCGCCTATGCCGCCGCCCGCAGCAGCGGCAAGAGCCTTTACAACATGAACCTGTCGTCGATGGACGAGGAGGGCGGCTTTAACCAGCAGCATTCCGAAGGCTTCATCAAGATCAACGCCATGCGCCTCGAAGCCGACTTCCGCCTCAAAAAAGGCGCGAAAAAGGCATGACCGCCAACAAACCTAACCAGATGTGGGGCGGACGCTTCGGTGAAGCGCCCAGCGATGTGATGGTGCAGATCAACGCCTCCATCGATGTCGATAAACGCCTATACAGGCAGGACATACAGGGCTCGATCGCGCATTCCGAAATGCTGGTCGCGCAAAAAATCCTGAAACCCGACGAAGGCAAGAAAATTCAGGACGGTCTGCGCGCGATACAGGCCGAAATCGAAAGCGGCCAGTTCGTGTTCAGCACTGCGCTTGAAGACATCCACATGAATATCGAATCCCGCCTCAAGGATATGATCGGCGATGTGGCGGGTAAGCTGCATACCGCGCGTTCCCGCAACGATCAGGTCGCAACGGATATGCGCTTGTGGGTCAAGGAAGCGATTGCATCGGTCATCACCGAAATCGGCGCGTTTCAGGCGGTTTTGGATGCGCAGTCAAAGGCGCATGAAAAAACAGTCATGCCCGGCTTTACGCATTTGCAAATCGCGCAGCCTGTGACACTTGGCCTGCATCTGCAGGCCTATAGCGACATGATGGCGCGCGATAAATCGCGTTTTGCCGACTGTCTTGAACGGATGAACGAAAGCCCGCTGGGGGCTTGCGCCCTTGCGGGTACGCGCCATGATATCGACCGGAATATGACGGCAAAGACGCTTGGTTTCCGCCAGCCGGTGCGTAATACGATGGATGCGGTATCGGCGCGGGATTTTCTGCTGGAATTCCTGTCAGCAGCCAGCATTTGCAGCATCCATTTATCGCGCTTGGCCGAAGAACTGATTATCTGGTCAACCACGCAATTCAATTTCATCCGCCTCGGCGATAAATTCACGACCGGCAGTTCGATCATGCCGCAAAAGAAAAATCCCGATGCTGCAGAACTCGTACGCGCAAAATCCGGGCGTATAGCCGGGAACCTTGTGCAGCTTCTGATGGTTATGAAGGCGTTGCCGCTGACCTACAACAAGGACATGCAGGAAGACAAAGCCGGCGTGTTCGAGGCGTATGACGCGCTGATCCTCTGCCTGCGCGCATCGGCGGGCATGATCGGCGATATGAACGTGAACAAGGAAAAGATGCTGGCCGATGCGGGCAGCGGATATTCTACCGCGACCTATCTTGCCGACTGGCTGGTCAAAAATCTCGATGTGCCGTTCCGTCAGGCGCATCACATCACCGGCCACATCGTGGCAATGGCAGAGAAAAAAGGCCAGCGGCTCGATGAGCTGTCACTCGCCGATATGCAAACCACCGAACCGCGCATCACGCAGGATATCTTTAACTTCATCAGAATTTCGGAGCAGAAATGAGAAGAGTCGAATTCGATAAAATCAGCTCCGTCACCAAAAACCTGAAGCTGGACTATTATGAAGACCTGACGGATGACCTGAGCACCAAGCAGGGTACGGTTCTGGCGGCGCAAGTGCTGCACGACAAAACTACCTATGACGAGATCGAGCTTCCCACCGGACGCATGTCGAAACTGAAAAAAGACGACATCATCGCGGTTGCGCTCGGTGAACGCATGGCGTTGAAGGGCTTCGTCGGCCATCTGCCGCGTACATTGAAAACAGATGACGTCATCAATCTGCTCAATTTTGGCGGCATCGCGGGCATCTGCACCAGCTCCAACGTCAAGGAAGTGGGCGAACCCTTGCGTATCCGCGTCCTTGGCGGTGTTGCGCGAAACGGCAAGCTGTTGAACATCGAACAAGCCGCGCTTTTCAAGCCTGCCAGCAAGCTGCGCAGCAATATTCCAATCATCCTGATCACCGCAGGCAGCATGGATAGCGGTAAAACCACTGTTGCCGCGCAGGTCATTAAAACTCTGACACGTATCGGTATGCGCCTGGCTGGCGCGAAATTGACCGGCGTTGGCGCGATGCGGGACCTTTATAAGATGGAGGATTACGGCGTTTATAAATCCGTTTCCTTCGTTGATGCAGGCATTTCTTCCACCGCCAATGTCGCCGCTGATACGATCGTAAAAATGGGCAAGGGCGCGCTGAATTACCTCAGCAAGGACAAGCCAGACGCCATCGTTGTTGAAATGGGCGACGGCGTGATCGGCAAATATGGCGTGCTGCCGTTGCTGATGGATCCTGAAATCCAGCGTAACGTCCGCCTGCACTTCGCCTGCGCGCGCGATCCTGCCGGTGCGATCAAGCTGGTCGAGGATTGCGGAAAAATGGGCGTTCCTGTCGATATCATCAGTGGTCCGATCACCGACAACGAAGTCGGCAAAGCGATCATCCGTGAGCACCTCGACGTACTTACCTATAACGCCTTCACGCCCAGCAATGACTGGCTCGACCTTGTGATCGAACGGTGGGCGATCTGACGATGGCAAAGATCCGCGCATCCATCATCGGCGTGACGGGCTATACGGGCATCGACCTGTTGCGCCTGCTACTGCTGCATCCCGATGTTGAAATCACGTATCTGACTTCGCGCCAGCATCCGCGCGAAAAAATAGGCAATGTATATCCACACCTCGCGCATCTGCCGCTTGAAATTACTGATACCGCGCCCGCCGATGTAGCCAAGGGCAGCGATGTCGTTTTCCTTGCCCTGCCGCACAAAACCGCGCAGGAAGTGGCCGCCGAGCTGCATGGCCGTGTTAAAATCATCGACCTGTCGGCCGATTTCCGCCTTGATGATGCTTCGACATATGCCGCCTATTACGAGGAACACAAATACCCCGATCTTTTAAAAGAATTCGTCTACGGCCTGCCCGAAACGGTCGGCCGCGACAAAATCGCCAAGGCGCAAAGCGTCGCCAATCCCGGCTGCTTCGCGCTTGTCAGCCAGCTGCTACTGCACCCGTTCAAGGGCAAAATTGCGCAGGCTGATATTTTCGCGGTCACAGGCTCCAGCGGCGCAGGTAAAACACCTGTTGATGGCACGCACCATCCCGTGCGCAACCACAACATGAAAAGCTATAACGTCAATAAACACCGCCATATCCCCGAAATTATCCGGGCAGGCGACATTGATGCCGCAAGGCTCAATTTCGTGCCCACCTCCGGCCCTTTCACGCGCGGCATTTTCGCGCAGGCGTTTATTACGCTGACAGGCGAGGCGGGCGATCCGGCGGGCATTTATAAGGACAGCCCGTTTGTGCGCATCCAGAAAAACGTCGAACTGGCGAATATCGTCGGCTCCAACTTCGCCGATCTGAGCTTTGAAACCGGCACCGGCGGACGCGTGCTGGCGCAGGGTGCGATTGATAACCTTGTGAAAGGCGCTGGCGGCAGCGCCGTGCAGAATATGAACCTGATGTTCGGCCTTGCCGAAACCGCCGGCCTTTACAACCTTGCCCCCCTATATCCCTGACAGGTCAATCATGAAAAAAAGATCCATTCCCAATTTCCTGATCGAGGCCTTTTACGAAGGCCGCTTCAAGGACAACATCTTCATCGTGAAGGCGGGCGGCAAGATCATCGAGGACCGCAAGGCGCTCGATAACCTGATTTCCAACATTCGCGACCTGACACTGCGCGGCATCAAGGTATTGCTGGTGTACGGCCATGGCCGCGCCGTTGATGAACGCCTGAAAAGCCGCAAGATCGAAGTCAAGAAAATCGGCGGCCGCCGTGTGACCGACGCGCCGACGCTTGGTGTCATTCAGGAGGTCGTGGGCGGCATGCTGTCGATGAATATCGCAGGCAGCATGGCGCGTAACAACCTGCGCGGCATCTGTCTTGGCGCGGTGCCGGCCGATTGGATGGATGTAGAAAAGCGCCCGGCGAAACCCGTCGATTTCGGCTTCGTCGGCGATATCAAGGATGTGGAAGCCGAACCCATCCAGCGTCATTTCAAAATCACCAATTTTATCGCCTGTTCCTGCATGGGCATGATGGCGGATGGTCAGGCGCTCAACATTAATGCCGATACCGTCGCCTCCGCGCTTGCAACCGGAATCAAGGCAGATAAGCTGATTTTTCTGTCCGATGTAGACGGCGTGATGGTGAATGGCAAGGTCGAACCGCTGCTGACCCCGAAAGAAGTCAAGGCGCTCATCAAGGCCGGTCATGTGACGGATGGCATGCGCGTGAAGCTGGATAATTGCGTCGATGCGCTTAAAAGCGGCGTGCGCCGTATTCACCTTATCAACGGCCTGCGCAAAAACGCGCTGCTGAACGAAATCTATGAATCCGAAGGCCTTGGCACCATGCTGGTGAAGGAAGATGAAACCATCATTTATTCCCGCGAGATCGAAACGCAAAAAGCTCTGGAGCGTCACACCAAACGCCGCAAGAGGGCAAAATGACCGGCAATACGCAAGCGCTGCTGGATGAGACCAAGGAGCTACTCGTCAATACCTATGCCACCCAGCCGATCGTGCTGGAGCGCGGCGAGGGTTGCTATGTGTATGATATTGAGGGCAAGAAATACCTCGATTTCGCGGCGGGCATCGCCGTCGCGTCCCTCGGCCATGCCGCACCCGTGATGCTCAAGGCATTACAAGAACAGGCATCCCAACTGATGGTTGCGCCGCCGTCATTCGTTACAAAAGCGAAGGTTGATTGCGCGCGGCTGCTGGTCGATAACAGCTGCTTTGACCAGATTTTTTTCACCAACAGCGGCACTGAAGCGATCGAAGCCTGCATCAAGACCGTGCGCAAATGGGCGTATGACAATAAATCCAAAGAATGCAGCGATATCATTTCATTTCATAAAAGCTTCCATGGCCGTAGCTATGGCGCAGGAAGTCTCACGGAAAAACGCCATACCCAGCCCTATTTTGCGCCTTATGTGCCGGGTGTGCATTTCGCGGAATTCAACGACCTTGAATCCGTGCATAAATTAGTGAACCCGAATATCTGTGCCATCTTTATCGAACCCGTGCAGGGCGAGGGCGGCATTCATGCCGCAACTCCTGAATTCATGCAAGGGCTGCGAAAAATTTGTGATGAAAACAAAATCATTCTTGTTTTTGATGAAATCCAGACAGGCATGGGGCGCACAGGCAGAATGTTCGCCTACGACCATATGGGCATGGAGCCCGATATCGCCGCCTTTGCCAAGGGCATGGGGGGCGGTTTCCCGATTGGCGCGATGGCAGCTAAAAAAGAATTTGCGCAGGCGCTGACTGTCGGATCACATGGCAGTACCTATGCAGGTAATCCGCTGGCAACAGCAGTTGCCACTGCTGTATTGACTGAAATTACGTCGCTGGGCTTTGTAGAAAACGTCGATAAAGCCGGCGCATATTTCCGCAGTAAGCTGGAAGATTTGCAGCGGCGCTCTAACAAAATCACTGATATCCGCGGCCTCGGCCTGATGATCGGTATTGATACGACGGTCGATATCAAGAAACTGCCGCGCGCCTTGCAGGCCAATGGGTTGCTGGCGACACAAGCGGGCGAGACGACTTTACGCCTGACGCCGCCGCTGATCGTTACCGAAGCGCAGGTCGACGAAGCCGTCGCAATCATCGAAAAAACGCTGAAAGAACTGTCATGACAAGAAAAGTCCGCCATTTCCTCGACCTGCCCGATATTCCGGCAGACACATTGAAAGAAATTCTGGCGAACGCGCATCGCATGAAGCGCGAAAAGTTCGAGCCGCCGCAGTTGTTCTATGGCATGTCGCTCGCCATGGTGTTCGACAAGAAATCCACCCGCACACGCATGAGTTTCGAAGTCGCCATGAAACAGCTTGGCGGTCATACCATCGTTATGTCTGCCGACGATATGCATCTTACCGGCGTTGAAAGCATTGAGGACACCTCGAAAGTTTTGTCGCGTTATGTCGATGCCGCGATGTTCCGTATTTCCAGCCACGAGACGTTATTGGAAATTGCCAAACATTCGTCCATTCCGATCATTAACGGCCTGACTAACCATTCTCACCCATGCCAGATCATGGCCGACCTTGTGACGATCGAGGAAAAACTGGGCTCGCTGCAAGGTAAAAAGATTGCATGGTTCGGCGACTACAATAACGTCGCTCGCACTTTTGCGCAGGCGTCAAAAATCTGGGATTTCGAACTGGTTGCCGCTGTGCCCGCAGATCTCGCACCAACGAAATCGGATGGCATCAAGATCACGGAGGATGTCGCATCCGCCGCTACAAACGCCGATGTCGTCGTGACGGATACTTGGATATCGATGGGGCAGGAGGGTAAGGCGATTGAAAAATTCCTGCCGTTTCAGGTCAATCCCGCCCTGATGGCAAAGGCTAAACCACACGCCATCTTCATGCATTGCATGCCCATCCACCGTGGAGAAGAAGTGACCGACAGCGTGCTTGCAAGTAATGCCAGCGTCATTTACGACGAAGCCGAAAACCGTCTTCACGCCCAAAAGGCCGTGCTCGCGTGGTGCCTTGAAGGGACTGGAGTCAAGGTTCTGTAAGCTTTTTCGTTTATAATTTAGAATTCACGGAACTATTTGCATGATACGGGCATTGTTGTTCTTGTTCTGATCCTTTGCATCCTCGATGCTGCGTGCGTCGGGTTGCGGTCAAGCTGGTTAATCTGTATGATTGATCATCAATCAATTGCATAATAATCAACATTTACCGGTGACCAACACCGGACAATCGAGGGTAGAAATCATGACAATTAAAAAGGGCATCATCCTGGCCGCAGGCAAGGCGACGCGCCTTCACCCGACCAGTCTGGCATTCGGGAAACAGCTGATGGCGGTATACGACAAGCCGATGATTTATTATCCGCTGGCCGCCCTGATGGCGGCGGGTATCCGCGACGTGCTGATCATTGTCACGCCGCGCGACCGCAAGTTGTTTGAAACGTTGCTGGGTGACGGATCGCAATACGGCATTTCCATTTCCTATGAAGAACAGCATAAGCAGGACGGTATCGCAGGTGCGTTTATTATCGGCGAGAAATTTGTGGGCGGTGAGACTGTCTGCCTTATCCTGGGTGATAACTTTTTCCACGGACCTGAATTTGAGTCCATCCTGAACGGCGCCGCACGCTCCGTCGATGGCGCGACCATTTTTTGCCACCATGTAAACGAACCTTCTGCCTATGGCGTGGCGGAGCTTGATGCCGACAATCGCGTAAAGCGCCTCGTTGAAAAGCCCAAAGAGTTTATTTCCAACTGGTGTGTCACCGGCCTGTATTTCTATGACAACAAAGCCGTCGAAACCGCCAAGACGCTCACACCGTCCGCACGGAACGAGCTGGAGATTACCGACCTGAACATCAAATACCTTGAACAGGGTAGATTGAACGCCGTGACATTTGACGGATCGTACCGCTGGTTCGACCTAGGCACGCATCAGAACATTCACGAGGCAGCCGAATTTATCCGCGATCATGAACTCAGCACTGGGCGTAAAATCGGGTGCATCGACGAGGCCGCTTACCGCGCCGGTTTTATTGATGCCGCGCAGGTGCGCAGTAATGCTGACAAAATCGGCAATCCCGCCTATGCCAATTATCTGCGCAAAATTGCCGACACGGCAACCCGCTAGACGAAAATGACCTCATTTCTCCGTCATTTGCATGACCGTTTTTCATCACCTTCTCCTTGGGCGGGCAAGAACGATGACGTCCTGAAATCGGAACTGCTGAGCGCGGAACAGATGGGGCAATATGGCCGGGTGCTGGCGGCGCGTCACAAATTATCACCGGTGCAGGGACGTGACAGCCTTTTAGCGCGCCTTGCCGATAACGAAGAAGTCATTCATGCGGCCTATCAGGTGCTGGTGGATGCGGTGGCGTCAAAACAGCAGGTAACGCCTGCTGGCGAATGGATGCTCGATAACTTTTACCTGATCGAAGAACAGGTTGAGATCGCCAAACGCCACTTGCCCAAGGGGTATAGCCGCGGGCTGCCGCGCCTTGCCAGAGGCCCATCTGATTCCTTGCCCCGTGTTTACGACATTGCGCTCGAAATCATTTCGCACAGCGATGCCGGCATTACCGAAGAAATGCTAACGCTGTTCATTTCTAACTACCAGAAAATAGCGCCGCTGAAACTGGGCGAACTTTGGGCGATTCCTATCATGCTGCGCCTTGCGCTGATCGAAAACCTGCGCCGCGTTTCGACGCGGTTGTCGCGCGATTGCGACAGCCGCGGTCTCGTCGATCACTGGGCGACCGAAATGATCGCGACAGTACACCGCGACCCGACCGAACTGATCCTTGTGATCGCCGACATGGCGCGGTCCAACCCCGGCCTCGATGGCGCTTTTGTGGCCGAACTGGTGCGCCGGTTGCAGGGGCAGGGGTCTGCGCTTGCTTTGCCGTTGACCTGGATCGAACAGCGTCTGTCTCAGCAGGGCTCGACGATAGAGCAGGTTGTCTATAACGAAACGCGTCAGCAGGCCTCCGATCAGGTATCGGTCAGCAACAGCATTGGCGGCCTCCGCTTCCTCAACAAAATGGACTGGCGGACCTTTGTCGAGGATATGAGCGTCGTTGAACATGAACTGCGCGCCGATCCCGCGCAAATGTATGCGCGCATGGATTTTCAGACACGTGACGTTTACCGCCACAGCGTCGAAAAAATAGCGAAGCATTCACATATTTCAGAAGAGCTTGTCGCGCGGGAGGCTATCGCTCTTGCCGCCGCTGCCAAAGGCGAGCGTGAACGACATGTTGGTTATTTTCTTGTGGACAAGGGGTTGCGGCAACTGGAAAAAGTGACGCATATGCGTCCGCCATTGGCCGATGTTATCCGGCGCGCAGGCGGCGCATATCCGCTAGCAACTTATCTTGGTATCGTTGCGTTGATCACTTTTACCGTCACCGCCTGGCTTGCCTGGAATGCGCATAGTGAAGGTATGCCGGACGCTCTTGTGGGTGGCATTGCACTCACCGCTCTTTTTGGCTCAAGCCATCTTGCGCTTGGGCTTGTCAACTGGCTGGCGACGATGTTTGCTGTTCCCAAACACTTGCCGCGCCTCGATTTTTCAAAAGGACTACCGGCAGAAAGCAAGACAATTGTTGTCGTGCCGACACTCATCACCAGCCACAAAAGCGTCGATGACCTCTCGGAAGGGGTCGAAGTCCGTTTCCTCGCAAATCGGAACGATAACGTGTCCTTTTGCCTGCTCACCGATTTCACGGATGCGGGGCAGGAAGTGTTGCCGCAGGATGCTGCATTGCTGGATCACGCGCAGCGCAATATCGACGCGCTCAACAAAAAATATGCCGATGCCGAACGTGATGTTTTCTTCCTGCTCCATCGCCCGCGCCGCTGGAATGCGCAGGAAAAAATATGGATGGGCTATGAACGCAAGCGCGGCAAGCTGGGCGACCTCAACGAATTCCTGCTGCACGGCAAGCTTGATGGCTTTAACCGCATCGTTGGCAGGCTGGCCTCGCTGAACGGCGTGCGTTACGTCGTGACGCTCGATACAGATACCGAACTGCCGCGCGATTCCGTGCGCCAGTTTGCGGGCGTCATGTCTCACCCTCTCAACCGCGCATATTATAATGAAGCGGCTGGGCGCGTGACGGAGGGTTACGGCATTCTGCAACCACGCGTGGCGGTCAGCCTGCCCGGCACGAATGCGTCACTTTACGCTCAGCTGTGTGGCGGCGAGCCCGGCATTGATCCTTATACCCGTGCCGTTTCGGACGTGTATCAGGATGCATTTAACGAAGGCTCTTTTGTCGGCAAAGGGATTTATGACGTTGCCGTCTTCGAGCAGGCATTAAAAGGACGTTTCCCCGAAAACCGTATCCTGAGCCATGACTTGATCGAGGGCTGTCACGCGCGTAGCGGCCTTTTAAGCGACGTGCAGCTCTACGAAGAATACCCGTCGCGTTACAGTGCCGATGTCAGCCGCCGCCACCGCTGGGTGCGGGGCGACTGGCAAATTGCCCGGTGGATGATGCCGTACGTGCCGGATGGCGAAGGCAGGCTTGTCAAAAATAGCCTCTCGGCGCTGTCACGCTGGAAAATTTTTGACAACCTGCGCCGCAGCATTGTGCCTCTCGCGCTTGTAGTCATGCTGATGTTTGGATGGATGTATACAGCAACACCGGCATTCTGGAGCGTCGCGGTTGCCGGTCTGCTCTTGATACCTTCACTGGGCGCCTCCATTCTCGATTTTTCGCGCAAGTCCACAGATGTCAGCTGGCGTCAGCACTGGATGCGCACGCTTGCCTCGACTGGACGGCATTTCGGTAATGCAGGACTTGTGTTCCTGTGTCTGCCATACGAAGCCTATTACCATACCGATGCCATCCTGCGCGTAATCTGGCGGATGCTGGTCGCCAAAAAACGCCTGCTGGAATGGAATCCCTCTAGCGTGTCGAACGCGCAGAAACAACCCGATATTCTCAGCGCCTTCCGCGTATTCTGGATTTCCCCCGCATTTGCCGTTGGTCTTGGTCTGTATTTGTCATCTATTTCCACAGCCGCAGTCATTGCAGCAGCGCCATACCTTGCGCTTTGGTTTCTCCTGCCACTTGCCGCATGGAAATTAAGTCAGCCCGTGGAAAGCCACGAGCCGCGTCTGAGTGCCGATCAAATCAATTACCTCGGCCGTATCAGCCGTAAAATCTGGTCATTCTTCGAAACCTATGTAGGGCCAGAAGACAACTGGCTGCCGCCCGATAACATGCAGGAAACGCCTGTTGCAGCGGTGGCACACCGGACATCGCCTACAAACATGGGCATGGCGCTGCTGGCGAACCTCACAGCCTATGATTTCGGTTATATCTCATCCGGCAGGCTGCTGCGCCGTACCGAGGATACGCTCAGTGTGATGCATACCCTGAGCCGTCATCAGGGGCATTTTTATAATTGGTACGATACGCAAACGCTGAAACCGATGTACCCGCTGTATATTTCTACGGTCGATAGCGGCAACCTGGCGGGCCATTTGCTGACGCTGGCACCGGGTCTTTTGCTACTGATTGACCAGCCCGTTTTCTCGCCACGTCTTTTCGGCGGTTTGCAGGATACGCTTAATCTTGTGACCGATCTTGCCGCCACCTTCGCGCCCGGCCCCTTGAAGGCGATGAATGGAAAGTTCACAGCCAGCGGCAAGTCCGGGCCCGCAACACTCCGCGAGGCGCGCAGCTATATCGAAAATCTGAATGCCGTCATCATTGAGTTCCAGCGTGCTGCGCTGAACGCGGGCAACCACGAAGTCAACCGCTGGGCTGAAAACCTCTCGTTACAATGCGTCGATGCGCTGGCCGACCTGAAATTGCTGACGCCGTGGGTTTTCGACGACAGTTTACCGAATTATACAGTCGCCTTGCCCGAACTTGACCGTATCCCCAATTTGCGCGAACTGGCTGGTTATGTCTCCACACTGTTGCCCGCAATCGAAACACGCATAAACGAAGCGGACAGCCCCCAGGAAAAATCCGCCCTGTCGTCCCTTCGCCAACATATTACAGCCGCGAGCGATCTTGCGCTCGAACGTATCGCCACGATCCGAGAGCTGGAATTGATGTGCAATGAAATGGCGCAGATGGAATACGGCTTCCTATATGACGAAGACAGCCATCTTTTCGTCGTTGGCTATAACGTTCAGGACCGGCGGCGCGATCCGGGACTCTACGACCTTCTGGCCTCCGAAGCACGGCTGGCCACCTTTGTTGCGATTGCGCAGGGGCAGATTCCCCAGGAAAGCTGGTTCGCACTGGGTCGCCAACTGACCGGCAAGCATTCCGACCCCACGCTGGTATCGTGGAGCGGGTCGATGTTCGAATATCTGATGCCGCTGCTTGTCATGCCGACTTTCGACAAAACGCTGATCAACCAGACTTACAAGGCTGCCGTCCGCCGCCAGATCGAATATGGGCGTGAAAACAACCTGCCTTGGGGCGTGTCGGAATCCGGCTATAACACTTTCGATGCGCATCTGAATTACCAATACAAGGCATTCGGCGTGCCAGATCTGGGCATCAAGCGCGGGTTGGGTAATGACCTTGTCGTGGCACCATATGCCTCGACCATGGCGTTGATGGTGCTGCCGGAAGAGGCGTGCGCCAACATGCAACGCCTGTCGGCCGAGGAATACGAGGGTCGCTTCGGCCTTTACGAGGCCATTGATTACACCCCAACACGCCTGCCACGCGGCAAGGCACGTGCCGTCATCCGTTCTTTCATGGCGCACCACCAGGGCATGAGTTTGCTGTCGCTTGGTTATTTCCTGTTGGACCGCCCGATGCAGAAGCGCTTCGAGGCCAACCCGTTGTTTCAGGCCACGATGTTGTTGCTGCATGAAAAAATTCCGAAGGCGACGATGTTCTTTGAAACCTCGCGTCATTCCTCACAAACGACCCAGTCTTCGGTTCCCGATATGCCGATCCGCGTCCTGCACAGCACGAATACGCCCGTGCCGGAAGTGCAATTGTTGTCGAACGGTCGTTACCATGTCATGGTCACGAATGGTGGCGGCAGCTACAGCCGCTGGAACGATCTGGCGCTCACGCGCTGGCGCGAAGACGCCACTCGTGATAACTGGGGATCATTCTGCTATATTCGCGACCTTGCGACGGGCGAGTTGTGGTCGAGCGGTTATCAACCCACTCTCAAAAAATCGCCATCTTACGAAGTTATCTTCTCGGAAGGCCGTGCAGAATTCCGCCGCACAGACAACGAATTCGAAATGCATACGGAAATTGTTGTCTCGCCGGAGGACGATATCGAGCTGCGCCGCTGCCGCATCAAAAACCGTTCCCGCAAGCGCCGTACGATCGAAGTTACCAGCTACGCAGAAGTAGTGCTTGCCCCAGCCGCCGCAGATGCCGCGCACCCAGCATTCAGCAAACTGTTCGTGCAAACCGAAATCCTGCGCAAGAGTCGCAGCATCATCTGCACCCGTCGCCCGCGCTCTGCGACGGAGAAGCCGTTCTATATGTTCCACCAGATGGTGGCGCATGGCGGTGATATTGG
>JBBRVE010000053.1:0-20671 GCA_038247245.1 Bdellovibrionales bacterium | reverse complement strand
TCCCGCTGCTGCAGATTTCGGGGATGCAGATTTTCAAGACCCAGAGCTTCCAGATCGAAAAGGTGATGCCATCGGCATCGCAAATGGCGGCGTTCCTTGTCCTGATTTACGCGGCGCTGACCACCCTGTGCGGGACTTTCCTGTATGCGGCGGGCATGTCGCCGTTTGACGCCATCTGCCATGCCATGGCCGCAATTTCGACGGGCGGTATTTCGACGCATGACACGGCGATTGCCTGGTTCAACAGCCCGATCATCGAGCTGATCCTGGTCACTTTCATGATTTTGGGCGGCATCCCCTTCGTGTTGTACCTGCGCTTCCTGCGCGGCGACCGTGGCGCGATCTGGCAGGACAGCCAGGTGCGTACCTTCTTCACCATCATCGGCATCATGACCGTCACCTGCACATGGTGGCTGATGCATACGGATAAAATGCACGGCATCGAGGCTTTCCGGAACGCGCTGTTCCTGACCGTTTCCTATATCACCACGACCGGTTTCGTGAACGGCGACCATAGCGACTGGGGGCACTTCGCGGTCGGCATCGCCTTTATCTCCATCTTCATGGGCAGCTGCTCCGGCTCGACCGCGGGCGGCATCAAGATTTTCCGTTTGCAGATTTTGTTCCTGATGCTGCGCCAGCAACTCTCGAAACTGATTACCCCGCATGGCGTGTTTCAGGTGCGCTATAACGGCAAGCTGGTGGAGCCGTCGGTGCAGTCCGCCGTTGCGGGATTCTTCTTCATCTTCATCATGTCGTGGCTGATTATCGGCGTATCGCTGCAGCTGACCGGCCTCGATTTCGAAACCGCATTCTCTGGCGCAATCTCCGCCATCTCCAACACCGGCGTCGGCACGGGCGACCTCATCGGCCCCTCCGGCAACTTCGCCAACCTGCCCCAGTCATCTATCTGGGTCATGTCGTTCGCGATGCTGTTCGGCCGGATCGAATTCCTGACGCTGTTGGTGGTGCTGATGCCGCGGTTCTGGAAGGGTTAAATAAATTTAGGTTCCGTATATAGGCTTAAAGGTGCAGTGCAGAAACACGCAAGCTAAGCCCAAGTTAGCCACTACAATCCAGTATAAATAGATTTTGTTTTTGAAGATTGGCGTTATGTAACCTTTTATAAAAAAATGACTTATCAAAAATGCAATGTTAATCAACGCAAAGACGCCCGCCGAGATCATCAAAAGATTAAATTCTTTATTTAACACAACAATGTCGTCTCGGCCGATCCGTTCTAGAAACCGGTAGATAGATGGCGTATTTAAAAGCACAAAAACAGGTATAAAAAATTGAGCTAGAACTACAATGTAGAAGTCCGGATTAGGCAGATTTTTTTTAGTAGTTCCAAAATATCAGAATTCTTCTTTGTATCCAAAATCAACTCCTGTAGCTCACTTCCACCCAAATGTCCGTCTTACCGTGCCTTCGATGCCCTGACGCAAATCTTTCATGATGTTTTCGTCGAAGGTGAAATACATCATGTCGCGGTCGGCGGGGGATGAGTCTTCCAGCAGGGTCTGGCTGCGCTCCGATGTTACGAAGGCGTCTGCCAGCACATGGCCGGGGCTGTCTTCGGCCAGCAGGTCGAATTTCAGGTGCACGCGGGCTGTATAGCCTTCGGATTCTTCATTCGAGAAAAATCCCGTGATGCCCTGCGATAACGGCAGGTCTTTTTTCACGACCGACGCGTCCTCGATCGTTACGCGCAGCGTGTTGATCGAGCCATTGGCGACCAGCTGTCTTTCCAGCACACTATGTGCCACCTGACGCGGCGATAGCTTGAACAAATGATCGACGTTGGGCGCCTTCATGGGCGGCTGGTAAGCATCGACGATTTCAATACGCGCCACGTTCATGCTGATCTGCGGCAGCGTGTCAAAGGAAAGGCCGGGCGTTTCCGTCACCGGCGGCGCGCCCTCGCAGGCGGCCAGCAGCAGCACGGCGGCGAGCATCGCAAGGAATTTCATTTTCATTCTTTCTCTCCGTACACTTCATCCAACTGGTTTTCTTTGTACACATACTCTTCAGAACAGAATTCGCATTTGATCGACACCTTGCCGTTCTTTTCGCACTCCTCCTCCAGTTCGGCGCGGGGGATGGTGCGCAGGATATTTTCCACCTTTTCGGCGGAGCAGCGGCATTTGAAGCGCACATGCGTGGGCGAATAAATCCGCACGCCGTCCTCGTGGAACAGGCGGTACAGCACATCGGATGTCGCCAGCACCGGCGACAGCATTTCGCCGTCGGAGCATGTGGACAGCAGCATGGCCGCGCGCGTCCAGTCCTCCAGCGGGTTTTCGACTCCCTTGCTGGCTTCCTCGTCCGGCAACTGCTGAATCATGATCGCGCCCGTGCGCCATTGTGAATCCTGCGGATGCACGGCGATCTTGAACGATGTCTTGATCTGCTCGGACTGGGTAAAGTAATGCTGTACGGCCTCGGTGATTGACGTGCCCTTCAGCTCGACAATCCCCTGATAACGGTCATTCGCGCTGCCGCCCTGATCGACGGTGAAGGCCATATAGCCCTTCTTGCCGATCAGGTGGTAATGGTGGTTAACGGGGTCCTGCTTGCGCTTGGCGGCTTTCTTGACAGCCGCTTCATCGAAACCGGCATAGGCGCGCACTTCGCCCTTGCTGGTGACATCGGCGACCAGCATACGGATGGGCCCGTCTCCCTTGATCTGGAGCGTGAACACGCCTTCGTATTTCATCATGCCGCTGAGCAGCAGGCAGACGGTCACGACTTCGGACAACAGCGCCGATACGGGTGCGGGGTAATCATGCTGTTGCATGATCTGCTTCAGCACGTCACCCATGCGCACCATGCGGCCGCGCACGTTCGATTTTTCGAGGCGGAAAGGCTGGACGATGTTATCGTCCACCAACCCCGATTGTACCGAGCCGTCTTTTTTGATACGAATAGCCATAGCACCCTTCCGCTTTAACGCCTTCACAACATAGCATAAAGTAAGCCGTGACCGCCAAAAAGCAAAAACAGCCCCGCAAGATCACCAAACAGTATTTGGAAAATGCCGCCCTGTACTATTTGCAGCGTTATGCGACCAGCGCCGAGAATTTCCGGCGCGTGATGCGGCGCAAAATCATGCGTTCCTGCCATTTCCACAAGGACGACCCCGAGAAGTTCTATCCGCTGGTCGACGACCTTGTGACGCGCTATGTGGCAAGCGGTCTGCTGAACGACAAGGGCTTTGCGGAGGCGCGCGTGACCTCGCTGCGCCGGCAGGGGCGGTCAAAAAACGCGATCATGGCAAAACTCTCCGCCAAGGGATTGCCAAAGGGCGCGGTTACGGACGCGCTGGAGGGCCATGACGATGAAGAAACGGAATTGCAGGCCGCGCTGAAACTGGTGAAGCGCAAGAAACTGGGCAAGGCGACCGAGCCCAAAGACCGCCAGAAAGAAATGGCCGTGCTGGGCCGCGCAGGATTCAGCTTTGAAATCGCACGCGCCGCGCTGGAATATTCCGGCGAAGACGAAGCGTAATTACTGCGCCTGTTTGCGCTTCGCCCACCAGTCCTTCGCGCTGTCGGCTGCGGCATCGACGCCGGGGTGGTCGCGGGCGTAATCGTGATAGGCGCGCTGCACCTGATGCGCCTCGTCCACATGGTGGTATTTGAAGTCGTTCATTTTCTGGCGGTTGTGATAGGCGTCGCTGCCTTGCGTGGCCTGCAGCTGCTCCATCGCCTCCTTCGCCTTGCCGGCGTATTTGGTCGTCTTCGCGCCGTCGCCGCGCTTCCATTCCTCGAACTCGCGTGACGCATCCTTTGCCATCTCGTGTGCGTTATCGCTGATTTTCCTGCCCTGCGCTTCGCCGGTTTGTCCGGCCTTTTCCTGCTGGCGTTTCAGGCCCAGTTTCATGCGGTCGGTGATCGCCTGTTTGCGTGCCGGTGACAACGCTTCGTATTGCGCGCGCGCTGCCTCGTCAATCGCGCCTTTTTCCTGCGCCCATTTCTGCCGCCAGTTTTGCGCGGCGGGGGTATCGGTCACATCTGCCGGTTCGGTATCCGCATAATCCTCCTGCGCGAAAGATATCGTCGGCGCAGCGGTTACAAGGGCAAGGATGGCGATTAGCGTGTATTTGTTCATGCGGGAACACTCCATGAGACATCATACCCCAAAGGGCTTAAAAATCCCCTTCCCTGCGGTATCCGCGTACAGTCGCGCATGAAAAAAGCCCGCTTGCGCGGGCTTTTTCCTTGTTTTGTCAGTCCGCGCTTACTGTTGGGGCGCGAAGGGATCCGCAGGTGCTGCCAACGGGTCGGGACCCGGCGAGGGCTGCAGTTCGGCAGGAGCGGGTTCCGGTGTCACGGGCGCCGCGAGCGGTGCGGGCGTGGATTCGGGCATTGCGGGCGGTGCTTCCATCACGGGTTCAGCAACGGGCGCAACATACGGTGCCGCTTCCGGCTTCACTTCAGGCGAAGCAACGGGTTCTTCGGCCGCCATCGGTGCTGCCTGTTCCATTGCCGCTTTTTTCTTTTTCTTGGCGCGGTGTTTACGTTTGTATTCCGCGGTGCCGGGGCCGTTCATGACGAGGCCCTTGGGCAGGCCGTTCTCGCCGGTGGTGACCAGGCTGGGGCGGTTGCCGGAGGGCGCAGCCGCTGCGCCCGCAGGCATCACATCAGGCGACAGCGCAGGCGTTGCGGTCGGTGCCATATCGGCGCTGACGCCGGTATCGGTGTTGCTGTAGATTTTTTGCACGACCGGCGCAGCGGGTGCTGCATCGAATTCAGGTGCGGGCGACAGGCCTGCATCGTTGTTCATCGCGCCGGGACCTGCGGGCGAGAAGCCCTGTTCCACTGCCGCTTTTTCAACGGCGGTCATGGTGCGTTTTACGGCGGTTTCATTGGAAGTCTGCGCGTAAGCCGGCGCAGCGATCACGATCGCCAGCGCGGTCAAGAGGACGTATTTTTTCATTACTAAATCTCCGGGAAAAACTTTGCTAAATCGCCTGATACCCGCCCGAGGCACCCGCGCTGGAACTCACTATGCAATGTGCAGGGGGCAAAATCCAGTAAAAGACGAAACTACTGATAAATATGGATAAAAATGACACATGGAAAATAATTATATAATCTGAAAACGAATCGTTATACAGTATCTCCATCATGATTATCGCAACAGCTCATAATCTGGCCCACGCCTACTCTTCCGCTATTTGCGGTGCGCAGGCCCGCGACCGACGTATCAGCCGCTGACAGCGGCTGGAGCCTTCCTCGTGGCTTAAACGGGCAAACCTCCAAAATACCTGAATATCACGACACCCTCCGGGGCGCCGTTTGACCGCATTCATTTTGGAGCAGCCACATGACCACCAACGACAACAAAAACATCCTGAAATCCGGCACCCTGAAAAAGACCGGCGCGCCCTACACCATCATCGCGCTGGGTGCGGAAGACATCCCCCAGATCCTGAAGCTGCAGGACGACGTTTTCGACAGCCTGACCGCCGAGGAGCAGAATTACCTGCTGCGCAAGGAAAAGGGCTTTTTTGAAAGCCATTTCGCCAAGGGCAACATGGTGCTGGGCATCATGTCCGAAGGCCAGCTGATCGCGCAGAGCGTGATTTTGCACCCCACCGCGCAAAACCCCAAATCCGGCATGACGGACATGATCCTGAACGCCAAGCCCGAAGAAATCACTGTTTTGCAGGGCGTGATCGTGCATCCCGATTTCCGGGGCAACAGGCTCATGACCTTTATGGTCGATGAGTGGCTGGGCGTTGCCAAAAACGAAGGCCGCAAGCACGCGCTGGCCGAAGTCACCACCGGCAACTTCTTCAGCTGGTCGGTGTTCCTGAAGGAAGGCCTTGCCATCCACAGCCTTGGCCATGACGATATCGACGGCTCCGACCTGTACAACATGTACGCCAAGGTCGGCCCGCTGATGAAGCAACGGCTGAAGGGCAACTTCAACGATGCCGCCGCCCCCTCCTCCGTCAAGGTCCCTCTTTGCGACCTCGAAAGCCAGAAAACGCTGACCAAGGCGGGTTTTCTGGGCGTGGCCTTCGATGCCACGAACCAGAACGTGGTGTTCAACGCGCCCAAAAAATCGGCCAAAACCCCCAAAGCGCCTAAAATATAGTCTCGCGCAGGGGAAAATGGCGCGGGATTGCCAAAATTGGCAGGCGTATGGTAAAAATAAAGCCAGAATTTACCGATGCCCGCCGTCCGGCGCGAGAGGTTTCCAATGCTTGATACCCTTGTCTTCGACACGCAAAAACCCGGCCCCGCATTGCTGGTTTTCGGCGCCATTCACGGCAACGAAAAATGCGGCACCCATGCCATCGCCCGTACCGCGATCGAATTGCGCAGCGGCATCTTTGGCCTGAAAAAAGGCAAGCTGGTCATGGTGCCGATCTGCAACCCCGAAGCGTACAAGCGCGACGTGCGGTATGTGGAGGCGAACCTCAACCGCGTCATCAAGGCCCACGCCAAGATCCACAAATACGAATACGCTCTGGCGAATGAACTGATCGCGCTGATCGACAACTGCGATGTGCTGCTGGACCTGCATTCCTATTCATCCGGCCGCCGTCCGTTCCTGTTCCTCGACAACGACACGCAGGAACAAAAAGATTTCGCGGCGGCGCTGAACATCCCCTACTGGGTTACCGGCTGGAACGACATGTATGCAGACAAGCCGGAACTGCTGCAGGGCGACACCACGACCTATGCCTTCGCGCAGAAAAAAATGGCGCTGCTGATCGAATGCGGGCTGCACGAAGACCCGCAATCGGCGGTTGTCGGTTACAAATCGCTGCGGGCTGCGCTGAGCCATCACGGCATGGCCGAGCCCTATGAAACCACGCGCGGCGAGCCGCCGACCGTTACCCGCATGAAGGCCATGCTGGTGAAGGACCGCGAGGGAAAATTCCTGAAGGACTGGCAGCACCTCGATCCCGTCAAGAAGGGCATGCCGATTTTGCGTTATGACGACGGCCATATTTATCACGCGCCCGTCGACGGTGTTATCCTGCTGCCCGGTAAAAAGGCGCGCCTTGGCGAGGAATGGGTTTATTTCGGCACCGAAGGCCAGTAACGTTACGACCTGCATCCTGTCATCCAGCAAGGCGCAGCAACCTTTCAGCGAAAGCGATGCGCCCGAATGAAACTCCCCTTTAAAATGACCAACCGTATCCGCGCAGGCCTGACCGTTGCCTGCCTTGTGGCGGCGTGGTTGCTGGCGACGCCGTCGGAAACATGGCATTACCGCATGACCGTCACGCTGCAAACGCCGGACGGCGCGAAAAGCGGCAGCGCGGTGCGCGCCGTCACCATCCATCCGGGCCTTGGCTTCACCGGATTGCCGCCCAGTTTCGACCTTGACGGCGAAGCGGTCGCCATTGAAACCGCGCCCGGAAAATTCGTCTTCGCCCTGCTGCGCAGCAATGCGCGCGACCGTGAATATGCCGCCGAAATTTTCGCCGAAGCCTTCCCGCAGGACAAAAAAAGCGGCAGCGTGACCTTGACCGACGCGCAATACCCGATGTTCGTGCACTTCGACGACCTGCAGACCCCGAAATCCGCCGCGCGCGACGATACCGCCGTGAAATCCGTCACCATCGAAGTGACCGACGCACCCGTCAGCTGGTCTCTGGCAAAAATGCTGCCATGGCTTCACAATTACGCATACCAACGACTGGATGGCGAACGGTTTCTGGATGAAAAATCAAAAACCCCCTTCGCCAACAGCATCGCTGCGGCCGATTTTTCATCCGATCCGGGGCGTGAATAATTTATAACGGATTTGCGCAGGCCTTGGTGTCGCGCGCATAGGATTCCTCGGAATCAAAACCCGAATGTGCTTTCAGCCGCAAGCGGCGGATTTTTTTGACAATCGGCTGCATCGCCTCAATCACGGCAAGCCGCATATCGCCCTCGACCGTTTCAATCGCAGCTTCAATCACCGGGCCGCGCGCGCCGATTTTGTTTGCGCCCGCGACCAATGCCTGCTTCAACGCCGCCAGATGCGTTGTCAGGATGGTAGTATCCGCGTCGTAATGCTGCTGTTCGTGCTTCATCACATGCTTCACGCTGCAGCCGAGGAAATCATGGTCGGTTGAAATGTAAATTTTCGGGCTATAGGTGACGGTCAGTTTCACCTCCGTCATGCCAAGGCAGGCAACGCCGCCGCTTTTCTGCACATTATAATCCGATGTATAGCGATACGACACATCGCCCTGCGTGAAGCCAAGGATACCGCTGACCTCCCTGCCCTTGTAAATGACCGTCTGTTTCTTCTTCATCCGCCCCAGCTGCGCCGAGCTATACGTCTGGATATAAACCGGCTTCTCGACCTTCAACTCCACCCCCGCCACCACAGGCGCAGGCACGGGACAACCGGCGAGGCCGGCGAGGATGGCAAGAACGGGCGGCGGGTGGAAGAAAATGAACATATGGCTAGGGCATCACAAGTTAGCTCGCTTCGTCATTACAATGTCTCTCTCTCGAAAAAATGCTGATAAGCCAAAGATAGAAACGTTAGAGAAAATGGCACAACGATGAAAACTGTGTATAGCAAATTCAAGGTATACATGATGGGCCCTGTGATATTTGATGTACAGCCATATTGCGAGATAAAGATACACACCAGCATCGGCAAGCAAACAAGTAACCATCCCCAGAAAATGCGCCAGAAATTCCAGCTGGTTTTTTCCCACACTTTTTTCAGCGTCACTTCCTTTGAACCCAACGCCCTCGCTGGAAGAATAATAGGCATGCGTGTGTATACGATCATGAGAATGGCAAGTAACACTAACGTGACCACTTTCCACGTCTCAGGAATCAAATATGTGAGCCATGTTGGCACCCAAAACAATAATCCGAAAGAAAAGTAATCCCGAACAAGAGCATCGCGGCGCAGGTATTGACTACTCACGATTTTTTCTTGGCGTAAGATCAAGCGATGCCAGGCAACGGCTACCGAAGAACCCGCAAATAGAGCGAATAGATCCATCGGCGCCTCCAGAAGATGGAAATTTTTTAGGTCTGGATGCGGTACAGAGGTTGGATTAATCTCGGTGCCATTTCTCGCAGAGTCGATGCCGATTTTTACACTATCAAAAAGCCAGCACGCCCCTTCGCGCAAATACGGCCAAGCAAAAAATGAATAAAGGTATACAAAGATTGCGGTCAGCAGAAACCAGCACCAGACAATTTTCAGGTACTCCGTGCGATAGCGCCAAATCGTCGAATACGTTTTGCCCACGGTCGCCCATAAGGGCAATAGCGGCATTTTCACAAGAGAAGCTTCAGCGGGAGACGGTGCGTTTTGTGATTCCATAGACCTATACCTTTTTGGCGTGATTTCAGTAACCGCACCGCGAATATATCCTATTGCAGCACATAGAAACATCGCAGTCAAACGCTGGCCTCATGATGGGGTAATGACGTAAAAAAAGCCCGCCAGTTTCCCGGCGGGCTTTTCCTGTTCATTGTCACCTTACTCGGCTACGACGATGCGCGGCTTTTTGGGTTCGGTGTCGGGGTCGGCGTCGGTCACGAGTTCAAGGGCCTGCATGTCGTACAGGGCCTTGTACCTCGAACCGGGGCGCGACATCAGGCTGGCGTGGTCGCCCTGCTCGATGATCTCGCCCTTGTCGAACACCAGGATGCGGTCGGCTTTCTGGATCGTCGAAAGCCTGTGCGCGATCGTGATGGTCGTGCGTCCCTTCATCAGCTCCTCCAGCGCCATCTGGATGTAGTGCTCCGAGATCGAATCAAGGCTCGAAGTCGCTTCATCCAAAATCAGCACCGGCGCATCCGAGAGGATGGCGCGGGCGATAGCGACCCGCTGGCGTTCCCCGCCCGAAAGCTTCACCCCGCGCTCGCCCACCAGCGTATCGTAGCCTTTGGGCAGCGTTTCGATGAACTCGTGCGCGAAGGCTTTTTTCGCAGCGGCAATGATGTCCTCCTGCGTCGCGTCGGGTCGCCCGTAGGCGATGTTTTCCGACAGCGACCGGTGGAACAGTGCCGGTTCCTGCGGCACGAGGGCGACCTGCTTGCGCAGAGACTCCATCGTAACGCCCGCGACGTCCTGTCCGTCGATCACGATCCTGCCATCTGTCACGTTATACAGACGCTGGATCAGTTTCACGAAGGTGGACTTGCCCGAGCCCGAAGGCCCGACCAGTGCCAGCTTTTCTCCCGACGAGATATCTATGTTCATGTCCTTATAGATGTATTTGTCGGTCGAGGGGTATTTGAAGCCCACGTTCTGGAACGATATCAGGTCCCGTCTGCGCGATTGCTTCACGATCAGCGGTTCGGCCTTGATGTTGTCCTGCACGTCGTCTTCACGCATCCAGAACATCACGATGTCTTCCATGTCGGCGACCGCGCGCTGCAGGTGGGAAATGTGCATCCCGATATCCCGCAGATAGCCGCCGATGATGAAGAACGTGGTGATCACCAACACGATGTCGCCGGGCGTTGCCTGTCCCGCTTTCCACAGATAGATCGTGGTTGCGACCATGCTGGCCATCATCAGCAGGCGGAAGACCGAGCGGAACGCATCCGCCGTCACCCCCGTCTGCCACGACCAGATCGCCTTGGCGCGCCAGGTTTCCGCGACTTTCCTGAAAATCGCGTCCTCCCTTGCCTCGGCGCCGAACGATTTCACGCTCGGGTTGCCCGTGATGATGTCCGCCAGCGTCGCGCCCACTTTGGTATCGGCATCAGCCGATTGTTTAAAGCGGGGAGCGAGGATTTTAACAGACATCCAGATCGACACAGCGCAGTAGATGAGGATCATCGTGCCCGCCGCCAGACCCACGAGGGGAAGACGGAAGCCAAGCATGATCGACATGCCCACCATGATCGTGACCGCCGGCAGGATACCCATCAGGATCGTATCTTCAAAGCTGTCGAAGGCCCACATGCCGCGCGTAATCTTGCGCACCGTGCCGCCCGCGAAGGTGTTGGCGTGCCAGTCGGAACTGAAACGCTGCACATTGTACAACCCGTCCACCACGATTTTCTGGAGGTTGCGCACCGCGAAACCGTTCCAGAAATAGAGGGACCCCACGCGCAGGGCCTGGTGCAGGAAAGCCAGCAGGGCAAATGCCCAGAAAGCCGCCCATGCATCATTCCATGCCGCAGTGTCGCCGGGCGCGTGCCCGACCATTGCGTCAACGATCCTGCCCGTATAGATGGGCACGATCGCATCCATGCTCACAGAAGTGAGCATCAGCGCCGCTGCGCCGACACCGAACCACTTGTTCGGCCGCCAGTAGTGCCATGCGAACCGCATGACATCCTTGTAGGATATCTGCCGTTCTTTTTTCTCTTCTTCGTCACTCATGACTGTTGATGCAGGGCGTTTATTAAACGCACCCGCGTTCCCTTGTTAAAGACCGTTGCGGATCCAGACCAAATGCCAATAGAGGCAAGTCGAGCTTTGTCAGTTCGTAGGTGTTGTAGGTGACAGTGGAGGCTTGATTAATTCTCCGGCTGAGACCTGGACCGTTAGTTCTTCCAGGCGCCGGTTGAGACTTTAAGTCGTCAGCGGATACCCGGAAATGATGTTGAAAATACAGACGTGTTCATTCATTTCCTCCGTTTGTTAGGGTTTATGATGTGGTGACTATGACACAGAACAGTGTCACAGGAAAGAGACATTTTTATCTGGCGCGCGCGTTTGCGCTTAAACTTCCCAAATAACCATCTTATTAAAGGGACTTTCGCGGCAGATTCCATCAATGATTTCAGCGGTGATGAAGGCATCGTGCGGCAAAAAAATCACAGGTATATCCGCATTATCCATCAGCGCTTTGAATTCGGTCGGGTCCATCGCGCTTATCAGGTCGACAGTCTTGCGGATAATATCCGCCTGCCAGCTTTTCGGCTGGATGCGCGCGATGCGGCTGCCGTGGTTCATGCCGAGCGCCGCGCTGTCTGTCGCCTCGTGAAGTGCGAGAGTCTGCAGCACGTCGCGCATGTATTGTGCATTCACTTGCATAGGTTTTATCCTTTCACGATTAACGCGCGGGTGCGGCAACTTTTGCTTTCGGTTTCATGATGCTGGTGAAAACGGCGGGCGCTTCCTTCGCTTCATGGATCATATCGCCCAGCGTCGCATCTTCGGGGATGATCTGCTCGTTGGGGTCGGTGCCGGGCATGACGCGCGGCAGCGGGCATTGCACCGCGAAAGCCTTCACGATCATTTCCGTCACTTCTTTCGCATCGGCAACCGCCATCTTGTTGTCTTCGCCGCGCACGCGCGCGCCTTCGACCAGGAAGCTGTTGACGGCTTCGGCAGTGTTGGCATCGTCCTTCACAACATACTGCACGCCGCCCTTGGCCAGCTGCGCCTCGAGGTCGGGCGAGATGGCTTCGGGGCCGACCAGCATATAACGGTGCCAGTCGGTCTGCGTTTTATCGAGACGCACCTTGTCCTCGATCAGCCACAGATAGACCTGTTCCTGTTTCTCGTTCGTCGCGTTCAGGACGGTGAGGTTGAAGCCCCATTTGCCTTTGCCTTCGCCGATATTGTACGGCTCGACCTTTTCAGGGTTCTCCATATCGGGCGGGTTGTCGAGTTTTTGCGTGAAGCCGACGGGCCAGAAACGCTCGCGGTTTTCGTCCATGTATTTGGGGGCGACCAGCGCACCCAGCACCGCACGGAAATCCATCAGCTCGAACTCGCTGTCGTCTTCGGGCAGGTCGAACACGGGGATCGCCTGCGCGGCCAGCAGCGGCGATGCGCCGATGGTGTTCACATCATCGTTGGGCACGATGACGGTTTGCGGGTTCGACTGTTTCTGTTCGTCCAGTTCCTTCACGGCGCGTATCAGGCTCACCATGGGGATGATGCCTTCATCCGACTGGCGGATGTTCTTGAACTGGGCGCGGATCGCGGCGGTTGCGATGGTGCGCAGCGCAATAAGCTCTTCGGAACCCGCAACTTCGGGGTTTTCGTCGAATTTCAGCAGCTGTGACAGCGGCTTGATATCGGCGCTGGGCAGTGCTTCCTTGAAATCCTCGGGCGTGATGCCGTTGTCTTTCGCCAGCTTCATCAGCGCGCCGCGGGTTTTCTTCATGCCCACAGTTGCGTTGACGATGTTCCACCGGATGGCTTCTGCAAGGTTCGCACCAAAGCTGTGCCAGCCGGGCGCTGTCTGACCGATAACGCTGGTATCGAGATCGTTGAAGGTTTTCGCAAGGTCAAGGTTGACGACTGCTTCGGATACAGGGCGCGCCTCCGGCGTGGTGTGGCGCGCGTCGTTATAGGAAGCGGTGATGGTACGGAACGTGATGCCGATATTGCGTGCGCCCTCGCCCAGTTCATCGACCAGGCCTTTATACGCATCCTGCATCAGCAAGGGGCTGTCGTCATGCGACAACTGGTCCTGCTCGCTCCAGAACGTCGAGACCTGATTGGCCGCCTTGACGGTGTCCGGGTATTTTAACAGGAATTCGATCTGGTGCGGCGGAATGGCGTTCACTTCGTCCGCAGACAGTTCCAGCTTGCGCAGGTCGACCAGGAATTTTCCGAAGGCTTCGGGCTGCGCCTGGGCCGCTTTGCCAAACACAGTGTAAAGCGTCGTCAGCGGCAGGCCGGTCCAGACCTGCGACGTACGGTGCGCCCAGTCCGCCTGTCCCGCATCACCGACGCGCATGACGTAAAGGCGCGAGCCGAGCGATTTGGAAAGTTCATGGGTCGTGATACCGTCCGACGCCTCGTTACCCGCTACGCCCAAAATCCAGCTGGCGCGCATGTCCTTGGCGTCGAAATCGAGGTATTTCGGGCTGTCGTTGTCGGCACTGTCGCCCGATTCAGACATCGGGTTGTACACGCGTGCAGACGGGCTTTCACCGTTGAAAACCTGCGTTACCGTGTTCAGAACGTCGAGAGATTCCGGGATCGCCTTGGTCAATTCGTCCAGCAGCAGGGGACGGCCGCTGATCCATGATTCATACAATTCACCCGGCACAGTCTTGACGCCAAAGGAGTTGTTCTGGACGGAAATGCCTTCTTTTTCGTACAGGAATTCCATCAGGCCTTTCGCGCGGCGCACGGCGTCACCACGGTCTTCTGTCGTTGCGCCGGTGTCATTCTTGGCGGGCTTGCCGACGGCATCCCAGTTGATGCGGGCAGAACCGTCATCCCTGCGCATGACAGAATTAGGGAATTCTTCTTCCAGAGTCGCCAGCGTATCGGGAGAAACCTTCCCGCTTTCAACGCGTTTATCGAACAAATCCTTCACGCCCTTGCCGTAGTCGATGACAGTGCGGAACAGGATTTCGTGCATGTTCATGCCGCCGCAATCAACCTGGATCGCGCCATCGGGGTGCAGCATGCGGCCGATTTTCTTGAATTCGTGTGATTTACCGTAGGATGCTTCACCGAGCAGGGCGATGATGCGGTCGGAACGGCTGGGGTCGGTACGCTCCAGGATTTTCTGGGTCATGTGCATCATCGCGGGGATCGCCATTTCGCGATACATGATGCCGTTGACCTTTTTGGTAGACATGTCGGAGAACACAACGATCGGGTTGCGCGTATCCTGCACGATCTGCACCTGATGCTGGACGTTGCCCTGCGCGTCTTCCACAAGCTTGATCTTGGGGTACGGCAGGCCCGAAATACCGACCGGGCGCTTGAGGCTCGCGATTTCCGCGGGCGTCAGGTCGATCCTGCGCTTGGTCATCAGGGATTCGGGTTTTTTGTCTTCAGCCATTTGGTTTCTCCTGTTAAAACCTTTTTATCCAAAAATCACATTTCGTTCAGTTTGCGCGAAACGGCCTTGTAAATGGCACGTTTGCGGTCATCGGGCACCACTTCAACCTTGAAGCGCTTCACGCGCTGCAGGGTACGGCGCGACAGTTCCAGCGGCACCGTGCGCGCGTCATCGCCGCGCAGCACACCTACTTTACGGTCGCCGCTTTTCGCGGTGATCTTGTTAATCATGCGCTCCATCTCTGTCGGTGCCTCGCGGCTTCCCTTGCTCACCAGCACGGCGACGTCGATGGATACGTTTTTAGTGCCTGCAGTGATCGCTTCGATGCGTTTTTGCGCGGCGGCTTCGTCCTGAATCTCGCCGTCGGAATAAACCATGATATGCGACGATCCGCTGATGGTGCCGTTTTTATTGCGGTGTTCAGCCAGCGTTTGCATGGTGGTGTCAAAACCGGGAGCCAGCGCGGTGCCGCTATTGATGCCGCCGCGCACGCGCTGCACATTTTCGCCGACTTCTTTCAGCGGCATGTCCGGTGATGCCACGATGAGCGGCTTGGCATTGCCCCAGATGATGATCCAGCCGTCGATGCCGGCCTTGCGCGCTGCCATATAGTTGATGACCGCGCTTTGCAGCGCCACTTCCATTGCATTCACGCCGTTGCCGAGGTTTTTCATCGGCATGGAGCCCGAACCGTCGATGAGCGAGATGATTTCAATCGTGCTGTCGGCAAATGCCTGTTCGTCACGCTTGATCTTCTTGAAGTCTTCCACGTTCACGGGCTGGCCGAAAGCCTGCTTCAGTTTCGTGCGGCGCGATTTTTCCATGTCGTGACGGCCCAGGAAGTTGCCGTCAGACGCGATGAACGAATGCTGGTCGCGCGACATCTTGCGTATTGCGCGGCGCTGTTCGGCGCGAATGTTCTGATAGATGCGTGCCTGTTGCGAAATGACGGGCGACAGTTCATAAACGCGACGGTTGAAATCGCGGTAATCACCCTTCGCCAGTTTCGCAAGGTCGACATCCTGCGTGTCCTGTGCGGTGTTTTTGTCGAGCTTGTTGCCTTCCGGCATATTTTTGGCGGCTTCGCGGCGCTCCTGCTTTTCCTGTTCGGTCAGGTCTTCGCGCGCGGGTTCTTTATCCTTGAAGTCACTGACTTTTTTGGGCTTGCTTTCCTGCTGTTCCTGCCCGTTCTGATCTTTGCCGTCTTTCGCGTTATCGTTCGCATTGGCTTCGTTTTCGGCGGCTTCCTGTTCGCGGCCTTCGTTCGGGTCTTCGTTCAGGTCGCCGATCTGGCTCATGTCTTCGTCGTCGAGCTCGACTTCGTCATCGTCTCCTGCGCCGCCCTTGCCGTCTTCCTTGTCGCTGTCCTGACCTTCGCCGTCGTTATCGTTGTCATCGGAGGGGTCGCCATCGACTTCGCCGTCGTTATCGTCGTCGGTAATTTCGATACCGCTGTCCTGGCCTTCGCCCTCTTCCTGATTGTCGCTGATATCGGGTTCTGAATCCGCGCCGCCGGAGCTGCTGCCTTCGCCGTCACCGGATTCACCCGGTTCGCCGCCTTGTTGACCTTGCTGGCCTTTTTCGCCTTTTTGCGGGTCTTTCTTTTTGTCTTTCTGCTGTTCTTTCTTCTGCTCGGCCTTTTTGTCGAGTTTTTCTTCATAGGCCTTCAGGATGACATCGGCATAGGGTTTCAGGTAAGTGTCCCAGACATGTTCCATGACCATGCCGCGCTGTTCGGACGTATAGGCGACAACCGCGCGGTAGCTGTCCTGCAGCGTCTGGTACGGGTCGTGTTGCAAAATGCGGTCGGCGGCCTGCGGCTGCAGGTTGCGGATACCATGCGCCTTGGCGGCAAGGAACAGCACAGCCTCGACCGGATCCGCATCGGGCGCCAGGTTCTGGATCTTCATTTTCGCGAGCAGTTCGCGCGCGTAATCGGCGGCGTTATCGGCTTCCGACTTTTCAACGCCCGCATCCATATCGTCAAATGCGCTATTGAGGTCGAGGAAGGAAGTGGTCGCTTTTTTCACGCCCACCTGTTCCGCCATATGCGTGATAGCGCGGGTGCGGTCGAGCGGAATGCGCATCAATTCCTTGTTCGGGTTCACCTGCCCGACCGACATATCGATCAGGTATTCAAACGCGTCCTTGCCGGCAGCACCGGGGATGGCGGAAACATCAATGGCACGGCGGATATCCTGCGGGATGATATGCAGACGTTCCCAGTTTTTATCGACGCCGCGGAACATGCCGTTCTGTTCGTAATAGGCCAGCAACACGGCTGTGTTGATCTGGTCGAACATTTTCTGCGCGATTTTCTTGTCGATGTTGCCGGCCTGGATGTCCTTCAACTCGTCATCCGTCAGCGGCGTGGTGGCGCGGCGCAGGCGCTCGGCGCGTTCTTTCTCGGCGTCTTCTTTTTTCTGCTGTTTTTCTTCCCATGCTGCGCGTTTGGGGTCGTTCGCATCGGGGGGCGCGTCGCTCGATACCCTTACGTCGCGCTTGAACGCGTCGCCCGACATCAATTCGCCAAAGCCCTGCAGCACGGCACTGACATAATTGAGCGAGTTGCCGAAGTTCTGGTTGATCTCGCCTGATTTGTTGGCGGAGAACTGGTTGACGACGGTGTCCTCCGTCATATGCCACAGCTTGAAGCGGAGCTGCCATTCGGCGACATCGAGCATCAGCTGGCGATATTCCGCTTTTTTCATCTTGATGCGCGGTTTTTTCTTGGTCGGGTCGGTTTGCGATTCAGGATTGACCGTGCTGGGGTCGATGAGGATTTTCACCTTGTCGTACAGCTTCTTCATCGTCGGCGAATAGGTGTTCGACAATTCCGAGTGGCCGATTTCGTGGAGGTGAACCGCACGGACGTGCTCGAAGCCCATCAGCAGCGTGTAATACATGTCTATATTGATATGGTTCTTTTTAGGATGGAAATAGAACCAAGTGCCGGGCGCGCCCCAATCAAACGTGGTGTCCGCGTTTTGCAGCGAACGCGCGATGACTTTGGATACGCCGATGGCTTCGTTGTTGAAGCCGACGGTATCCTGCATCTGGCTCCACAATTTGCTGCCGGAAACCTTCGCCTTTTCGTCAGAACGCATCATGCGCGTCATGACCGCCGCCCAGAGCAGCTGTTTGGCGGGCGTGTTCAATTCAATATCAATGGCGTCGCCGACTTCGCGTTTATCGGCCGCCTGCTTGGCGATGGCGACCTGACCGCCAAGATTATCAACCTTGGCGAGGCGATCCACGAAGCTTTCGAATTGTTCCTGGGTGAAGGCTTTATCCTGATAGGCGTGCTTCAGCTCGATACGCATCTGCGTAATGGGCAGGGAGAGGATCCGGTCGATCTCCTCCTTGCCAAATACTTTTCCAGCCGCGTCTGTAAGCCCTGTGGCCATTCGCCTTAAACCGCCCTTTTACACACCATAAAAACGCATACCTTTAACTCAGGCATGACCTATTATTTTCGATAATAATTAAGTTACGCTTAATTTCCAAATAAAAAGCAAATCGCCTTGCAGGTCATTGAAAAGACAGTGTAATAAAATTACCCAATTTCTAAATAATTGAATGTTATGGAATATTTATCGTCACTTATGGATTCGCGCGGCATTTGGGGATTTGGGTTTTTACGCCAACCCGCTACAGTAATGAAGGGCATATTCGGGGGGCTCTTTTCATGTTCCAGCGCGATTTTTTCAAGATCACTGCATTATATACTGTCGGCATTCTTGTCACGCTTGGCGGTTGCTGGCTGTTACTGGGCATCGCGCTGCCGGATGCAAAGCTGGATGTGCTGCAAACGCTGACCAGCGTGTTCGGCATCAACCTGCCGAACGACATGCCGCTGAACCTTGATACCGAAGCGCGCATTGCATCGGTTGTGGCGATTATCGCCGTCATGTCGATCGGGCTTGTGATCCTCAACGTGTTTTTCAGCGCGGTCATCACGGCGCGCTTCATCCGCCCGCGCGTGGATTTGATTTTGTCGAAGCGCGGGGTGCTGAGCACCCAGTGGAATGCGGCGATGCCCTATGTGCTGGTGCGCATGTCGAATTTTTACCCCGCCGACCTTGTGGACGTCACGCTGGCGATTGCGCTGACCGTGGAAGAAACGCATATCGTGGACGGCAAAGAAGACACCTTCCGCACCTATTTCACCATCGACCAGTTCACGCCCCAGCGCATACTGGTAATGGAACAGCTTATGCCTTGGAGCATTGCGGTGCCGGGCGACATCCTGCTGGCGAATTCGAAAACGCGCAATTACCCGTTCCGCCCCGGCAAGCCGATTTTGGATTCCGTGGCAAAAGATGGCGTGCGCCCTGCCCGCGTGCGCCGCTGCCTGCAGATTTTGATTCAGGGCACCGATGCGCGCTCCTATTCGCATTTCGTCATCCACAAGAACATCAACGTGGATGAACAGGACGGCATGAATTACAATCTGATCCTGCACAAGGGGATCTTTAAATCCCTGCCGATGCGCATCAGCGATCGCACGGAACTGGAGCAATACGCATGAGCAACCAAATAACCCCCGAACAAAAAGCGCGCGGCACGGCCATGGTCGTGAACATCGTGCGCGGCACAGGTGCGGTTTTGATGGTTGCGGGCACGGCTGTCGCGCTGAACGTCGGCGGCATCGCATCGATGGTCGACCTTGGCGACGACATGCACATGATCGTCGGCATTTGCGTTGGTTTTGCGGGGCTGATCGATTTCTTTGTCTTGCCCACGATCATCGCGCAGGCGAACAAGTAAAAAATGAAGATGACGCCAAAAGCTTTGTACTACTTGCTAGTAGTAGCAGGCGTTGCCTTTTGCTGGCTGAAATTCAGCACCATTGGCCAGCTGGTTGAAGGGCGTCTCTATCACTATCAAAAATACAACCGCGAAGATGAAGGGTACGGCTATGTTGCCCGCGATGTGCCACCCGAAGAACAGGTCGAAGGCAAATATGCATTTGCCGCTTCCGGAAGAAAAACCATGTCTGCGGCCTATGTCAGCGGAACAAATTGTGACGATTTAAGAGGCAGCTTCTATACCGGGCCGCGCGGCGAAGGCGTGACATGGGGTGCGGCAAAAGGGCCATCCGAAAAAGAGACACGTTTAAAATGGGCTGAGCAGGAGCGCACAGGGAAAAGCGGCAACACGGGAAAATTTTATTGCATCACACCCGTCAAGAATATCGGGAAGTATCTCGCGCAAGGCGGTCAACTGAGCTGGGACACAGGCAACACAATCATATTGAAAGATGGCCCTGTTCTTTTATTTTTGGGCGATACGGTTATGCATAACAGCAAGCCCGACGCGCATGCTGTCGCAGGCCAAAACGGCCTTCCCGAAAATGCTGTGCTCTTTGCCGACAAGAGCGCGGTACTTGGCAAAATTGAAGAGTGCGATGACAAAAGCGGCGATTACTGCATACCCATTAGCTTTTACAGCTACGATGCCAAGATCAAGGAATACACGATCAATGCCTATTACACATCTCCCCCTGGTGGGCTTTACCGGATATTTTGCTGGGATTGTGACGCGTTCAAAAATTCCGGCAAGACACTCACGAGGCGCCCCGCTGTCGAATTGAATATCTATGGCGCATACCTGCTTGATGGTGGGCTGATGGTCAATGATATGGTCTGGAAAGTCGTACAACACGGCGTAGAAGGAAACAAAGAGCAACGTGTTGTGCAAGAACCCTTTGAAATAGGCTTTCTTCCAAAAATCAGGGAATTGATCGAGCTTTCGAAGAGAAATTAAGTCTTCTTCGCTTTGGCGATAATCTTGTCCAGCTGGTTGGAAAATTCCTGACGCTCGCGCGGGCCGAAACCGGGGCCGCCGCCACCGCCGCTATTTTCAAGGATGGCGCTACCGCGCATGGAATCCATGAAATCGCGCATGTTCAAAATCTGTTTGATGTTTTCGGTGGTGTAAAGGCGACCGGCGGGATCGAGG
>JBBRVE010000052.1:0-20888 GCA_038247245.1 Bdellovibrionales bacterium | reverse complement strand
GGCAAGCGCGGCGCGACCATTTTTGGCGTGTCGTCGAAAAAACAATTCAGCGCGGAATGGGCGACCTGGGCGAACGGCACGGCGGTCCGTGAACTTGATTTCCACGACACCTTCCTTGCGGCGGATTATTCGCACCCCGCCGACAATATTCCCGCGATCCTTGCGGTTGCGCAACAAACCGGTAAAGATGGCGCGGCGCTGCTGCGTGGCCTTGCGACCGGGTACGAACTGCATGTGAACCTTGTGAAGGCAATCTGCCTGCACAAACATAAAATCGACCATATCGCGCATCTGGCACCTGCGGCCGCCGCCGGTATCGGCACGCTGATGGGCCTCGATACCGACACTATTTACCAGTCGATCCAGCAGGCGCTGCACGTTTCCTGCACCACACGCCAGTCGCGCAAAGGCCAGATTTCCAGCTGGAAGGCGTTCGCGCCCGCCCATGCCGGCAAGCTGGCTGTGGAAGCCGTTGACCGCTGTATGCGCGGCGAAGGCGCGCCCAGCCCGATTTACGAAGGCGAAGACAGCGTGATCGCATGGATGCTGGATGGCAAAGATGCGAATTACAACGTCCCGCTGCCGGGTCAAGGACAACCGAAACGCGCCATCCTTGAAACCTACACCAAGGAACATTCTGCGGAATACCAGAGCCAGGCACTTATCGATCTTGCCGCACGCATGGGCAAGAAAATCACGGACTGGAGCAAGGTGAAGGACGTCCTGATCCATACGTCTCACCACACGCATTACGTCATCGGCACCGGCGCGAACGACCCGCAGAAAATGGACCCGACGGCGAGTCGCGAGACGCTCGACCATTCGATCATGTATATCTTTGCGGTCGCGCTGCAGGACGGCACCTGGCATCACGTGAAATCCTATGATCCCGCCCGCGCGCAACGCCCCGATACCATCGCGCTGTGGCAGAAAATCCGCACGGTCGAGGACAAGGAATGGACCGCGCGTTACCACTCGCCCGACCCGAACGTGAAGGCCTTCGGCGGCAAGGTTGAAATCACGCTGGACGACGGCACGAAAATTTTCGACGAGCTGGGTGTTGCGAATGCGCACCCGTTCGGCGCGAAGCCCTTTACCCGTCCCGATTATATCCGCAAGTTTATGACGCTGACCGAAGGCATCGTGGATGCGGCGGAACAAAAACGCTTCCTCGACACCGTGCAGAAACTGCCGAACCTGTCGGCGGATGAACTGTTCGGCCTGAACGTCGAAATTCCGGAAGCTAACTTGCTGGTTGGCAAGAAGGGGCTGTTCTAAGCTCCCGCTTCTTTGCCGCGAAAATAATAAAACAGCGCCCCTCCATGCCGGAGAGGGCGCTGTTTTTATAAAATCTGTTTAACGGGTGTTTTTGCACAGGGCTTCACGGCGTACGCCGAAAATTTGTGCCAGCATGCTCAGGAATGATGTATCAGCCGCCGGTTGCGGCGCGGCGCGACGAGGAGAGGAGGCGGGGCGTCTGGTGGACAGCTTGGCGGCCGGCGACCGTGTTTTGCGGGATACGCTGCGTTTTGCGCCGCCGCTTGCCTTCTTGATTGCCTTTGCTGCTGCCGGTTTCTTCGCCATCGTCATATCCCCCGTTGTTTCGTGTTTAGCCCATTCTAACCATAGGTGGTTTATATTATGTTAACGTCGCAATTTTTTGTGAATTCCGGCCTTTGAACCCATGCTTGTGCCACCGTTGGCAGTCCTGTAATGAATAACTGTGTTCAACCAGCTAATCCGGTCATAAAAAAATGCTCTTTGCCAAGAAACATGCCGCCGACAAACGCGCGGAATTCGCTAAAGCCCTCAAATCCGGCAAGCTGTTGCGCTTTCCGGGGGCGATGAACCCGCTGACTGCGATGATGATTGAACAAAAGGGCTTTGACGGGGTTTATATCTCGGGCGCGGTGCTGTCTGCCGATCTGGGCCTGCCGGATATTGGCCTGACGACACTTTCGGAAGTGGCCGGGCGCGGTCACCAGATCGCACGCGTGACCGAACTGCCCAGCATCATCGATATCGACACGGGCTTTGGCGAACCGATGAGCGCGGCACGCACCGTGCAGGTGATGGAAGAGCAGGGGATTGCCGGCTGCCATCTGGAAGACCAGGAAAACCCGAAGCGTTGTGGCCATCTGGACAATAAATCCGTCTTGCCCGCGGCCGACGTCGTCAAGAAAATCGCCGCTGCCGCCAAGGCTAAACGCGATCCCAATTTCATCCTGATCGCCCGTACCGATTCCCGCGCATCCGAAGGTTTGGAAAAAGCCATCGACCGCGCCAAGGCCTATATCGATGCAGGCGCGGACATGATCTTCCCCGAAGCGATGGCCGATGAAAGCGAATTCGAGGCAATGCGCAAGGCGCTCAAAGTGCCGCTGCTGGCCAATATGACCGAATTCGGCAAGTCAAAATTGCTGACGGCGGCGCAACTGGAAAAGTTGGGTTATAACCTTGTGATCTATCCTGTCACCACACTACGGCTTGCGATGGGCGCGATCGACCGTGGCCTGGATGTGATTAAAAAAGAAGGCACGCAGGAAAGCCTGCTGGATGTCATGCAACACCGCAAGGATCTATACGCACTGCTGCGGTATGAGGATTACAATTCCTTCGACCAGAACATCTTTAACTTCACGATCAAGAAGTAATCAGGGCGCCGGCGCACGCGCCGGTTTGGCGGGTGGCTTGGTGGTGAGCGGTTGATAGCTGCCATCATCCATTGCTATTTTAGCGTTGCCACGCACAAGCAAATTCACGCCGTTTTTAACCGCAACATCTTCCCAATCCGAATAACCGCTCGGCGGATTGTATGCGCCTTTGGTGTAATGGCCGGAAACGCCTGTCACCACTTGCATCGAATTCGTCGCGGCGGCAGCGACGCCATCATCCGTAAAACGGCTTGCGCCGAAAAAATCATTGCCGGGCAGGGAGGCATGATCCCATGCGACGACTTTATAAAGGCGATACTGCAAAAAATCATCGCCGTTTTCCTCCCATGAAACAGGATTGGATAGCTGGGGCAGGGCGGGTTTGAGCGCGGAGGGGCGCGTGCGATAATCAACGCCTGCGATATTTTGGCGCGTGTTTGTACCTTCGTTAAACGCATCCAGCACCACCGTGCTAATATGGGGCATGTTTGCGCCGTGCTTTGCCAGCATGTGCCGAAGCGCAAGGTCAAGATGCCCGCCCATCGTCCCCTTAAACTTGCCCGCAAACGCACCTGCGCCGATGCCCGGCAGCACGACAAGTGCCTTGTGCCCGCTTTTACCAGCCGCATCGTTCGCATGTATAAACAAGGGTAACAGCCGCCGTTCCATCAGGTCATTATATTTTGTCTGGTCAATATTGCCGTTGGTCGTGACTTCAGCGTAATCGGGTGATATGCCCTTAAATGCAGTACCCACGCCCAGCAGAGGCCCGGGCGTAAACAGTAATGCGGCCTTGAGTGGAGGCGTGTGCAGGCTGAAATGGCTATCGTTCGTGTCCCATGCGCCATTGTCGAAAACATCCACGGTCATTGCGACGTTGATATCTCCAAGGAGTGACAGTTCACGGTGTGTCCAATCCGTGCCATCGGCGCGGATCTCGCTTTCGGCGAAAATGCGCGGCTGCTTGGTCGCGAGCAGGGCTGCGATAAACTCTTCGGTCGATGAAGCGGGGAGGTGCTTTTTGAGCCGGTCGCCGGCGACCGCTGTTCCGTCCTCGATATCTTTTTTATAGGAAAGGATATGGGCCAGAGTTTTTTCCGAGATCACAATCTCGTAACCCGGCAGCATATCAGGCATGTATGTCGAGATGATTGCCGCGGATAGCGTTTTCAAGGATGATGTCCGCCAGCTTCTGCATAGGTTTTTCAAGCCGGGGCGTTGACGCTGCAGAAGCGAGGGCTTGTGGGGTAACCGCCGATGTCGGTGAAATATTCAAGGCGCTACTAAACGCTGATATCGAGGTTGCGGCCAACAGAGGCAGATTGTGCAATCATGGTCGCAAGCGCTGCCTGCGCCTCAGATGCCTGCTTCAATACCTGAACGGCAATCTGTTGTTGCGCCGAAATAGCCTGCAATGCGACAGCTGCGATTTCCATGAATTCCCCTCATAGTTGGTAACTTTATTCTAACTACATTGCATTAACATTCTATTAATATGTATGGCGTTGAAATATATCAGGTTTTTAGCCCTTGAACTCGCGCTCCTGAGGGGCTAATTCATAGGGCAGAACATCATCATAAGGATTAAGTTATGACCGCACCCGCCGAAATCAAGATCGCCAAAGGCCTCGCCGGCGTCCATTCCGACACCTCGCGCGTTTCCAAGGTGTTCGATGAAACCAACACTCTGACCTATTTCGGCTACCCCGTGCAGGAACTGGCCGAGCATTGCCGCTTTGAAGAAGTGGCATACCTGCTCTGGAACGGCGAATTGCCGACCGACGAGCAGCTGAAGGCATTCGAGAAGCAAGAACGCGCCGAACGCGCGATTTCGCCGCAGCTGATCGAAGTGCTGAAACAATTCCGCAAAGACGCGCACCCGATGGATACGTTGCGCACCGCTGTCAGCTTCCTTGGCGTCGAAGACCCCGAAGCGGCAGACAACTCCAAAGCAGCCAACCTGCGTAAATCGATCCGCATGATGGCAAAAATTCCGACGATCATCGCGGCCGATTTCCGTCTGCGCAAGGGCCAGCAGCCCATCGCGCCGAAATCCGACCTGACGATGGCCGAAAACTTCTTCCACATGTATTTCGGCGAAGTGCCGGATTCGAAAGTGGTGCGCTGCTTCGATGCGTCGCTAACGTTTTATGCCGAACATGGTTTCAACGCATCGACCTTCACCGCACGCACGATCGTTTCCAGCCTGTCGGAAATCTATGCTGCCGTGACCGGCGCGATCGGCTCTCTCAAAGGCCCGCTGCATGGCGGTGCCAACGAAGCGGTTATGCACATGCTGCTGAATATCGGCGAAGTGTCGAATGCGCAGGCATGGATTGATGACGCGCTGGCGAACAAGAAACTGGTGATGGGCTTTGGTCACCGCGTATATCGCAACGGCGACAGCCGCGTGCCGTATATGACGCATTACTTCCACGAAATGGCCAAGATCAAGAACGGCCAGAAATGGGTCGAGATCGAGGATATTTTGTCGAAAACCTTTATCGACAAAAAAGGCATCCATCCGAACCTCGATTTTCCCGTGGGCCCTGCATATTACCTGATGGGTTTTGAAATTCCGATCTTCACGCCCATTTTCGTGATCAGCCGCATCACCGGCTGGACCGCGCATATCATGGAACAGCTGGAAGACAACAAGCTGATGCGCCCGCTGTCTGTTTATAACGGCGTGCCGCAACGTCCCGTTCAGCCGATTTCCAAGCGCAAAGCGGCTTAGAATGCCTGTTCTCGGGATTAATGAAAATTCATCTTATATAAGTAAGGTGATGGAATATAAACTTATTGGCGAAATTGCATCTTGTCTTTGGAGGCAAGGTAAAATGTGCGATGTGATGCGGCAAGATGTCGATAATGCCGGTTATGATTTGGCAATGGAATGCGGCAATATCATTCGTCATGTTCAGGTTAAAACTTCCATCGAAAATACGACTACGGCAGTGCAGAAGGCGCACAGACGGCTTGAAAAGAAGCCGTCTGCATGCATCGTTTGGATTTTTTATGATGAGAAAACGCTAAGTATTCGTCATTATCTATTATTTGCAAATAAGTTTGATCCCTTGAATTTTGAGAGACATAAAACCGCGAAGCATTCTAAAGGCAACAGTTTAGGCGAAAAAAAAGAACGCCCAAATATTGTCACGGTCAATAAGGGCGATTTTTTTAAATTCACCACGATTGAAGGCCTTGTCAGAGAATTATTTGGGTAGGCGATGACGTTGCATCACAAGGCCGAAAGCTTTCCGCCGATCGCGACGAGGGTTTCACGCGTGCTAATCCTCGGTTCGATGCCTGGGATGAAATCGCTGACCGAACAGCAATACTATGCCCATCCGCAAAACGGGCTCTGGAAGATCATGGCGGCGTTGTTCGATGCGCCTGTCGATAGCTATCCGCAACGCGTCGATTTAATCGAAAACAATGCGCTTGCCCTGTGGGATGTGCTTAAGTTCTGCGAGCGCCATGGCAGCCTCGATGCGCGCATAGATGATACGACGATTGAGGTAAATGATTTCACCGCTTTCTTTAAAAAATACCCGGGCATTACGCATGTCTTTTTCAACGGAGCAAAATCGGAGCAGGAATTTATGAAGCGTGTATTGCCGAGCCTGCCGGAGAAAATTTCTGCACGACTGAAATTAAAACGGCTGCCATCCACGAGCCCCGCACATGCAGGCCTGAAATTTGCCGATAAACTGAAGGCATGGAAAGCGGTTAAAGCTTAACCGGCTTTCTTCTGCTGCGCCTCCGCAGGTGCGCGTACTAGTTTCTCGTATTCTTCGCGCAACAGGCGGGTGACGGGGCCGACTTTGTAGATCTGGCCGTCGATATTGCCGATGGGGGTGACTTCGGCGGCGGTGCCGGTTGCGAAGCACTCTTCCGCTTTTTTCAATTCTTCCGGCATAATCGCGCGCTCGACGACCTTGATGCCTTTGCTACGTGCAATGTCCATCACCGTCAGGCGCGTGATACCGTTCAGGAAACAATCGGGCGTCGGGGTATGCAATTCGCCGTTGAAGACGAAGAACAGGTTCGCGCCGGTCAGTTCGGCGACCTGACCGCGATAGTCGTGCATCATCGCGTCGTTGTGCCCTGCTTTTTCTGCTTCGTGTTTGGACAGCGTACAAATCATGTAGAGGCCGCAGGCTTTTGCGGATACGGGCGCCATGTCCGGTGCGGGACGACGCCAGCGGGATGTGACAACCGAAATGCCTTTTTCGCGCATCTCGGGGCTGAAATAGCTCGGCCATTCCCAGGCTGCAACGGCGAAATGGATTTTCGTGGCCTGCGCCGCGACGCCCATCTGTTCAGGGCCGCGCCAGGCGAGGGGACGCAGGTATGCGTCCTTCAGGCCGCTCGCCTTCAGCGTCTCAATGCAGGCATGGTTGATTTCTTCGAGAGATAATTCGATTTTCATATCCATCGTCTCGCAGCCGTCGATCAGGCGCTGGCTGTGTTCGGTCAGCTTGAAGATGTTGCCGTTATAGGCGCGCATGCCTTCGAATACGCCCGATCCGTAATGCAGCGCATGTGTCAGGAAATGCACCTTCGCATCGCGCCAAGGGACCAGGTTGCCATCCATCCAGATTTGACCATCGCGATCGTCGTAGGGGATGAGAGAGCCAGCCATGTCGTATTCCTTTTCGGGGTGCAATTATAATGCGGTTATCCTATCCTGAAACCCTATGGGGATACAACTCCAAAATGAAGTTATGAATAATACAAAACCCGTCGAAATCAGCCCCGATAAAAAACCGCACATCCTTGTCGTGGATGATGACGAGCGCCTGCGCGATTTGCTGCGGCGCTTTTTGGTGGAGCATGGATTTCTGGTGACGACGGCGATCGATGCCGTCGATGCGCGCGAGATTTTGAAATATCTCGCCTATGACCTGATCATTTGTGATGTGATGATGCCGGGCGAGGACGGCATGGCGCTGACCAAGTCGCTGAAAAAAAGCGGCCTTGCCGCGCCGATACTGCTGCTGACCGCGCTTGGCGAAATTGAATCGCGCATTAGCGGGTTCGAGGCAGGTGCCGATGATTACCTGCCCAAGCCTTTCGAGCCGCGAGAGTTGCTGTTGCGTATTACTGCCATCCTGCGTCGCATCGCCGCCAAGCCGCCGGAGAAGGAAGAAAAAATCCGCCTCGGCCGATGGGCGCTCGACCTCGACCGCGGTGAGCTGGCAAGCGGCGATGAACGCGTCACGCTCACATCAGTTGAACATACGCTGCTAAAGGCGCTCGCCAGCAAAAAAGGCGAAGTCGTAAGCCGCGAAGAACTTGCGGATCTGTGCCAAATGAACGCGAATGAACGTACGATTGACGTTCAAGTCACGCGGTTGCGCAAAAAGGTTGAAGAAGACCCGAAATTGCCCCGGTTTATCCAGACCGTACGCGGCAAGGGCTATGTGCTGTGGACCGAAGGATGACAGCCTTCAAGCGCTTGAAACAACGCTTGTTGCCGCGCACGCTGTTCGCAAGGTCGCTGGTCATTCTGGCAACACCGATTTTCCTGTTGCAGCTGATTGTCGCCTTTATCTTTTTCGACCGCCATTGGGACGCGATGAGCGATAAGTTGGTCGGTGCGCTGGCGGGCGAGATCGACATGCTGACCGAACGCATCGTCGATGCGAAATCGGACACCGGCGTGCAGAGGATCATCAAGCAGGCATCGCGTAGCCTGGATCTTGCCGTCACGATCAAGCAGGACGCAGAGAGCATCAAGAAATCGGAACTGTCATTCCAGACTTTTGCATGGTTCAGTATCGCGCAAAAGCTTCAGGTCGCTTTAAAAAAGAAGCTCGATGCGCCGTTCAGTATTCGGCCGTACGAAAAGGACAAGGTTTTCGAAGTTGTCGTCGCCATCGGGCCAAAGGAAACGATCCACTTCATCTGTCCTGACCGGCGGATTTACAGCCCGACCACTTATATCTTTGTTCTCTGGCTTATCGGTAGTGCTGCTTTGCTGCTTGTTATTTCTATGATGTTCATGCGCAACCAGATCCGCCCGATCATGCGTCTTGCTGTTGCCGCCGAAAAGTTCGGCAAGGGACAGGATGTGCCGGATTTTAAACCTGTCGGTGCGCACGAGGTACGGCAGGCGTCGCGCGCCTTCCTTGAAATGAAGGAACGCCTGAAGAGGCAGATGGAACAGCGCACGGCCATGTTGTCGGGCGTATCGCACGACTTGCGCACGCCGCTCACGCGCATGAAGCTGGAACTGGCGTTGTCGAAAGATACCAAGGGCGCCGAAAACCTGCGTCAGGACATCGACGAAATGGAGAAGATGATCGAGGGGTATCTTACCTTCGCTAAGGGTGAAAGCGACGAAACACCTGAAATGATCGACCTGAAAACCGTGCTGGATCGTGTTGTCGGCAAGGCAAAGCGTCAGGGAAGCAATGTAAATGAAACTTTCCCCGAAACCCGCATGATGATCCGCCTGCGGCCGGTTGCGATAGAACGTGCGATTGCAAACATAGTATCGAACGCCTGTAAATACGCCAAGCATGTCTGGATCACTGCCTATGAGCAATCGGATGCTTTTGAAATCGTCGTAGATGATGACGGCCCCGGCATTCCGCCTGATCTGCGCGATGAAGTGTTCCGCCCGTTTTTCCGCGTTGAAAAATCGCGCAACAAGAAAACCGGCGGCATCGGACTGGGCCTTTCTATTGCGCAGGATATTGTGCACGGTCATGGCGGCGAGATATTTCTGGAAGACAGCAACCGTGGCGGATTGCGCGTCGTGATGCGGTTACCACTATGAAGAACCGGGGTTTCACGTTGATCGAACTGTCGATTGTGCTGGTGATCTCGGGGCTGATGCTGGGAGCTTTTCTGCAATATTACACCGTCTATCTGCAGAAACAGAAATACGATACGACCAAGGAGCGGATGAAGCAAATCCGTACCGCGCTGACCATCTATGCCGCAACCGAACACCGCCTGCCATGCCCTGAAGGGCGCGAGGCAACAAACAGGAGCCGCCCGATCCAGCGTCCGTCATCGCTAAAGTCCGCGCGCGAAAAAGAGGCTGATAAACAGGCGGAAGACGTCTGCCGCCTTGATGCGCCCATACCTTCCGGCGTTGAAGTTTTCAACGGCGACAAGCAGGGCAGCGGATCCGGAAAACAGGTCTGGATTGGCGCCATTCCGTTGCGCGCCCTGCGGTTGGATACGGATCAGGGGCTTGACGGCTGGGGCAATGCCTTTACCTACGCCGTATCGCGCAAACTGACGCTGCCCGACGGCATGCATGCTAATCCGACGCCGCAGGGGGTTATTTCGATCGTTGACGAATTCGGCAAAAGCCTTCTCGACAAGCCTGACACGGGCCGCTGGGTTCTGGTGTCGCACGGTCCGTCTGGCAGCGGCGCATTCACAGCCGCAGGCGGTCGGCTGCCCTGTGCAGAAAAAACGCTCGACTCAGAAAATTGCAATGGCGACGGTCTGTTTGTCATTGCGCCATATGCACGTAAAGCGGGCGCATGGTTTTTTGACGACCTCGCCATCCACGACGACCTTGATGCCGGTGGCTCTATCCTCGACCGGTTGATTGTGTGTAACGGCAAGCGCAAATCTTATGCCCCTGGGGAAGTCGCGGCCGACGGGGATGGCTGCCTTGGCCCCACCAACGCATGGGAAGGCGTCTGCCTGCAATCCGAAATCCTCGATGAAACCGAGGTGGTGCATAAAAAACCGGCCAGCTTTGCGCTGCCGCCGGCAACGGGTGCGGGCGCAGATTGCGGTTGCGTGAATGGTTATACACGCGTGCTGGGCGGGAAGTGGGACGATGGTTCGGCCAAGCTCTATGTCGGCTCGAAATCCAACCTAACCTTTACGGACCCCGCTGGAAATATAATCCCTGTCGGAGACCCGTCACCTGACGGCGTGTTGCCGATTGGCGAACAGCCAACGCCAACTCCCACAAAATATTACAAACAACAGACGTCGCTGTTTACTTGCGTTCAGTAAGGTCGTTCAGGAAATCGAAAGCCTGCTCCAGCGTGCCAGTGCGCTTGTCGATGGCGGCCATCGTTTTGGAAAGATCGGGCGTGTCGTCCTGCTGCCATGCATGGACGACAGAAAGAAACAGGGCGCCCATGGCGGCCACACAAAGCGGCTTGCATTGTTTTTTGCAGGGCGCGCCCGCAAGGTCAAGCATCCGTTCCATTGTGCGGTAAAAGCTTTTACCGAAGCGCTTCACCAGTTTCGGCCGCTTCATCACGGCCGGTGCGACGGCTAGGTAAGCACCGCGCTGTTTCTGGGCAAATTCGAACCGTGTCATCAATATTTCCATCAGGTTATCGCGCCAGTTATCGCCCAGATGGTCTTCGACTGCGGCGGTCGTTTCGTTTTCAAGGTTGCGCAGCGCCTGTTCCATGGCCGCCCAGACATCTTTGATGGATGCCGAAACAGTTTTGAGCGGCAGCTTTGCCTTTTTGGCGATAGCGTCCAGCGAAATGCTGTCCCAGCCCTGTTCTCCGGCGAGGAAAATGGCTGAATCAACAATGGTTTTCGTCTGGTCTGTTTTGCGTTTTTGTGCCATGTTCTTACCTGTATCATTTTAGAGGGTTACATGACAGATAGCAATCTTGACCTTGTCGGCATCGGCAACGCAATTGTGGACGTATTGTCCCGTACGGCCGATGAATTCCTCTCGAATAATCGTATCCACAAGGGCACCATGACCCTGATCGAGGCGGAACAAGCGGAAACCCTTTATTCCAAGCTCGGACCCGGCATGGAAATATCGGGCGGTTCAGCCGCCAACACGGTTGCTGCCTTTGCCAATATGAGCGGCAAGGCAGGCTATATCGGCAAGGTTGCTAACGACCAGTTGGGCAACGTGTTCCGCCACGACATCAAGGCCTATGGCGTGAAATTTGAAACTCCCGCGCTCGAAGACGGCCCGCCCACGGCCCGCTGCCTCATCCTTATCACGCCCGATGCTCAGCGTACGATGTGCACATTTCTGGGGGCATGCGTCTGGATCGCGCCGTCGGATCTTGATGAAGCCATGATCAAAAATGCGCAGGTGACCTATCTGGAAGGCTACCTGTTCGACCGCGACCGCGCGAAGCAGACCTTCCGCAAGGCCTCCGAACTCGCGCGCGGCGCAGGTAAAAAAGTTTCGCTGACGTTGTCCGATCCTTTCTGCGTGAAGCGCCACCGCGATGAATTTCTCGACCTTGTGACGACGGGCACGGATATCCTGTTCTCAAACGAGGCGGAAATTTTCGAGCTGTTCCAGACGGAGAATTTCAACGAAGCCGTCTTGCGTGCCCGTGAATCCTGCCCGCTCACTATCATTACACGCTCCGCGCAAGGGTCGGTCATCGTGACGGACAAGGAAGTGATCGAAGTTGCAGCCGAGCCGCCCGCCTGTATCGTCGATACGACAGGTGCAGGGGATTTGTATGCTGCGGGTTTCCTGTACGGCTTCACCCGCGGCAAGCCTCTGGCCGAATGCGGTCGCATCGGTTCCATAGCGGCATCCGAAGTCATCGCCCATATTGGCGCCCGCCCGCAACGTGACCTGAAGGCGATGCTGCAGGAAAAAAAGGCGGTCTGATTGCGTTTCCTCGCCTTCATCCTGATGCTTCTGGCGGCGTCGCCTGCGCTGGCGGAGCATAGCCATGCGATTGCCATGCACGGCACCCCGAAATACGCAGCGGATTTCAAAAACCTGTCCTACGTTAACCCCGATGCGCCGAAGGGCGGTGATTTGCGCCTGTCGAAAAGCGGCACGTTCAATAACCTGAACAACCACATTATCACAGGCAATAACGTCGAAGGGCTGGAAAACGTCAATGACAAGCTGATGCAGCGCGTCTGGGACGAGCCGTTCACCATGTACGGGCTTGTCGCCGAAAGCATTGATGTTGCGCCCGACCGTTCATGGATCGCCTTTCATTTGCGCAAGGAAGCGAAATTCCACGACGGCACGCCGATGACGGCGGAAGACGTCAAGTTCAGCTATGAACATTATCGCAAAGACGGCCATCCCGTGCGCCGCCGCGTGTATGGCCTGATTACGAAAGTTGAAATCGCCAGCCCGCGTGATATCAAATTCACTTTTGGCCCGGGTTACGACCACGAAAGCGTCATGATCCTCGCCATGATGCCTGTGCTGTCCAAGGCTTATTGGGAAAAGGCCGATATCACAAAAACGACGCTGAAGCCGCCGCTCGGCAGCGGGCCGTATAAAATCGTTTCGGTCGAGCCGGGCCGCAAGATTGTTTACGCGCGTGTGAAGGATTATTGGGCGAAAGACCTGCCGGTAAATGTCGGCCAGTATAATTTCGACACCATCACCTATACCTATTTCCGTGACGACGATATTTCCATTCAGGCGTTCAAGTCCGGCGACTATAACCTGCGCCGTGAATTCGACGTCACCAAATGGCAGACCCGTTACGATTTTACCGCGCTTGACGAGGGTGGGGTGGTCAAGGAAGAAATCGCACATCAACGCCCCGAATGGCTGAAGGCGTTGATCTTCAATACTCGCCGCCCCATGTTTGTCGATATCCGTGTGCGCAAGGCGCTGTCGTTCCTGTTCAATGCCGACTGGCTGAACAAATCGCTCTATTACGGCAAGATGCAGAAAATCGCGAGCGCATTCCCCAATTCCGAACTCGCCGCTACCGGCAAGCCTGAAGGGGAAGAATTGCGCATCCTTGAGGAATACAAGGCCGACCTGCCGCCCGATGTATTCGGCGACGCCTATCAGCCGCATGAAGCAAATGGCCGCGATGCGCGACGCGAGGCGATTGCGTTGCTGAAGGAAGCGGGCTGGGTTTACAAGGATGGCAAGCTGGTCGATGCAAACGGCAAGCAATTCGGTTTTGAAATCCTGCTGGGCGATTACGCCGATGAAAAAATCGCGCTCGAATTCACGCGTGACCTGAAAAAAGCGGGCATCGATGCGCGGGTGCGCACGGTAGATAACGCACAGTTCGTCGGCCGCCTTGACGATTACGATTTCGATGTTGTCGGCCACCGCTGGATCAATTCATTGTCGCCCGGCAATGAACAGGTCAATTACTGGGGCACAAAATCGGCGGAGAGCAAGGGCGCGCGTAACTATGCCGGTATCATGAACAAGGCGGTCGATGCGCTGGCCGACAGCATCGGACGGTCCGAAACCCGTGAAACATTGGTCGCGCGCACCCACGCGCTCGACCGGGCATTGATGCAGGGCTATTACATGATTCCCCTGTTTTTCCTCGGCAAGGACTTGGTTGCGCACAGCTCTGATATCCACAGACCTTCCGTAACTCCGATTTATGGCATGGTTCTGGAAAGCTGGTGGCATGAAGCTGCTGATAAATCTCCGTAACAGCGGTTGGGGTATTGTTTTCGTTAACGAAAACGCGCTATTTTATAAATCTGAGATTCAAGTCGTGCAGGGAGCTTCCTCGATGAAATCCAAAATGAATATCTTGATTGCGGCTATCGGCGTTCTGGCAGTGTCCAGCTGCGCATGGAACCCGCCGACCAAGCAGGCCTACTGGCAGCGCGTGGAAGATAACTCCGCGCTCTGGATGACAGGCCCCAAGGCGCAACAAACGCTCGATGAAAACATTGCGTCCTGCGTCCGTCAGGTCGATGAACTTGTCGAACTGGGCGCACTGCGCGAAACGATGCCCCCCGACACGCATAGCGAATATCACCGCGCGCTGAAGGCGTCCGGCGATCTCGATTATTACGACACGCCCACCCGCTACGGCGAACACCATGTGTCGCATAAAGACTTCCACGATTTCGACAGCTGCATGCGTTACAGCGGTTGGGAACGCGTGAACTTCGTGCGTTATCAGGTCGCACAGCAGGCGAAGCAGACGAACAACGATCTGCAGTCTATCCGTCAGTGGGGCGTTCCTGCTGAAGAAGGCGCAAAAAAACAAAAAGAGAAAACAGACGCGATCAAAGGCCAGTACAAGGTCAACCAATAACCTTGTACTAACGGGTTCTGTCCCACAGTCTTACGGCGGCCTCAACGGCCGCCGTAACTGTTAGTGAACCCATCAACGACGATGTGATGCTGTCCGTCGAACGCCCCGCCAGCAATTGTTCCGGCGTTTCGGGCGTGCGGATATGGGCCGCATGGTTTCCCCACGGGCTGTATTGTTCCGGCCAGCCATAGCCGAACAGGGCGAGCGACGGCGTGCCGACGGCGGCCGCGATATGCGTCAGGCCTGAATCGTTTCCGATATAAATTTCCGCCCGCGCAATCACGGCTGCCGCCACCAGCGGCGATCCCTTGGCGATCATGTCGATGCGGCGATCCACGGGGAATGCGTCCAGTACCGGTTTTGCCGCCGCTTCCTCGCCGGGGGCGGCAAACACAGCGACTCGCGCGTTTTCGAGTATCGAGCCGTGCGCCGTCATGGCATTCACCAATGCCACGAAATTCTGCGCCGGCCATGCCTTGCCCGGCCAGTTGGCAGTCGGGCCGATCGCGATAAAGGGCGCACCTGCGGGCACAAGCCGTTCGGCCTCCGCCTGTGATGCGGCATCAAGCCATAATTTGGGGGCAGGAGCGGGTGATGCGCCGATCACGGCTGCGATCTGTTCGACCTTGTGCCCCTTTTTCTCCGACCCGCGCCAGATGAATTTCTGTCTGCCGCGCAGGATGCGCGATACCGCGCTGTTGCGCAGGTCAACGATGATGTCCCAATCCTGCGGCATGGTTTCGCGCAGCAGCTTCCACCAATGCCGCCCCCAGCTTTCTTTTTTGAGGGCAATCACGCGCGTCACTTGCGGCGCGGCGGCAAACAGCCCCGCCACCAGCGGCCCGCAGGCGACGGTAATTTCGGATGCCGGATAGGTGCGGATAAAATGGTCGAGCGCGCCTGTCGACAGGACAGCGTCACCGATGCGCGTTGCCGTGATAAACAGTATTTTCATAAATTAGTGAGGCTGTCTGGCCAGGTATGACAGAAACAAAAAGGCCAGCGCGAGACCCTGAAAGATGACGCGGAAACGCATCATCTTGTTGCTGGTTTGCGCGTCTTTTTCGGTGCCGCGCGTCATGGCAACCATGCCCCAGATGAACGAGCCGACAACGGCAATCATGCAGGCGAGGGCGATAAAAAACAGCAGGTTTGCGGCGGTCATACGCGGATAATCCTTGTTGTGATAACGCCCATAATATAGGCTGCAGCCTGTTCGATTGAAAGGTTAAAATCATGCAGAAACTGAACGGCCCGTCCATTGCTCCCCTGTCCGGAACCGCAAAACAGCTGGTTGTTTTCCTGCATGGATATGGCTCGAATGGCGATGACCTGATCGGTATCGGGCATGAATGGCGCGAGGCGCTGCCGGATGCTGCGTTTGTGTCCCCGAACGCTCCCGCCATCTGCGATCAATATGCGCAGGGCTTCCAGTGGTTCCCGATCCGTGCCGTAGATGCTGCGTCGATTGAACGTGAACAGCATGCCCAGAACGTGCTGCCCGTCCTGAACAACTTCATTGATCAGGAACTGCAGACATGGGGCGTGGATGATGCCCATTTGGCCGTTGTGGGCTTTTCGCAGGGTGCCATGATGGCGATGTACGCCATGCCGCGCCGCAAAAAGGCCTGCGCCGCCGTTGTCGGCTATTCCGGCATGATCATCGATGCTGCTGGCCTGAAAGCCGCTGGCAACGTCAAAGTGCCTGTTCTGGCGATACACGGCGACCGGGATGATGTGGTGATTCCCGACAATCTTGCTAAAATTGACGCTGGCTTTAGTGATGCTGGCTACGATATCGAAACTGTCATGCGCCCCGGGCTTGCGCATGGCATCGACCAATTCGGGATGATCCGCGGTGTTGAGTTCATCCGCGAAAACTTTGATAAGTTAGACAATTCCGAGAAGAAACAACTTAAAGCTTAACTTTAAGACCCTTGTAATCCTTGGCAAATTTGCATCCCAGACCCGTTTTAGCCCTGTTTTGTGCTATAATGAGTTTAAGGATGAGATTCGTTAACACAGACTCTATCCGGGTGACAGTAGACGGCTAGAGTTCGGAACCAAGAAAGGGTCCAAGGTGCATAGCCACCTCGACAGCTGTCCGACTTTAGTTCTCAATGCAGACTATCGTCCCCTGAGTTATTTTCCTCTTTCCCTCTGGTCATGGCAGGAAGCCATCAAGGCTGTTTTCCTTGATCGTGTCAGCATCGTTCAGGAATACGATGCAGTGATCCGCTCCCCCAGCTTCCAGATGAAAGTCCCGAGCGTCATCGCGCTGAAGGAATATGTTCAGCCCAAGGCGCGTCCGGCGTTCACCCGTTTCAACGTCTTCTTGCGCGACCGCTGGACTTGCCAATATTGCGGCGCCAAACACCGTACCCATGAATTGACCTTCGACCATGTGATCCCGAAATCACGCGGCGGAACAACGACTTGGGAAAATATCTGCGCGGCCTGCCAGGATTGCAACCTGCTGAAGGGCAATTACCTGCCGACCGAATGCCGGATGTTCCCGATGACCAGACCCGTGCAGCCGACCAATGCGGAACTGCAAGTGAATGGCCGTGCCTATCCGCCCAACTTCCTGCATGAAAGCTGGAACGACTATCTCTACTGGGATTCGGAACTGGACAATATTTAAAGGCGCAATTTAAAGCCCGAGTGCCTTCAGTGCGGGATTGGCCGATTTTGCCTTGTAGATCGTATTGCTGCCGCTTGCGTCCGTGATCTTTGTCACGCGCGGGGCAGAGAAATCAACGCCCTGTTTCGCCTGTACGCCAAGCTTGTCGCTATCTAGTTTTACGACAATTTGTTCAAGTACTGCATTAACTGCAGTTTGAATGTCTTCAGTCTTTTGTGGCAGCTCTTTCGAGTTAATTGTCATCACAGTTTGCATGATAACAATCGTGGCTGCCGACTTCAGCGCGTCATCCATATCGCCCGGTTTCGCTTTGCCGTTTTCAAGCGCATCGAGATCCATGTAAATGCGCACGAGTTTTTTGTCACTGGTCAGGGCGGGGTAGAGGCCGTTCTCGACGGGAATGGTTTCCTCGGCTTGACCCTCGGCCACAGCAGTTGCCACGGGCTTGGTGCCGGCGGCTTCCTGCTTGTGGTTGAAATTGGGGGCAACGGCGATAAAGGTGCCCGCTGCGATTGTCGTCAGAACGCCACCGGCAATCCACTTCGCCAGCCCTTTTTTGGGCTTTTTGATTTCTTCGGCCATGACGTATTCCCCGCTATCAGTAGTTTTTTTATTCCATAATTCTGACAGATTTCACTGAGCGATGCAAGGCCGGATAATTAACCGTGCAATACAAGCCATTAGGGCTTCAGCGCCTTCACATCCGGCAATGCATTCGGCTGGCTCGGTACCATATATAACGGCACATGCATTTCGGTAATCCGCCATGTCGTGCCATCCAGCCGGAACACAAAGCGTACTTGCAGCCTGTCACGCAACCCGCGAATTTCAGGCGCAGGGTTGCCGGGGCCTGCAGTGGGATAGGCCAGCCTGACGTAAAATCCGAAAGGCGGGGCAAAGCCTGTGCTTTCGATGAAGGCTTCCTCCGGCGTTCCCTTGAACATCTTGTCGTGGAAATAAAACAGCAGCGGCACGTTTTCTTCGCGCAGGTAATGATCCACGACGGGTGCGATTTGCGTGAGGCTCGGGCCCATATTGGCGAAATAGATATTCCCCTTTTTCGCCTGCGTGATGTCATCCTTGACGAAATTGCGCAACGCCTGCCAATTGACCCGCGCCGATATGGCGGCGGCATCGTCACGCTTTGATGCCTCGATCATTTCTGTGACGACGCTATTTTTCGATGCAACGGTGATAAAATACACTACCGGTGCCAACATCAGGAACAAGATGATCAGCACATAACGCAACTGCATGAAGGAAACTTTCTAAGATTAAATGCCTGACTTGCCCGTACGCAGGAAGGTGACGTTTGTGTCGCCCCATACGGAGAAACTATACGGCGTACCTTCGATCTTTAATTTCAGCCGTTTGCTGAACAGGACTTTCTTTTCTTCAATTGTGATGTCTGCCCATGGAATAAACAATGCCTGGTGACCCGTGCGGAAAATTACGACGGGCACCATGCCAAGACCTGCCGGTGTCGTCGTGAAATTCAGGCAGCTTTTATAATTGGTGGGAAACCTGCCCCAGAGAGCCGCGCTCCGCCACTTAATTGTTTTGCCTTCGGGCATCGTATCGCCGTCAGCGAGTGCGTATTTCTCCGCCAGCACGCGCCAGCCGCTCATGACTGCGACAAGGAACATCATCCCCAGCCAAAATGCGACAAATGCCGCAAAAATGCCTAGCCCAATACCGATCTGGCAAAACAGGTCATTGTTGTGGCACGTATCAAAAAGCTGCGGGATCATACGCGCTTCGCAATTTCGATGGCTATTTTTGATCCACGCTTGATGATAGAGGATAGCAGGCGATAGGCGGGCGCGCTTTCGGCGTCGTTTTCAAGGCCGATATGGCCGTGTTCTTCTTCTTCGGCTTTGAATTTTTTAATCCTCTCCCGCAGCGCTTTTTCTTCGGGCTTGCTGGCCAGCGCGGCCAGTTGTTCGCCGTAATGTTCTGAAATTACTTCCTCGACCGCAACTGTGCAGGCCATGGCGGCGGCGGGGCTGATGCGCGCAGTGATCGCGCCCAACGCAAAACCCGCCATGTGCCAGACGGGAAGTAAAGCTGTTGGGCGTACACCGCGCTTGATGATTTCATTTTCGAAATAATCTAGGTGAACCTGTTCCTGCTCGGACATATGCTCGATCAGTTTTTTCAGTTTCGGTTCATGTCCCAATACAGCCAGTTGCCCCGCATAAATCCGTTTCGCGCCGTATTCGCCTGCGTGATTCACGCGGATCATGCTATCGATATCCTGCTCGCGCTTGCGCGAATGTTTGTCACCCGGCAGGCTGCGCTTAAGCTTTCTGGCCATGCTTGCGTCCTTTGATCGCATGGAAGAAGGTGAACACTGCAAGGCCGCTCGCATACAGGAAATTCCAGCCTGTCATGGAAATCCCAAGGAATATCCAGCCCGGCACGTCGCAACGCACGATGGGTCGGTTTTTGAAATACTCCATCAGTTCGTCCATCGTCAAATTGGGGTCGGGAATAGCGCCTTCGCCCCCGCAACCGGCCGCCAGCGGCCACCATTTCTGTTCGGTGCCGAAATGGAAGCCCGCGATACCCATATCGACCAGAAAACAAAGACCGGTCAGTAACAGTAACGGGAACGCAAGTCGCGGTTTTTTCTTTGCCGCAACAAATACCAGCAGCCCAAGAACAATCGCGACCATATACGGCTTGCGCTGCTCATAGCAAAGGTGACAGGGCAGGTGGTTAAACCCGAATTGCATCGTATAGGCAAAGGCCAGCGCCGCCGCGCTCCCAAATGCCAGCAACAGGCCCAGATGGGCGGGGTTCGTGAAATAATCGCAGAATTTCTTCATGTCACTATTCTACTATATATACGCGATGGCGACAAAGCCGCCGATTAGAACTGCCAAGAAAGCCAGCGTCACCCAGCCAAGGTATTTTTCGATAAACGACTGAATTGGCGCACCAAATTTCCACAGGAGCCCTGCAACCAGATAGAACCGCATCGCCCTTGCGGCAATGGATGACAGCACAAAAATATGCAGGTCCATATGCATCACGCCGCTCAGGATCGTCAGGATTTTGAACGGGAAGGGGGTCAGACCCTTGGCGAAGATAATCCAGCCGCCGTATTCGTCATACCGCGCCTGCATATCTGCGAATTTTTCGGTGATGTGGTAAATTTCAAGGATCTGCTTGCCCAGCGTTTCAAACAGGAAAAATCCGATCGTGTAACCCAGCAATCCGCCCAGCACCGATGCGATTGTGCAGACGGTTGCATAGAAAAACGCTTTGTCCCGTCGCGCGATGCACATCGGGATCAACATGACATCCGGTGGAATAGGGAAGACCGAGCTTTCGATAAACGACACGGCGGCCAACGCGGGCGTCGCATGCTTGCTGCCCGACAGGCGCAACGTCCAAGCGTATAATTTGCGGATGAGGTTCATCATATGATTGGTTTAACACGCAAAGACAGCCGGAGGCAATATTGACATAATTATATCCGCGATCATGCTGGAAATACTGGCAATACATTTCGTTTGGCGTTATATATTCACCCGAGGCCCCTGTGGCGGAACTGGCAGACGCGCTAGACTCAAAATTGGGTTATGTCTGCTAAAAGAG
>JBBRVE010000051.1:0-21075 GCA_038247245.1 Bdellovibrionales bacterium | reverse complement strand
TGCCGCCGCCGAAATCGAACCGTCATGTTTCGAAGGAGCAGATCGCGCTCTTGAAGCGTTGGATTGCGGAGGGCGCGGGCTATCAAAATCACTGGGCATTTATTCCGCCGGTGCGTCCAGTGCAGCCGGATGTGGCGAATGCCAGCGGCTGGACGCCTGTGACGGCCGCTGCCGCCATGGGGCGCGTGAAGGCGGTCGAGGCGTTTATCTGGCATTACGATTTCAAGGCGGCGACGTTGCGCACCGTTGATGAATATCTGGCGACGTATAACGGGCAAAAAGTCGTTTATGCGGCGGGACTCGACGCCGCCGAAGTCGCTTTTGCGCGGCTCACGCAGGATCAATCGTTCTCAGCGCAGCAGAAAAATGATTATGCAAAAATCATCGCAATAATAGTCGCAAAGATTTCAGGCAGCTAATTCTTGGTCTCGTGTACCGACGAAAATTCTTCTGGCCGCGCCGGTTCACGGGCGTAGCCTGAATAGGCTTACACAAAACAAAAAAAACCCAAGGAGGCATACAATGGCTGGTCCTACCCAACAAAAGCCGCAGCAACAAGCGCCCAAAGCGCCCAAGCCGGCAGCACCGAAGCTCTAATCTTCGTAGCAAGGAAACCCCGTCCGCATTTTTTGCGGCGGGGTTTTTTCTTGCCTGGATAACCGGCAAAGAAAAAGGCCGCTCCTTGCGGGGCGGCCTTAAATCTTTGGAAGGGGAAGCGATTACGCCGAAGCAGCTTCGTCGTCATCTTTCTTCTTCTTGCTTTCCTTTTCCTTCTCTTTTTCTTTTTCCTTGGCTTCTTTTTTCTTCTTCTCGGAATAGACGATCATCGGAGCGGTGTTGTCGCGGACGTTTTCAGCCTTCACGACGACTTCGTCAGCGCCTTCCATGCCCGGCAGGTCGAACATGGTGTCGAGCAGCAGGTTTTCAAGGATGGAGCGCAGGCCGCGCGCACCGGTATTGCGTTCGATTGCCTTCTTCGCGATTTCTTCCAGCGAGTCGGGCTGGAAGGTCAGTTTCACGCCTTCGATATCGAACAGGCGCGCATACTGCTTGGTCATCGAGTTTTTCGGCTCGGACAGGATTTTCACCAGCGCCGGCACGTCGAGGTCGTCAAGGGTCGCCAGCACGGGCAGGCGGCCGATGAATTCCGGTATCAGGCCGAAGCGGAGCAAGTCTTCCGTTTGCAGTTCGCGCAGGACTTCGCCTGCACGACGTTCATCGGGGCCTTCTACTTTCGCGCCGAAGCCCATCGAGCTGACGCGGCCGCGTTTGGAAATGATCTTGTCGAGACCCGCGAACGCGCCGCCGCAGATGAACAGGATGTTCGTGGTGTCGACCTGCAGGAATTCCTGTTGCGGATGTTTACGGCCGCCCTGAGGAGGAACGGAGGCAAGCGTGCCTTCCATCAGTTTCAGCAGTGCCTGCTGGACGCCTTCACCCGACACGTCGCGTGTGATGGAGGGGTTGTCCGACTTGCGCGAGATTTTATCAACTTCGTCGATGTACACGATGCCGCGTTGTGCGCGTTCGATGTTGTAGTCGCAAGCCTGCAGCAGTTTCAGCACGATGTTTTCGACGTCTTCACCGACGTAACCGGCTTCGGTCAGCGTCGTTGCGTCGGTCATCGTGAAGGGCACGTCGATGATACGTGCGAGCGTCTGTGCGAGCAGAGTCTTGCCGGAACCCGTCGGGCCGATCAGCAGGATGTTCGATTTCGACAGTTCGACTTCAGAGGCTTTCATCAGGCCTTCATCGATACGTTTGTAATGGTTGTGCACGGCAACCGACAACACGCGTTTCGCGCGATCCTGGCCGATGACGTAGTCATCAAGCACTGTCTTGATTTCCTTGGGTGTGGGGATTCCCTTGCCGGATTTCACCAGCTGGGTTTTGTCCTCTTCCTGGATGATATCCATGCAGAGCTCGACGCATTCATTGCAAATGAATACGTTGGGGCCCGCGATCAGCTTGCGCACTTCATGCTGGCTTTTGCCGCAGAAGGAGCAGTACAGCGTGTTCTTGGAATCCGTGGTGGAAGACCCGGTCTTGCTGCTCATCCTATATTCCCTTCTTTACCTGAATGGGCCGTTTGGCGACCCTTATAATCCCTAAGATAGAACACCTGTTCGGTGTTTGCCAACCGTGTTTGATCAATGATTTAAGTCTAGTTGTGGATAAACGCTTTACTATGGCATTCCTGCCATTTTCACCCTATTTTAGCACCGGATACGATTAATAAAGGCTTAGCTGTAATATGTCTATAGAAGACCTTGTGGATAACTTTGACGCGCTGGACGACTGGGAGGACAGGTACAAATACCTGATCGGCCTCGGCAATGACCTGCCTGTCATGGACGAATCCCTTAAAACCGAGCATTCCAAGGTCCGCGGCTGCATGAGCCAGGTCTGGCTGGTCATGGGCTGGGACGGGCAGGGGCGGCTGACGATGCATGCCGACAGCGACGCCCAGATCGTTAAGGGGCTGATCGCCGTTCTGGTGACGATTTTTGAAGGCCGGACGAAAGAGGAGATTCAGGCACTGGACGTGGCGGCGACCTTTTCGCAGCTGGGGCTTGACCAGCATTTAAGCCCGAACAGGCGCAACGGATTTTTCTCGATGGTCGAAGCGGTGACGGCGTTTACTTCAGGCCTTCGTATTTGATCGACTTCGCCATCGCGTCGTAATAGCCCTGAAATTTTTTGTTCTCGACGTTATAGCGCGTTTTGATGACCAGAATGCTTTGCAGGCCCATGATGTAATGCGCCGAATTGAACATCAGGTTATTGTTTTCATCGACCGTGAAACCCGTCAGCGTCGCCCATTTCAGCGTGTCGGTGCCTGCTGAAAACGTTTCCTGCCTGTTGTCGAGGCTGATGTCTTTGTAAACTTTTTCCAGCTCTTCCTTCATGCGTTCTTCGGTCATTGACAGCAGGAAGTCGCGCTCCGCTTTCAGGAAGGTGATTTCTACTTCATAGGTGTCGCCGGTATCGATATCAACGCGGCGCACGCGCGCGATTTCACCGATGGCGCCGAATTTGGGCGGGTTTTCAAGGAAGGGGATCGGGTCTTTCTGGTCGGCCCAGACTGTGATGCCAACAGGCGCGTCGGGCAGGTCGAGGCTGTATTCCGCTTCGTTGTGAATGTAGGTGTAGGTACCTTTATCGATGAAGGCGTAGCTGCGGCCGGCCATCAGCCCGTAAAGACAGGCGGCGAAAAACGTCGCGTAAATGGTCAGCTTGGCAAAACGGTTCATGGTTAAATTCCCCTAAAGCGATATTCATTATATTAGCATAGCGAAAGTAAAAGAGGAGTGACTAGCTTTACGGCATCCAGACAGCCGGATCGGCCTGAGTCTGCTCTCCGTTTAACATATTCTTTATCTCGTGCGGCTGGCCGTCCTTGAAGGGCGGGAACCAGACATAGGGAATCCCTTTTTTCTCGGCATAGGCCAGCTGTGTTTTGATCTTGGCATCGCGGTGATACATCTCGACGTTCAGGCCCTTGGCGCGCAGCGTCTGTGTGGTGGCTGATACTTCCGTGCGACGGGATTCTTCGGGCAGCACGACCAGCACCTGTGTCGGTGCCTTCTGGCCGGGCTTGATTGCACCCTGATCCATCAGCAGGCCGAACAAGCGGGTGAGGCCAATTGAAACGCCGATGCCGGGGAGTTTCTGGTTGATGAACGAACCGGCAAGGTCGTCATACCGTCCACCGCCGCCAATCGCCATCGGGTTGCCTTCGCGGAAGCGTGCCTCCACAACCGTGCCCGTATAATAATCCAGCCCGCGGATAATGCCGAGATCGGCAATCACGCCGCCCTTAGGCAGATGTTTCAGGTTGTCGGTGACGAAGGTGAGTTCGCTCAGGCCTTCGGTCAGCAGATCGGATGTGACGCCCAGCGCCTTCACCTGTTCGGCGAAGCCTGAATCTTGCGTCTTGATGTTCACAAACGCCAGCGCCTTTTGTGCGATATCGTCGGGCACGCTTGCAGCGGCCAGCATTTTCAACACGCCTTCCGGGCCTATTTTATCCAGCTTGTCGAGCGTGCGGGTGATCACGCCCGGCTCATTGATTCCAAGACCGGCGAGGAAGCCCATGATGATCTTGCGGTTGCTGATGCGCAGTTCGACGGGCGGAATGTCGAGCGCCTGATATGCTTCGAACAATACGGCGGGCAGTTCGGCATCGAAATGGAGCGGCAGGTCGTCGATGTTTACGACATCGATATCGCATTGGTAGAATTCGCGGTAGCGGCCCTTTTGCGGGCGTTCGCCGCGCCACGATTTCTGCATCTGGTAACGCTTGAACGGGAACGACAGGTTGCCGAAATGCTGCGCCACATACCGCGCCATCGGCACGGTCAGGTCGAAATGGAGCGCAAGGCGCGCTTCCTTGTCGTTCTCCTCCGCATGCAGGCGGGTGAGGGTGTAAATTTCTTTCTCTGTGTCGCCGCCCTTGGCCAGCAGCGCGTCAATCTCCTCGACAGACGGGGTTTCGATGTTGCAGAAACCGTAGCTTTCGAAAACCTTGCGGATCTTGTCCATCCATTCCAGCTCCACAGCACGGTATTCCGGCAGCCATTCAGGGAAGCCGCTGATCTGTTTTGGTTTGTGGATTTTCTGGTCGGACATCTGTTTCACCTTGTCATGCCGCAGGGACGCGGGAATGGCATGAATTTAGCGCATTATTTTTGAAAAAGGTAGGTGCTTAATGCGTCCGTTTCTTGCCCTTGGCGGGCTTTTCCTCGAACAGTTCGGCAAGCTTTTCGGTGATGGCGCCGCCCAGTTCTTCGGCGTCGACCAGCGTCACGGCGCGTTTGTAATAGCGGGTCACGTCGTGGCCGATACCGATGGCGAGGAGCTGGATCTGCGTTTTGTCCTCGATGAAATGGATGACGCGGCGCAGGTGTTCTTCAAGGTAATTGCCCTGGTTGGCGGAGAGGGTGGAATCATCCACCGGCGCGCCGTCGGAAATAACCATCAAAATCTTGCGTTGTTCGGGGCGGTGCATCAGGCGCTGATAGGCCCAGAGCAACGCTTCCCCATCGATGTTTTCTTTCAGCAAGCCTTCACGCAGCATCAGGCCAAGGTTCGCGCGCACATGCCGCCACGGGCTGTCGGCGGCTTTATAGACGATATGGCGCAGGTCGTTCAGGCGGCCGGGCGTATGGGGCTTGCCTTCCGACAACCAGCGTTCGCGGGATAGGCCGCCTTTCCATGCACGCGTCGTGAAGCCGAGTATCTCGACCTTCACGCCGCAACGCTCCAGCGTGCGTGCCAGAATATCCGTGCTCATCGCCGCTATCGTGATGGGGCGGCCGCGCATGGAACCGGAATTGTCGATTAGCAGCGACACAACGGTATCGCGGAAATCTGTTTCGCTTTCCTGCTTATAGCTGACAGGCCAATAGGGGTTGGCGATGGCGCGCGACAGGCGGGCGCTGTCAAGAATGCCTTCTTCAAGGTCGAACTGCCAGGAGCGCGTTTGCTGCGCCAGTAATTTGCGCTGCAGCTTGTTCGCAAGGCGCGTAATCACGCCCTGCAAATGCGTCATTTGCTTGTCGAGCATTTTGCGGAGCTTCTGCAACTCCTCCGGCTCGCACAAATCGCGGGCATCGACGGTTTCATCGAACTGCGCGGTGAAAATTTTGTATTCGCCGTACAGAGCGTTCTTGCCGTCGCGTGGGGTGTTTTTGCGCGCGTCTTCGTTATCGTCGGCGTCGTCGAAATCCTCGTTCTCCATCTCCTCGCCGGCCATGCTTTCTGCATCGGCTTCGGCCTGTTCGCCGCTATCTGCATCTTCGGTGACTTCCGATGGCGGGGTGGATTTGGCGGCGCTATCCTGCTCGGCGGCTTTCTCCGCGCCTTCGCTTTTCTTTTCTTCCTGGTTTTCGTCTTCCTGCGGCGACGGCGGCAGGTCGGCGGGCGTGGAGGGCATATCCATTTTATCGATCAGATGATGCACCAGCCTGGCAAAGTCTTCCTGACTGTGGAGCGATTTTTTCAATCCCTCCAGCCCGTCATCGCCAAGATGTTTCGTGATCCAGTTCTGCCAGACCTTGATGACCTTGCCGGCTTCCTTGGGCGGCTTGCGGCCGGTGAAGGCTTCGCGCGCCATGAACCGCAATGCCTCGGCCAGTGGCGCGTCTTCCATGTTGCTGACGTATTCCAGTTTCTGGCGGCGCGCTTCATGGCGCAATGCGGCCTCGATGTTAGACGACACGCCGGGATAAATTTCGGTGCCAACAGCCTCGATCCGCGCATCTTCCAACGCTTGGTAAGCAAGGCGCGCGCGGGGGTCGGCGGGCGAAAGTTTCTGGTGCACGCCTGCATCATGGTAATTGAGTTTCAGGGCAAATGTATCGGCCATGCCGCGCACCAGCGATGCTTCGCCATCCTCGATCGTTTTCGGCAGGGCGGGCAGGCGGATTGAATGACCTGAAATCTCCGCCAGATGCCCACCGAACGACACTTCAAGGTCCTCGCGCCCCGACAGCGCCCGCGCGGTCGATTGCGTGGCGTGCTTGAAGTTTTCAACGGGATCGTTGTTGTCGGACAAGGTCGTTTCCTGAGCGCGAATAAGTACTATCCAACTATAGGAATATCGGGGGAATAGTTCAATCCATGGATTTCTGGAATTACATGCGCTGCGCGGGAGCCGCAGGGCGCTTTTTCTTCTCGGGCGGCTCCGGTTTTTCGGGTGTATCGGCCTTTTGCGACGGGGATGCCGGTTTGTTGCCGCCGACGACGTTTTTTACCTCGACATCCGCTTTCGGCATGTCGGGTTCGCGCAGCTGGGCGTCGAATTTTTCACGGACGGCCTCGATCGCGGCGGCATCCGGCGGGTTCATCATCTTGAGGCCCGCCCGCGTGATGGCGTGGTAGGACATCGCGCGGAATTCGTCGTCGCCGCGCACGTTGATTTCTTTCCAGCCCTTTGATTCCGCAATCGATGCCATGGCGGCCATGGTTTTCGCATTCGCCACCTGTCCCGGCGGTATCTGGATGCTTGTATAGCCATCGGCATCGCGGCTGACCAGCAGGCTGTCGCCGTTGCCCAGCTTCAGCTCGACATCCTTGTTTTTCGTGAGCCATGCCTCGTCGACCTTGACCTTGCTGGCATCAAGGCCATCGACGTTCAGGGCGTTGTTCAGTTCCTGCGCCGTCAACTGGCGGGCGATACCACCCGTGTTGCCGAACTTACTCTTGGATTTATTGTCTTCCGGTTCGGGCGGAGAGGGGCGCTCGTCGGGGCTGCCCATCGCATTAACTTTGAGCTCGACGGGTTTTGTTTCCGGCGGCTTCACAAAATTGGATACCGGCGGCGCAGGCTGCTGTTCATCGAGCGTTGCAACAGAAGTAGATCCATCCTGCATACGAATGACCCGCGTAAAAATGCGTTTGAGCCTGAAAAGCTGGCGCCGAGTATAAAAACTATTATACGCCGTTTGCGATTTTATGTCAAAAAATCGGGTTTTTCTTCAGGTAATCTGAGGGCATGGCTGCGATTAATCCTCGCGCACCTTCACCAAGGCCCGGTCAAAGCAACGCTGGTAGTATTCGGACACGATGGTCTTTTCCAGCTCGTCGCATTTGTTGAGGAAGGTGAGGGTGAAGGCGAAATCGAGGTCGCCGAGGATCTGCGCGTTTTCCGCCCAATGGATGACGGTACGGGGCGACATGACGGTCGACAGGTCGCCCGCGATGAAGCCCTTGCGCGTCAGGTTCGCCATGCGCACCATCGCGGCCACTTTCTTGCGGCCTTCGTCGGTTTTGTAGGCAGGCGCGCGGGCGAGGACGATTTCGACCTCGGATTCAGCAGACAAATAGTTGAGCGTCGCCACGATGTTCCAGCGGTCCATCTGGCCCTGGTTGATCTGCTGCGTGCCGTGATAAAGGCCCGTCGTGTCACCGAGGCCAACGGTGTTGGTGGTCGAGAAAATGCGGAACGCCGCATGGGGGCGGATAACTTCGTTCTGGTCGAGGAGGGTCAGTTTTCCCTCCGCCTCCAGCACGCGCTGGATCACGAACATCACGTCGGGACGGCCTGCGTCGTATTCGTCGAACACGATGGCGACGGGGTTTTTTAAGGCCCAGGGCAGTATGCCTTCCTTGAATTCCGTCACCTGTTTGCCTTCGCGCAGGGTGATGGCGTCCTTGCCGATCAGGTCGATGCGGCTGACATGGCTGTCGAGGTTGATGCGGATGCACGGCCAGTTGAGGCGCGCGGCCACCTGTTCGATATGCGTCGATTTTCCCGTGCCGTGATAGCCCTGAACCATCACGCGCTTGTTGTGCGCGAAGCCCGCGAGGATGGCGAGCGTGGTGTTCTTGTCGAACCGGTAGGCCTCGTCCACATCGGGCACGTTGTCCTGCTTTTGCGAGAAGGCGGGGACCTGCATGTCATCGACGTCGATGCCGAACAGCTGCTTGACGGAGACTTGGATGTCGGGAACGCGCTTGGCGGAGGAGGCGGCGGTCATGATCTATTCGTCCAGTTTCATGTAGTGTTGGTAGGAAATCTTCAGGATGGAATAGGCGAGGTTGATTTTCTTCAACTGCTCCTCGGCCTTTCCGTCATCCTTATTGGTATCCGGATGGTATTTTTTGGCAAGGGTTTTATAGCGCGATTTAACCTCTTCCCAACCGATAGGCGGGGCGAGGCCCATGACGGCGAGCGCCTCCACGGTCGGGTGGGGGATGGAGGAGACGTCGATATGCGCCTCCTGCTGTTCCTCTTCGCCATTGCGTGAATTGAAATCGCCGAACACGCTTTCGCCGCTGGTGAAGGCCTCGTAAATCTTCTGGCGGGCTTTTTCTTCGTTAAAGCCGGCCTGCGTCATGCGCCAGGTGGGGCGGTCCCAGACGCTGGTCTTTTGCATATGATGCTCGATTTCGGCGCGTCCCATGCCCTTAAAGAAATCCCAGTTGGCGTTGTATTCGCGCACATGGTCGAGGCAGAACCAGTAATAATCGCGCAGGTCATAGCGGGATTTGGGCGCCTTGAATTCGCCCAAATGCTCGCAGCCGCCGATCTCGCAATTCTTGCGGATCGCGGGCAGGTTGTCGGTCAGCTTGTCACGCCCCCGCACAAATGGCTTTATCTTGAAGTCCCACATCTGGACGTTTTGACCCTTGCATCGCCGTTAAACAAAGCAGGGGTCCGAAAACCGCTGCCATGAATGCTGATATCGTTCGTTTCCTCATTTTATCATGGGCACGGCAACGGATGCCGCCATAATATTTGCCTCAAAGCAGGAAAAAACATGCGACAGGATGAAGTGTCCGGTACAGAGCGCTGATATCCCGCCCAGTTTTCCGGAATGCGGCGCCTTTGGCGCGCACAACACTATTTTATGTTGTTATATTTTTTTAATTGCAATTAATAGTTGTATACGACACACTCGGCTGCATACCAGAGTGCGCAAAGGCAATCGATGATTAAGGACGACATCCAGCAGGCTCCCCCTGTACCGCCGCAAGCCGAGGCGGCGCAGACAATGCTGGGCGGAGGGCTGATCAGCAAGAACGTGCGCATCGGCGGTCGCCGCACCAGTGTCCGCCTTGAACCCGAAATGTGGGATGCGCTGGATGAAGTGGCCATGATGCAGGGCTGCACGGTACACGCTCTGTGCACTGCAGTCGCCGAATTGCAACACCCCCAGGCGTCGTTCACAGGCGCGCTGCGGGTTTTCATCATGGAATATTTCCGCTCCGCCGCCAAAACCAACCGCCCCGTCGGCCTTATCCAGAAACGTATCGCCCTCAAGGATGCCAAAAGCATCTAGAGCCGCTTTGAATCCCCATGATATAATGGGCGAATGAAGGCCAAAAAGAAAACCTCCAAGCCTGCCGCAGCGAAGCGCGCGTTTTTTACGCCGCTGGGCCTTTTCCTGTTCGTCCTCAGCGTTGTCTATATCGTTGCGGAAGCCGTGTTTAACATGAAGTTGCTGGAGGTTGCGGGCAGCGTTAAATCCGATCCCGACGCGCTGGATAAATTACAGTATTTCGGGCGCACCGTTTCGGCCTATGGGTTTACGCTGCTGGTGCTGGGCCTGTTCCAGTCATCCGGTTTCCGTTTGCGCCGCAAGCAGGACTGGGCCCTGTTTTTCGCGGTTGCCACCGTCTGCATCATCCCCTTTATCATGGTGTTCCGCCACAGCGTGCCTGAACTGATGCCCAGCGGCTATACCGCGCCGCTGGGGCTGGAACCTATTGAAACCATGGTCAGCGTGCTGCCGTTGCTGGGCCTGTTCATGGTGCTGGCAAGCGCAGGGCGCTGGCGGCCGCAGATTATCATCTGTCTGATCCTGCTGGCCTGGCCCGCGATGTTCCTTGGCCAGAAATTGCTGATCGAAAGCTATGTGGTCGATACCACCGACTGGGAAGAACGCCAGAACGCCAGATATATGCTGATGTTGCGGGCGGGGCTGGAGGATTGCGCGCTGACGCTGGGTGACCTGCAGTTGTGCAAGGACGATCATGGTGCGCCGGATATGAAGGCGGCGCGGATTATCGTCAGCGCGCTTTGGATGATGAAGCCGGATGCGATCCTGCGCGACCTTGAAATGAACCGTGATTCAATCGTTGAATCTGCCGCGATCCGCGGCATCTGGTTTTCGCCGCAGGACCAGTACAAAAGCTATGTGAAGAAGGTCGAAAAGACGCGCGAGAAATACGAAAAGGACATCACGTCGCAATTCTACGCCAAATACTATAACCCCTATAAAAAGGCGTCGGAGATGTACCAAAACGCGGTCGACCCCGCGAGCCTCGACGCGCAGGCAAAACAGGCCAGCGCCGAAATCGACGAGGAGATGGAGGCGGGGTGGAAGAAATACCGTGGCGCGGTTTATGATTTCGAGCAAACCGTATCCGTGATCGCCAAACAGGCGATGCGGGAGGCGATGGCGGTCGGCAGCACCGTAAACGCCATCTGTGCCGCGCGCGATCAGGATTGCCCCGATATCGACGCGACGCCGCAGATCCGCGCTGCACAGAAAAAGGCGATCCGCGATTTCACGCTGGCCGCCGGTTATCCGCCCAGCATCGACAAAAAAGAAGACTTCCTGAAATATCCGAAAACCAAAAAGCTTGTGAATGAAAAGGTGCAGGCGGCGGTACGTACGCGATTTGACATGCCCGATTTCACGCTGCCCGAGACATGGGAATATGAACCCGCCGATTTCGAACGCAAGGTGGGTGCGATGATCAAGGAACAGGCGGAAGAAAAATGGAACCGCAAATTCGGCAAGAAACTGCCGCCTGGCCTGAGCGAAGAAGAATTCATGAAGACGCTGGGCGTCGACACAACCCTGCCGCCTGTCGAACAAATGCTGATGACCGAAGAAGTATTTTTCAAGAAATATGTCGTGCCCGGCAACCAGAAGCTTGTGACCGCGATGCTGGATGACCTGCGCAAGGACCGCAAGCTGCATCCCGATGACGAGATCGAGATGGAGACCGGCAAGGATTACGTGAAGGCGCTTTATATCCCGACCATTTCACTGGTTGTATCGCTCAGCGTCGTGATGCTGACGATCATGCGCGGCGTCATTTTGCTGCCGGCGGCGCTGGGCCGTATCAAGCTCATGAAATACAGCATTTCGCCGTCAATCCTGCGCATCGCGGCGGGGGCGTGTTTTATCGGCTTTCTGCTCTGGCTGCCCAAGGCCGTGCCGAACCCCTATGCCAGCGGCGCAACCTATAAACGCTATTACGCCGCCGCATCTGTCGAACACCCCATTGTGGCGGGTGTTATGAACTGGGCCGTGCATGTGCAGCCAGTGATTTACAAGGCAGGTAACGCCATTCGTGACGGGTGGCAGGGGAAGAAAGAGGCGAAAACGGAAAACGCGCCGCGTTAGACCGTATGCCCCATTTCCAAGTATTTTTGACGGCGGCGGATTTTCAAAGTTGCGCCGTCCATTTTGGACAATTCGCCCAGAGCGTTTTCGATGTAGTCGCCCACGACATCCATCGTGCGGTCGGCGTCTCGGTGCGCGCCGCCCATCGGTTCTTCGATAATGGTGTCGATGATGCCCAGCTGTTTCAAGTCTTGTGCAGTCAGTTTCAGGGCGCGCGCGGCGTCCTTGGCGAATTCAGCGGAGCGCCACAGGATCGATGCGCAGCCTTCCGGTGAAATGACGGAATAGATCGAATGTTCCAGCATCATCACGCGGTCTGCGGTGGCAATCGCAATCGCGCCGCCCGAGCCGCCTTCGCCGATGATGACGGAAACGATGGGAACGGTTGCGCGCAGGCAGGATTCAATGGATTTCGCGATGGCTTCGGACTGGCCGCGTTCTTCCGCTTCGATGCCGGGGAAGGCACCGGCGGTATCGACCAGCGTCAGGATCGGCAGGCTGAATTGCGTCGCCAGTTCCATCAGGCGCTGCGCCTTGCGGTAACCTTCAGGGCGTGACATGCCGAAATTGTGTTTTACGCGCGTCGTGGTATCCGAGCCTTTTTCCTGACCGATGACAACGCAGGACTGGCCGCGGAAACGTCCCAACCCGCCCATCAGCGCGTTGTCTTCGCCAAACAGGCGGTCACCGGCGAGCGGCGTGAAATCCTGAATCAGGCGGCGGGTATAATCGACGAAGTGGGGGCGGTTGGGGTGGCGTGCGACTTGCACCTTTTGATCTGCGGTCAGTTTCGAATAGGTCTGCACCAGAATGCGTTCGGCCTTTTCCTGGATGCGGGTGATTTCATCCGCCAGATTGACGCCGCCGCCTTTTTCCATGTTCTGGAGTTCCAGCACTTTGGATTCAAGTTCTACGACCGGCTTTTCAAATTCGAGATGATACATGACTGCCTTCCATAAACGCTTTATGCGTTTCTGTTCAATGCATGGTTATATTCAATATGGTGGGTTTTTGCAAAGGTTTGGGGTGGTTTTTTAACATAAGTAATAGCGGGAAATGTAAAAAAGGGAGCTTTCGAAAAGGCCCCCTTTTTTATACGCAGCCGGTGTTAATTCCACTGGCCGCGGACGTCTTCGACTGTTTTTGACAGATGGACGTGTGCGTCCACATGGTCGACCCATTCCATCGGGATGTAATGGTGTTCGCCGCCGGCAGCCTTGTCGGTGCGGGTCAGCTTGATCAGGTCGGTGCCTTCCATATGGTCCACAGTGCCCACATGCATGCCGTCTGCAGAGCGGACTTCCATTTGCGGGGTGATTTGTTCGTTTTCCATGATGTGCTCCTGTAATGCTTTTTCGTTGTTCAGCACGCCAACGCCCGAGCCCGCATTTTGCTCCCATACAGGCATGAAAAAGGGGAGCCTTTTAAGGGGCTCCCCTGATTCTTATCTATTTTTTACAGATAACCCGTGAGGGTTAACCATATCAGCCGACTTTTGCCATCGGATGTTTATCGGTGGCAGCTTTCGCCTGTTCGCCGACCACTTGCGTGTAGATCTGGGTCGTTGCGATATCGGCGTGGCCGAGCATTTTTTGGACCGAACGGAGGTCTGCGCCGTGCTTCAGCAGGTGGGTCGCGAAAGCGTGACGGAGAACGTGTGGGCTGACGCGTTCCGGATCGATGCCGGCGTTGCGGGACAGCTCTTTCAGGAGCTGCGCGAAGCGCTGGCGGGTCAGGTGACCGGATTCCGAAGTACGCGACGGGAAGAGCCACTTGCTCTGGCTGTCGGTGCGGTCGGGCATCAGGAATTTAGCGCGGATGTCCATGTAACCCTTCATCGCACGTTGAGCGGGTTCCGAAAGAGGAGCCATGCGCTCACGACCGCCTTTGCCTTCAACCGTCAGGTAACGGTTGTCGGGGCCGATCGAGGTGAGGGGCAGACCGACCAGTTCCGAAACGCGGAGACCGGTGGCATACAGGATTTCGAGCAGCGCCACGAGACGGACGCTTTCCGGGCCGCCTTGCTTTTGAGCCGTCGTGATGAGGACCGTAACTTCGTCTTCACTCAGGATCTTGGGCAGGGTGCGGGTTTGCTTCGGGCTCTCGATGGTCGACGTCGGATCATCCGAACGTTTGCCTTCCGAGACCAGGAAGCCGTAGAACTGGCGCAGCGCAGAAATGCGGCGAGCGATCGTACGAACGGCAGTTTTGCCGCCGCCTTTGCTCTTTGCATTTTCGCGGCCGCCGAGTTCGCCGAGATATGATTTGAGATCAGTGGTGCTTGCGGTGTCGATTTCCTTGGTTTGTTTCTTCAGGAAAGCGCAGACATCTGCAAGGTCACGCTCGTAAGCGTGACGTGTGTTGAGTGCCGCACCGCGTTCAGCGATGAGCATATCGAGGAATGCATCAACAGTTCCCGGAAGGGGAGCTTTGGGCATTCTGGGACGACCTGGACGAGCCATTGTAGTATTCTCCTTTTTAAAGTTTCTGTGTACACCCCTGACCTGCCATTTTTGTGGCTAAACCAAAGGCATACTCCTCCGTAACAAGTGAACTTTAGGTCATAAAGCCGTATCCAATACGAAAAGGCAAGAGGGAATATGTGAAAATTGTTTTCTGGTATCTCACTGATTTAAAGAACAACTTCAGATACTTCTTTAAACCTATGAAAATCGTTACCTTTTTTCACATCGTCTCGTGCCAACTCCATAACCTGTCCACAATGCCTAAAAAGCCCCATATTTGAGTACCTTAAGGCATTGGTATCGCCTTTTTGCAGACACGACTCGGGGCTTCCCTAAACCCTTGATTCGCGCCCGGGGACATACGTCACAGACATTTTATGGAGAGGATCTTCTTACAAAGAGCTCTTTTCAAGAAAGCGGCTATTGTCGAGCGCCTTCTCCACGGGTGTCTGCGTCACTGGTACGTCCCAAGCCGCCAGTACCACGAAGCCACCCGCTGCAGAAATAAGCGCCACCATAACAAGGACCAAAACGAGTCTCGATAACATATATAGTCTCTCTTGTTAGGGTGGACCTTTGTCTTCAGCCGTCCTGAAGTTTGCGCCTTAGCATACTTCCTGCTTCGCTTCCTGACTACCCCTTCCTTCGTGTTTCTGCGCGCTAGGCGCAGGGCGACTCTGGAAAAGATATATACCATAAAGCTGCTTACTTATTACATATTGCCTGAGCATAAGTCAACAGCCTTTTTTCATAAATCCTACAGAAATATATAAGGTCACAATGCTTGATTTCAACGCCATGGAATGCGAAACTAACGCATTGTAATTACGGGTAAATATGGAATTTTCACACGAAATCATTGTGCTGATCGGCCTGATGGGTTCGGGCAAGAGCCGGGTGGGGATCGAGCTTTCCCGCCTCCTGAAAATGCCGTTTATTGACTCGGACAAGGAAATTGAAAAAGCCGCGGGTATGTCGATTCCCGAAATCTTCGAACGGCTGGGCGAACCGGAATTCCGCGTCGGCGAAAAAAAGGTCATGCTGCGCCTGCTCGATAGCGGACCCAAGGTACTGGCATCCGGCGGTGGCGCATTCATCCAGCCCGATATACGTGGCGCGGTGAAGGACAAGGCTGTTTCGGTCTGGCTGAAGGCTAGCCTGGAGACTTTGGTCGAGCGTACTTCGCGCACCGACAACCGGCCGCTGCTGCGCGGCGTGGACCGCAAGGAGAAACTGTCGCAGTTGATCGACGCGCGTTATCCGGTTTACGCTGAAGCAGATATTACCGTCGTGACCGACGAGCAGTCGCCACGGCATATGGCGCGCATTATCATCGAACAACTGGAAAAATGGAAAAGTGACCGTGACGCATAGCATCGTAAATGTCGCGGTTGACTCGGCCCCCTACGACATCCATATCGGCGAGGGGCTGTTGTCGCGCGCGGGCGATATGCTGAAGGGCGTGCTGCCGTCGAAAAAAATCTGCGTCGTGACGGATGAACATGTGGCCAAGCATTACCTGTTCGATTTCATGCATGCGCTCGAATTCGCGGGCTTTACCCCGTATCCGCCCATCATCCTGAAGGCGGGCGAGGAAACGAAAAACTTTCAGCAGCTGCAGCATATCATCGATAAATCCCTGAGCTATAAACTTGACCGCAAATCGGCGCTTGTGGCGCTTGGCGGCGGCGTGATCGGCGATATCACAGGCTTTGCAGCATCGATCATCCTGCGTGGCGTCAATTTCGTGCAGGTGCCAACTACGTTGCTGGCGCAAGTCGATAGCTCGGTCGGCGGCAAGACCGCGATCAACTCGCCGCAGGGCAAAAACCTGATCGGTACTTTCTATCAGCCGAAAGCCGTGTTGATTGATACCGCAACGCTGCGCACGCTGCCCGAACGCGAATTGAAATCGGGCTATGCTGAAATCCTGAAATACGCGCTGATCGATAGCCCCGAATTTTTTCAGTGGCTGGAACAGAACGCCCGGAAATTGCTTGCGGGCGATGCTGCCGCGCTCACCTATGCGATTGAATATAGCTGCAAGGCCAAGGCCTCAATCGTGAAGGCGGACGAGAAAGAACAGAAAGATATTCGCGCGCTGCTGAACCTCGGCCATACATTCGGCCATGCGTTGGAGGCTATCGGCGGTTATGACGGACGCCTGCTTCATGGGGAGGCGGTGGGCATCGGGTTGAAGCTCGCCTTCGGGTTCTCGCGCGAGGCCGGATTGTGCCCGTCTGCCGATACCGAGGCGCTCGACAAGCACCTCGACAAAGCGGGCCTGTTGCAAGCGCCCCCGTTCAAAGTGACGGCGGCCGACATGCTGGAGCGCATGAAGGGCGACAAAAAAGCGAAGGACGGCAAGATGACTTTCGTGCTCGCGCGCGGCATCGGCCAGTCGTTCGTAGCGAATGATGTGGACGAAGCAAAAGTCGGCGCATTTTTACGCAGCCGTTTCGGCGGATAAGGGACGAAAAGAACATGGACACCAACCACTGGCTTGAACTTGTCGGCTTTGTCTGCATGCTGCTGGCTTCCGGATTTTTCGCGGGAGCGGAAACGGCGCTTACCGGTGCTTCGCGCGCACGCATGGTGGCGCTTGAGGCGGATGGCAATAAAATGGCGAGTCTCGTACTGCACCTGCGCGAAAAGAAAGAACAGCTGATCAGCGCGCTGCTGCTCGGCAATAGCTTCATGAACATCTTTGCCTCGGCATTGGCGACATCCGTTCTCGTGCAGGTCTTGGGCGAAAACACCGGCGTTGTGGTGGCGACCATGGGCGTGACCGTGATCGTGTTTATCTTTGCCGAAGTCGTGCCGAAGACATATGCTCTGATGCATGCCGACCGTATGGCGCTGGCGCTGGCTGTGCCGGTGCGTATCGTGATCGCGCTGTTTTCCCCTGTCACTATCACGGTGGGCAAGGTTGTGGGCGTGATGTTCAAGGCCTTCGGCGTCGATACACATGGCCATTCCGAAACCGCGCATGAAGAAGAATTGCGCGGCGCCATCGAGCTGTTCAAGGAATCCGAAGAAGAAGTCCCGTCTGATCAGGGCAAGGGTGCGATGATGCGCTCCATCATGGATCTTGCCGATGTGAAGGTGGAGAAAATCATGATCCACCGCCGCTCGGTCAACATGATCAACCTTGATATGCCGGTTGCGCAGATTGTGGATGAAGTGCTGCACAGCGCCTATACACGCATCCCCGCATGGCGCGACAGCCCCGACAATATCGTGGGCGTGGTGCATACGAAACTGCTATTGCAGGAACTGCGACATTGCAACGGCGATGTCTCGAAAATCAATATCACCGCCGCGATGATGGAACCGTGGTTCATCCCTGAATCGACGACCGTATTCGACCAGTTGCAGGCCTTCCGCCGCCGCCGCGAACATTTTGCGATCATGGTCGATGAATATGGCGTCGTCACCGGCATGATCACGATGGAAGACATCCTTGAAGAAATCGTCGGCCAGATCGACGACGAACATGATGTTGCGGTTTCAGGCGTGCGCGCGCAGCCGGATGGCGCCTATATCATCGACGGCAAGGTCACGATCCGCGATCTTAATCGCGACCTTGGCTGGTCGCTGCCGGATGATGATTACTCGACCGTGGCAGGGCTGGTGCTGTTTGAATCACAGCGCATCCCGGCGGCGGGGCAGGTGTTCCATTTCTTCGAATGCCGTTTTGAAATTTTGAAGAAGCAGCGTAATCAGGTGATGCTGGTCAAGGTAAACCCGCTCACCGCAACCGCGCCCGGCTTGACGCAGCACAAGGAAGCCTACGCATGAGTGGCATCGCGGGATATCTGGGTAATCCGCAGGAACTGGCCGTGCTGCAATCCATGGTGCGCAAGCTGAAGCATCGCGGACCGGATGGCGAAGGGTTTCATATCGACCCGCCCGTGCATATGGGCATGTGCCGCCTTGCGACCATCGACCCTGACGAAAACTGGCAGCCGCTTTATTCCGAAGACCGCCAGTTCGCCATCGCATTTGCGGGCGAGCTTTATAATTACAAGGACGAACGCGAGAAGCTGGAGAAAAAGGGAATCGTTTTCCGCACGCAGACGGATACCGAAGTCGTCCTGAACCTCTACCGCGTCTATGGCTTCACTTGCGTCAACCATATGCGCGGGCATTTCGCCTTTGCCGTGCATGACATACAAAAGGGTCTGGTGTTCTTTGCGCGCGACCCGATGGGTGTGCAGTCGCTGTATTACACCACGACGCAATCCGGTTCTTTCGTCTTTGCGTCAGAAATCAAGTCGCTGCTGGAACATCCCTCCGTGCGTGCCACGCCGGACCTTGTCGGTGTCGATGCGTTCCTGACCCTGGGTTATACGCCGGGCGAGGCGGGACTGTTCAAGGGCATCCATATGCTGCCCCCCGGCCACCGCATGATCTGGAACCCGGGCCTGCATGTAGCGATCGAGCCTTACTGGCAGTGGGACAGCAATGCCAAGCCCGATCCCGCGTTGAAAACCGACGAAGACTTCCAGCGGCAGTTTGGTGCGCTGTTCGATGAAGCGGTGGCGCTGCGCCAGATGCCTGATGTCTCGCTGGGAGCGTTTGCGACAGGCAGCCTTGAATCTGCGGCGCTGTTATGGTCGATGGCAAAAAACACCAGCAAGCCGATCAGCGTTTTTTCGGGATCCATGGGGCGTGATATCGATGGCGTGCCGGGGCCAGCCGAAATTGCAGGACGTATCGGCGCCGTGCATCATTCCATCGATTTCGAACCCGAATTTATGGACCGGCTGCCCGAGCTTGTCTGGGCGCTGGACCAGCCGGTTGCCGATCCGCATATTCTGACGATGCACCTGATGGGGCGGCTGGCATCGTCAAAAGTCAAGGTTGCGATGTCGGGCATTGGCGCGAATAATCTTTTCATGAACTACCCGCAGCATGACAGCCTGCTGGCGGCCTATGGCATGCCGAAATTTTTCTGGAAGACGTTTGTGCACCTGAAGGATTACATGCCTCTCGCCACAATCGCGCGCAAATTGCATTTTACCGGCAAGATCGGTCCGCGTAACAAACAGCGCCTTGTCGATTTTGCCGAGGCGATGCATCACGGCACGCTGCAGCAGCAATATATGTGCGTGGCCTCGGTGATCAACGCGCGCGACCGTCAGGAAATTTACGGCGGGGCGATGACACCCGTCGTGGGCGCGTTCACCGACCGTGAACGCCCGCAACAATCGTGGCCTACGCCGCTGTCTGCATTGATGGGCATGCAGGGCGACCATTTCCTGCAGGATGGCACATTGACGGTGGTCGACAAATTGGCGGGCTTCAACTCGCTCGGCACGCGGCTGCCTTTCATGGATCACAAATTGTTCTCGTTCATGCTAGGCGTACCAGACCGACTGCGCCGCACGGAAAACAGCCGCAAGGTATTGCTGCGCAACTATGTGGATCGTGCGATGCCGGGGCTTGTCAGTGCGCCGCTGCGTGTGCCGCCTGCGCAGTCAAAGAGCATGCTCGACCAGTGCCTCGCGCGCGGGCCGCTGCGCGATATGGTTGAAGTGTGCCTCTCCGAGCAAAGCATTCGTCGTCGCGGATTGTTCGAGCCACAGGCCGTGCGCCAGATGGTCGTCAATGCCAAGGGTGGCGGCGCTATGTCGCAGAATCAGGTTTTTGCCTTGCTCGTGGTCGAGCTATGGTTCAGGATATTCATTGACCACGAAAAAGGTTGGATTTCATCATAGGGGAGACGCAAATGTCGTTCAGGGGTTTGGTTGCGGTGGCTACGGTGCTGTTTTTTGTGTCGTATCCCGCGCTGGCGCAGGAAAAAGCGTCGCCCGTGCAGCCTGCTGCCGGCGAACCAAAGGCTGAAGAAACCGCAGAAGCCAGCAGCCCCTACGGTAATTTCTCGGTCACGCTGACAGGCACCACTGATTACCGCGATCGAGGCGTATCCCAAAGCGATGAAAAGCCCGCGATACAGGGCAGCGTCGACTGGGAACATGATACCGGCCTCTACGCGGGTGTATGGGCGTCGAACGTCGATTTCAACGACGGTGGCGAAGCAGATTATGAGCTTGATACTTATCTGGGTTATGCGACGGAGTGGGCGGGCTTTAACTGGGACTTCATGGCGAATGCTATTTTCTATCCTGGTGCATCCGACGCGCTCGATTATGATCTCTACGAATTTACGGCGGCAGTCGGACGTAGCTTCGGAATCGTCAATACAAAAGCGACATTTATTTATTCGCCAGACAATTCGGGTGACAGCGGCACGGCACTGTATTCCAAGGTTCAGGCGGATGCGCCAATACTCGACACAGGATTTGGCTTAACCGGATCGTTCGGTCATCAATATATTGATGACAAAGTGCGTTTTGGTTTCGGCACTTATAACGACTGGTCTCTCGGCACCACCTATACGTGGCAAGATGTGGATTTCACGCTTCAATATATCGATACCAACCTGAGCGAGGCGCAGTGCCCGGATGGTTGCTCTGCCACCGCAGTGTTTTCGGTCAGTCATAAATTCGGCGGCGCGGAATAAGCTTTGCAGTATATACTTACTGCGTTTTGATGACTTGGGTGATGATTTCGTTGGTGGATGCGCCCAGTCGCGGCATTTCGCAACCCTGCTTGCGCAAGGTGGACGTCGTGGGCGAACAGGTCAGGCTCGCAATCGACACATGGCCAGCAATCACTTTATTGGTTTCAGCCGACGGCAGGGCGATCAGCATGGCGATCGCGATCAGCGCCCCCCC
>JBBRVE010000050.1:0-21093 GCA_038247245.1 Bdellovibrionales bacterium | reverse complement strand
GTCCTCGGAGCTGAACTTGCGCCGGGTGTTGCGTTTGATCTCGCGCACGGCCCCTTCGACCGCTGCCTTGTCGTCCCGTTTTTGTCTCATCGCAGTGACTGAAAGGAACGCAGATGAGACAAAAACACTACCTTGTCAAGAAGCCCTCATTTGTCCAACTGGGGCTGACGGCCTACAGCGCGCGCCCGATCGTCATGACGACTATTGCGATGATCGCGGGCATGATGCCGATTGCCATCGGCCTTGGCGGTGATTCCAGTTTCCGGCAGCCCATGGCGATTGCCGTCATCGGCGGCCTGATCTCCTCCACCGCGCTCAGCCTGCTGGTTGTGCCTGTCACGTTCCTTTATATCGACGATCTGGAACGCCGCCTCGGCCGTGCCTTCTCACGCTTTAAACCCGATCTGTGACGGGTCCCGCTCTGGCGGGATGCCATGCTACATATGTATTTTTTATGTCAACGCGCTTCACGAAGGCAATGCCGGGTTATTGTGACGGATAATATGTTTGCTGCCCCCGCGCATTATAGCAATAACCAGATTTCCTGAAGCGAGAGAGAAAACATCCATATCCGGATAAAAGTTCCTCAATTTAATCTCTAAATCACATTATAAATTGCGCGAACTTTCTGGCGGCGGATGCATTCAAGATAAGCGCATGGGCCGGCACAGGGCGTGCCAAAAGCCGTGGCGATTCCATCACGCTGGCAACGGGCACGGCCTGGCATCGCGACCGGGACGTCGCCTACCAGCACGGCGCCGCTAGCCCTTTGCTGATAGTTTTTCCGTTTTCTTCTATTGCATGCATGATATAAAAGAGTCGGTTTTTGCAGTATGGGTTTTGTTCCTGATGCTGCGACAAATCGTTAACTTCTTGTCCGCCAGGAAAATATTTACAGGTTATAATGAACGTATTTAAACGCAATTATTTTCTGATAATTTTGACTTTGGCGCTCCCGCTGTTGGCCGCGTTACTCATACTGTATTCTCAGTTAAGCCGTGAAAAGTCTGACGTAGAGGCTGAGACATTAGGCAGAGCTCAACAAATTTCTTTGCTTTATGATTTGCAAGTACAAACCAGTTTAAGCGCCCTGAAAGTATTATCTACAAGTGCATCTTTGCATGATGAAGACTGGGAACGGGCCCGGAGCAGGGTTCGCACCGCCGCTGCACTGAATCCGGAATGGAAAAATGTCCTGATAATTGACACGGCGGAGAAAAAAGCATTATTCGCATTGCATTCAACGCCTCTTCCGCTTTTACCTACGGATGCGCTAAGGGCCGAACCATCCGGAATTGTCATCGGCGATGTCTATTCAGAAGGGTATGGCTGCCCATGTATTTACATTTTCGAGAACTTCGCCTCTGTTCGGGACTCCAAGCGTTATATTCTCGCTGTCGCTTTGGATTTGAGCGTATTTCAGAAAATCCTGCTGCAAAGATTACCTGCAAATACTATTGCAGCCGTTGTGGACAATAAAGGCAATTTCATTGCCCGCTCTCATAAGTTGAGTGAGTTTCTTGGAAAGCCCGCAACATCTTACGTACGGAACGCGATTAAAAAGGCAAATCAGGGCCTCTATGCCGGCGTTACATACGAAGGCTTTAAAAACTATACGGCATTCGTAAAGTCCCCGAAAACAGGGTGGTCTGCGCATATCGCAGTGGCATCGTCTGCCATTGATACGCCCCGTCTTTGGTCATTCATTACAGCTGCGCTGGGCTCGGGAATAACTCTGGCAATTGCAGCTATTCTTATGTTTTACATGGCGAAAGAATTTGAAAGCGCGGCTTCTGCTAAACTTTCCGCCATTTTCGCTTCCTCCGAGGATGTAATTCTGAGCAAAGGGCTCGATAGCATTATCACGTCGTGGAATGCTTCGGCAGAGCGCATTTTCGGTTACTCAGCAGAAGAGGCAATCGGTAAACATATCAGCATCATCATTCCAGAGGACCGCCTTGTGGAAGAAGATGCAATCATGCGTAAGATCAAGATGGGAGAGGCCGTAAGCCACTACGAAACAATCCGGCGCAGAAAAGATGGGCGCACGGTTCCGCTTTCCATGACGATTTCGCCAATCAAGGACAGCCAAGAGAAAATTATTGGCGCCTCCAAAGTGGCGCGTGACATCACAGAGAGAAAAGAAGCCGAAAAAGAATTGAACGATCAGCGTGAGACGCTGGAAATATTGAACAGACTAGCACCCGCGCTGGCTTCAACACTTGATTTAGAAGCGCTTGTTCAGCGCGTCACTGACGAAGCGACCAAAGTAACGGGTGCCGCGTTCGGCGCATTTTTCCACAACATCACCGGCGAAGCCGGGGAAGCCCTGCTTTTATACACCTTAAGCGGCGCCCCCCGAGAGGCATTCGCTCATTTGGGAATGCCACGCGCGACAGCCGTGTTCGGGCCTACGTTCAGGGCGGAAGGCACTGTCCTTTCTCAAGACATTACACTGGATCCCCGCTATGGGCTCAATCGCCCAAATCACGGGATGCCCCCCAATCATCTTCCCGTCAGAAGCTATCTTGCTGTTCCGGTCGTATCCCGGAATGGCGAAGTGATTGGAGGGTTATTTTTCGGGCATCCCGAAGCCGGCGTATTCCAGGACAAAGACGCCAAAGTCGCTGAAGGGATCGCCGCCTTGGCAGCAGTAGGAATAGACAATGCCCGTTTGTATGACCAGGTAAAGCAATCTCAGCTTAAGGCCGAAGCTGCAAACCAGGCTAAATCGGACTTTCTGGCGACGATGAGTCACGAAATCAGAACTCCGATGAATGCGATTGTCGGGCTTTCCAACCTCCTTGGCATGAGCAATTCCCTCACGCTCAAGGAGAAGCAGTTTGTTAAAACACTTCAAACTTCCGTCGATGCCCTGCTACAGCTCATCAACGATCTGTTAGACATCTCCAAAATAGAGGCTCAATCAGTTCAGCTCGAAAAAACATCTTTTTCACTTGAAGATCTTGCGAATGAAGTCACAACCATCCTGCGCTTACAAGCAGAAAAAAAAGGCCTTAAATTAATCGTCGACACCGCAAGCATACGCGGTTTGTTTTTTGAAAGCGACGCTGCACGTGTCCGGCAAATCTTAATGAATATTTGCGGAAACGCCGTGAAATTTACTGAGGAAGGTTCCGTATCGGTAACAATTTTAAAGGCCAATTCCCCGTTAGAAGAGACTGCCGACATTAGCATTATAGTAAGCGATACGGGCATCGGCATACCGGCGGACAAGGTCGGCATCGTCTTTGAAAAATTTGTGCAGGCAGATTCCTCTATAACCAGAAAATTTGGCGGAAGCGGCTTGGGTCTCTCCATCACGAAGCAGCTTGTGGAAGCGCTCGGCGGGGATATTTCAGTCAGTAGCGAGCCTGGAATAGGTTCTACATTCAAGATTCGCCTTCCGCTCAAACTTGTCTCCGGAAAAACCTCAGTCGAAGCTAAAAGCAACAAGTCCTCCGCATGCCCTATATCGCGAAGCGTGGATAAAAAAACAGTGCTGATAGTGGAAGACCACGACCCCAACGTTATGGTTGTGGGTGCGTATCTTGATTCCCTGGGTTACGGGTATGAGGTAGCCAATAATGGAACGCATGCCGTAGAAATTGCAAAATCCAGGAATTTTCACGCTGTCCTGATGGATGTTCAGATGCCAGGGAAGAATGGCTTCGAAGCGACCAGAGAAATAAGAGAATTTGAAAGAGCAGAGGGGCGCAAGCCGGTTCTTATCATAGGAGTTACCGCACATGCCATGGCTGGAGACAAAGAAAAATGCCTCATTGCGGGCATGGACGAATACATGTCAAAACCATACAGCTTGTCTGAACTCGAAAAGAAGCTGAATAATAAAATTTCCTAATCCCAAGTGAACGCCGTTGTTCTTTTTATCAGATGAGCAGAGCTCGAGCGCTGTACAGCATAGCGAGGCGAAGGTGCGGCGATGCAGAAGCCGCTCGCTGTCGCGATCATATCGGGCCTGTGCATACAGATGCTTCTCGTGCTGATAGTGATGCCCGTACTTTACTCACGGCTGGCACAAGTTAAACAATAAAATTCATACCTGGCATAAGTCACTGGCGAATAATATTGGTGCAGGCGGGGGGACTTGAACCCCCACGGGATTGCTCCCTGCGGATTTTAAGTCCGCTGCGTATACCGTTCCGCCACGCCTGCATCGGTTGTTCGCTACGCTACAGTTTAGGGCTTTTTGCGTCAAGAAAGGTATCGTTTACGGGGTGTTTCAGGCGGACACTTTTTCTTATATATTTCAGTTACTTACCAATACCTCCCCACTGAATGCCAAAAAGACTATATTAATCAACGATGAATGAGGAAAAACGAAAAGGCCACGAAACGATCCTGGAATTCGTGAAAACGCTTCCGGGAATGCCCGGTGTTTATCGCATGATGAACGCCGCCGGCGATGTTTTGTATGTGGGCAAGGCAAAAAGCCTGAAGAAGCGCGTGACCGCCTATACGCAGCCGGAAAAACATTCGATACGCATCCAGCGCATGATCGCGGCGACCGCGACGATGGAATTCACCACGACACATACCGAAGCCGAAGCATTATTGCTCGAAGCGAACCTGATCAAGAAGCTGAAGCCGCGGTATAACATCCTGCTGCGCGATGACAAATCATTCCCCTTTATCCTGATCACCGGTGGCCACGATTTTCCCCAAGTGACGAAACATCGCGGCAACAAGGACCGCGACGGCGAATATTTCGGCCCCTTTGCATCGGGCATGGCGGTCAACGAAACGCTGACGGTTTTGCAGCGCGCGTTCCAGCTGCGCACCTGTTCGGACAATATCTTTGCGTTGCGCACCCGCCCCTGTCTGCAATACCAGATCAAGCGCTGCACCGCGCCCTGCGTCGGGCGCGTGACGAAGGAGCAATACGGCGCGCAGGTCGACCTTGCGCGGCAGTTCCTGACAGGCAAAAGCCGCAGCATCCAGGAAAAATTCGTTTCAGAAATGCAAAAGGCCAGCGAAGCGACCGATTACGAAACCGCCGCGTTCTACCGCGACCGCATCCGCGCGCTGACGATGATCCAGCAAGAACAGCTGATCCATATCGAGGGCATCGAAAGCGCCGATTTCCATGTGCTTGCGCAGGACAAGGGGCAATCCTGCGTGCAGGTGTTTTTCTTCCGCGCCGGCCAGAACTACGGCAACCGGTCGTATTTCCCGCGCCACGAAAAAGACGAAAACCCGGAGGATATTTTATCCGCCTTCGTCGCGCAGTTTTACACGAACAAGCCCGTGCCCAAGGAAATCGTGACGAGCCACGTTTTGGCCGGGCAGGACGTGATCGAGGAAGCGCTGAAAATGAAGGCGGGATACAAGGTTTCCATCCTGAACCCGTCGCGCGGGTCGAAAAAAGAAATCATCGACATGGCGGCCAAAAACGCGCGCGAGGCGTTGCAGCGCCGCATGGCGGTCGAGGCATCGCAGGCCGAGGTGTTCGAGCGTCTGGCCGAGCTGTTCGGCCTTGACGCCCCGCCCGAGCGCATCGAGGTGTTCGACAACAGCCATATTTCCGGCAGCCATGCCGTGGGCGCGATGATCGTCGCGTCCCAAGACGGCTTCCTGAAAAATTCATACCGCAAGTTCAACATCAAGGGCCCCGTCGCCCCCGGCGACGATTACGCGATGATGAAGGAGGTGCTGACGCGCCGTTTTCAGGCATTGCTGAAAGATGGCGACGCGCAGGGCCAGTGGCCCGACCTGCTGCTGATCGATGGCGGGCAAGGGCAACTGACAGCGGTGCAGACGGTGTTGACCGACCTTGGCGTGCAGGGCGTGCCCGTGGTGTCGATTGCCAAAGGCCCCGACCGCAATGCGGGGCGCGAGCGTTTTTTCATGGAGGGGCGTGCGCCCGTGAGTTTGGAACAGGGCGACCCCGTTTTGTATTTCATGCAGCGCGTGCGCGACGAGGCGCACCGATTCGCCATCACCACCCACCGCGCCCGCCGTTCCGCCGCCATCGGCCAGAACCCGCTGGATGCCATCCCCGGAATCGGCGGAAAACGCAAGAAAGCCCTGCTTTTGCATTTCGGCTCGGCGAAAGGGGTTGCAGAGGCGGGGGTGGCTGATTTACAAAAGGTGGCCGGTATCAGCAAAGCTGTGGCCGAAAAAATCTACGGTTTCTTTCACGAGAAAGAAGAATAAAAACAGATGGCCCTGCCCAAAGGCATTTTCAGCATCCCCAACATGCTGTGCTATTACCGCCTCGCCTATATTCCGGTGATGGTGCTGCTGTTCTGGCTGGATTACATCTGGCGCGGCGAACATGTTTCAGGGCCGGCATGGTTGATCGTGGTGCTGTTCACGCTCGCCGGCCTCTCCGACTTCCTTGATGGCCGCATCGCGCGCTGGCTGAAACAGGAAACGCTGCTGGGTAAATTCCTCGACTCCTCATCCGATAAAATGCTGGTCGGCGTGGCGCTGATGTGCCTGCTGTCATTCCAGCAATTGACGGGCTGGTGGATTGTTCCCGCCATCGTCATCTTCCTGCGCGAAATCCTGATTTCAGGCGTACGCGAATTCATGGCGTATTATAACGTCGTGATCGGTGTCAACTGGACGGCGAAATGGAAACTGACCGTGCAGATGCTGTTCATCGGCTTCCTCATCGCCGGCCCCTATGGCCCCGACCTTGTCCCATATGCCGAAGAAATCGGCAAATACGGTTTCCTGTTCGCCATGGCGCTGACCGTCTGGTCGGGCGCGGAATACTTCATCGAGGCGTGGAAGAATATCCGCCGCCTCGAGGCTGAAGGCAAGGTTTAGCCTCGCTCCCAGATTTATGAACGCGAAGCCACATCGAGGATAATCGATGTGGCTTCGCGCTTTTTTTGTTGGCTTGAGGCCTAGGCAGGCCCTGCCCGCTCTGGCAATTCCGCGGGATCTATTGGTTTTAACTTCGCCGGTTTCTTTTTGCGGGTTTCGCTGAAGATGAGGTAGAGGCCGGCGGCGATGATGCAGGCGGCGCCCAGTATCACGCGGTCGTCCGGCGTTTCATCGAACATATAATATCCCAGCAGCGCGCCCCAGACGATCTGGGTGTAATGGAACGGCGCGACCACCGATGCGGCGGGCGCGGTCTGGAAGGCATAGGCGATGCAGTTGACGGAAATCGCGCTGAGCACCCCCATCAATGCGAACAAGCCCCATTCATGGGGTTCCAGCATGCGGAAATTTCCCGGGATGGCGGGCACGACCGCCAGCATCGAAACAGCAGATCCCACGATAATCAGCATCGTGCGGCTTTCTTTCGGCCCCATTTTGCGCAAGGCGACAAGGCCGCAGGAATAAAAAAACGCGCCGACCAAGATCATGACCGCCCAGATATCGAACAGACCCGCACCGGGACGGAAGACGAAGGCGACAGTGGAAAAACCCGCAAGGATGACCAGCACGCGGTTCAGCTGCAATTTTTCCTTCAGGAAAAACGCGGCCAGCAGCGCGACCCAGAAGGGCGATGTGAAGACGAGGGTATAAAACGTCGTCAGTTTAATATGCGGCAGCGCCATCACGTTCAGGACACCGACGATAGAGGAAAATACCGCACGCAGGCCGATCAGTTTCGGCGACTGCATGACAAACGCTTTTTTGCCGTCTTTCAGGTATCCGCCGATGGCGGCGAAGGTGATGATAAAGGAGCAGTTAACGATGATGATCTGCGCCGTATGCAGGTGACCCTGCGTCAGCAGTTTCAAGATGGCGTCGCCGACGTTGAAAATGGCATAGGCGAGGATGGTGAGGGAGATGGCGATGATGGTCGAGCGCCGGATGTCGGCTGCGGTGGACGGGGGAGTCATTGTTCCTTGTTTTTCTTTTTTAGTTGTTTGTGCCGTTTCGGCTTCTTGTTTTTATACACCCTGCTACTTGCGTTATTTTTTCTTCGCCTTCTTTCGTTTCTTCATGGGGCCTGAACCCACTTCGGCGAGGTTTTCAGGGCCGAAGGACATGGGCAGCAGTTTGGTGAAATCGGTGGTCGCGCCGAGTTTACCGTCTTTCCACAGCGAATAAACCTTCATGCCGGGTGCCGCAAATTCGCGCAGGCGCTGGCGGCAATCGCCGCAGGGCGTGCAGAGGTATTCCATGGCAGGACCGATCACGACAACGGCGGCGATCTTGCGTTCGCCCGCGGTCACCATGTTGGATATGGCAGATGCCTCGGCGCAGACGCCCTTGTAATGCGCGATTTCGACGTTTGATCCGGGGAACACCATGCCTTTGTCCGTCACCAGCGCGACGCCGACGGGGTGGTTTGAATAGGGGCAATAGGCGTTGTCGCGGGCTTCGGTTGCGACCTTCGTCAGAATTCTCATTTCTTCTTTGGTGAATTTCATGCGGCGACCCTGTGACGTATCAGTTGTTCTTGCGTGTTGGCGGCTTCGGAAACGGTGATGGCTGCATCAAGGCTCGCGGCCATTTTCTGCCACGATGCCTCGTCGCGGGCGTGGATGACGGCGAGAGGCTGCGCGCCCTGCCCTGCTTCTTCACCGATCTGCGCGACTTGCGTCAGGCCGACGCTGTGGTCGATGCCGTCGGTCGGTTTTGCGCGACCGCCGCCCAGTTCGACGATGCCGATGCCGATGGCGCGGGCGTCGATGGCACTGACGCGGCCTTTTTTCGCGGGGAAAAACTCCTTCACCACGGGCGCGGGTTTCAGGTATTTGGCAGGGTTATCCATCAGGTCGGCAGGGCCGCCCAGTTCGGCGACCATTTTGGCGAAATGCTCCGCCGCCTTGCCGTTCTGGATGACGGTTTCGATTTTCGCGCGCGCTTCGGTAACATCTTTCGCCAGCTTGCCCAGCACCAGCAATTCGGCGGTGAGCGACACGTTGACTTCGTGCAGGCGCGCATCGATGTTTTTGTTTTGCAGGTATTCGATGGCTTCCACCACCTCGACCGCATTGCCGGCGGTGCGGCCCAGCACCTGGTTCATGTCGGTCAGCAAGCCGACGGTGGGCAGGCCCGCGCCGTTCGCCACATGCACGATGCTTTCGGCGAGTTCTTTGGCGTTATCATATTTTTCCATGAACGCGCCGCTGCCGAATTTAACGTCCATCACCAAACCATCCAGCCCCGCCGCGAGTTTTTTCGACAGGATCGATGCGGTGATGAGGTCGAGCGATTCAACCGTGCCTGTCACGTCGCGGATGGAATAGATGATGCGGTCGGCGGGGGCAAGGTCGGGCGTCGCGCCGATGATGGCGCAGCCGGAACTGCGCACCGTTTTGCGGAACAGCGCAGTGTCGGGCTGCGAGACATAGCCCGGTATCGCATCCATTTTATCGAGCGTGCCGCCGGTATGGCCAAGGCCGCGCCCCGACAGCATCGGCACGAAACCGCCGCAGGCCGCCACGATAGGCGCAAGCATCAGCGAGACTTTATCGCCGATGCCGCCGGTTGAATGTTTATCGAGTATCGGGCCGGGCAGGTTTTCGCTTTTCCAGTCCATGACCGTGCCGGATTTCGCCATGCTTTGCGTGAGCGCAACGCGCTCGGGCATCGTCATCCCCTTCAGCAGCGTCGCCATGCAAAATGCGGCGACTTGCCCTTCGGACACGTTTTTGGCAGTGACGCCGGTGATGAATTCATGGATCTCTGCGGCGGACAATTTCTGCCCGTCGCGTTTTTTGCGAATAATTTCCTGGGGGAGCATGGCAACCTCGGTTTGATACGACCGGATTTTATTGCAAAAGACGGGCTTTAAGCCACAATAATCTCGTGTTAAAAATGAGCGCCGCGAAACACCTGTCCGCGCCTCGCTTTTCTGAAGGATTATGAAAATCATGACAAAGAAATCCCCCATCACCGTCGCACATGGCGACGGCATCGGCCCCGAAATCATGGCGGCGACGCTGAGGATTCTCGAAGCCGCCGGCGCGCAACTGGAGATCGAAACGATCGAGATCGGGGAAAAGGTCTACAAGCGCGGCATCATGTCGGGCATCGAGGACAAGTCGTGGGAATCCATCCAGCGCACCAAATGCTTCCTGAAGGCGCCGATTTCCACCCCGCAGGGCGGCGGGTTCAAGAGCCTGAACGTGACGGTGCGCAAATCGATGGCGCTCTATGCCAATGTGCGCCCCTGCATTTCATACCACCCCTATGTCCGCACCACGCAGCCCGTGATGAACATGGTGATCGTGCGCGAGAACGAGGAAGACTTGTATGCCGGCATCGAACACCAGCAAACCGACAACGTGGTGCAATGCCTGAAACTGATTTCGCATACAGGGTCGGAGCGCATCGTGCGTTACGCGTTCGAATATGCGCGCGCGCATGGCCGTAAAAAAGTCACCTGCATTTCCAAGGACAACATCATGAAAATGACGGATGGCATGTTCCACCGCATTTTCGACACAGTCGCCAAGGAATATCCCGAACTGACCGCGAACCATATGATTGTGGATATTGGCGCTGCGAAAATCGCGGCTGCACCCCACCTGTTCGATGTGGTGGTGACGGAAAACCTGTATGGCGATATTCTGTCGGATATCGCCGCAGAAGTATCCGGCTCGGTCGGGTTGTGCGGATCTGCCAATATCGGCAAGCATGGCGCGATGTTCGAGGCTGTGCATGGATCTGCCCCTGATATCGCGGGCCAGAACATCGCCAACCCGTCCGGCCTGCTGAACGCCGCCGTGCTGATGCTGCAGCACCTGGGCCAGACCGACGTTGCCGCGAAAATCCAGAACGCGTGGCTGGCAACCATCGAAGACGGCATCCATACCGGCGAGATTTTCAACCCGCAGGTGAGCCATAAACGCGCCAACACCACAGAATTTTCGGATGCCGTGATCGAACGCCTCGGCAAGCTGCCGAAATACTTCCCCGCGATGGTGGCGGCGGAAGAAAAACAGATGAAACTGCCCGACATTCAAATGCCGCCCCGCCGTACGAAAAAACTGGAGGGCGTGGATGTGTTCGTGGATTGGATCGGCGCGGTAAATGAACTGGCGGGCAACGTGAAATCGCTCAGCAATTCGCTGAAACTCTCCAGCATAGACAGCCGCGGCCTGCTGGTCTGGCCCGAAGCCATCGCCAAATCCGAACAGGGCGACCACTGGCGCTGCCGCTTCACCCCCGCGAACGACGCCGCCCACGTGACACATGAACAGATCATCCAGCTGCTGCAATCATTCCTGAAAGCAGGCGTGGAAGTGATCAAGACCGAAAACCTCTACAGCTTCGACGGCGTGCGCGGGTTTACGGTGGCGCAGGGGCAGTAAGGCTTATTTCTGCCCCGGCACGGTGGGCGAAGGCACGCCCGGCACGCAGCGGCCAGCGGCGCAGGTGGGCGGCACTTTGGGCATGTCGTGATTGACACTGGTGCAGACGGAGATGCGCAGCATGCACTGGTTATAAGCCGCAATGTCCGACGCTGCTCCGCGCGCATGGGCGAGCGGTTCGCGGCAATACCCCCTGTCATGCAATCATCATTGCGCGTGCAGACCCTCCATGAGGGCTTGAAACCGCCGCAGGCGATATCCTGTTCGTTGTTCTGCGCTTGTGCGGGCGCATTTAAAAATACTAGAGCCATAATCAAAAAAAGATATTTCATCGTTTTTATTTCCTTTTTAAAAACTTATTCTTCCGTTTGTGCGCGAGATGGGACGTGCTTATCACTCTTGAAAAATTCGCTGGACGACTTTTTGAACAATAATACACAGGCATAAATTTGTAGCCCAACAAAGGATAGCCCACCCGCAAAGGCCAAGTAAATTACGGGCGTAAATGCTTTGTGGCCGATGATAATAGCGAAAAGATATATAGGTATAGTGATACAAGAGCCAATAATCATAAAAATCAAAAACACGATACGCGCCCAGTTTCTCCCTAACGTGATTTTGTAGTTACACCAAGCCACGAAAAGTACTGCAAATATCTTTGAGATAATTTGGCTGCGTTTGAATTCCTGGCTGTGTTCCGCAAAAGTGAACATGAGCCCCACAACAGCAATGCCAATTGCAAACCAGCATATATCTGTTGCGCGCCTTACAGCGGGCGGCATATCACCGCCATCACGAAACTCAGCCAATCTGCGGCACCGTCAATTCGTTCTGGCGGCAAGCGGCGGCGACGGTGTTGCCGAGCAGGCAGGCAATCGTCATGGGGCCAACGCCGCCCGGAACGGGGGTGATGTATCCTGCAACCTTGGACACGCCGTCGAAATCGACATCGCCAGCCAGTTTGCCGTCATCCATGCGGTTAATACCCACATCGATGACGATGGCGCCGGGCTTTACCCAGTCGGCTTTCACCAGATGCGGCTTGCCGGTGGCGACGATCAAAATATCGGCCTCGCGCGCGATATGCGCGATGTTGGGCGTGCGGGAATGGCAGGTGGTGACGGTGCAGTTTTCGCGCAGCAGCAATTGCGCGACAGGCTTGCCCACCAGATGCGAGCGGCCAATAACGACCGCGTGCAGGCCGCCAAGATTTTGGGTGATCGTTTTCAGCAGGATAATGCAGCCCATCGGCGTGCAGGGCACCAGCCCCGGCATGTCGGACATCAAACGGCCCATGTTTTCGATATGGAGGCCGTCAACGTCTTTGGCGGGGTCGAGCGCCTTTAAAACGGTTGCGCTGTCTATCTGGCGGGGCAGGGGCATCTGGATCAGCACGCCATGTACCTTCGGGTCGGCATTCATGGCATGGACCAGTTTCAGCAGTTCATCCTGCGAGGTGTTCTGCGGCATCCGGTGCACGATGCCGCGCATCCCGACTTCCTTGGCCGCTTTTTCCTTGTTCGCCACGTAAACGGCGGAGGCGGGATCATCGCCCACCAGAACGACCGCAAGGCCGGGCATGATTTTATGATCCTCGATCAGCACATCGACATGGCGCTTGATGCTCTCGCGGAGTTTCCTGGCAATCGCCTTGCCGTCGATCAGGGCGGCGGGTTCATTCGTGTGTTTCATTTTTGCCGTCCCCATGTTTTACCCACCCTGCAAATGTTTGATGGCCTGTTCGATCAGGCCCATCAGGAAATAAAGACCGAAAATAATGATCATGGGCGAGAGGTCGATGCCCCCCAGCGGCGGCATGATTTTACGGATGCGCAGGACAAGCGGATTGGTGAGGGTGTTCAAAAGCTCGCAGAATTTGCGCACGCCTTTATGCTTGGTGTTCAATACGTCGAAAACGACCAGCCAGCTGACCACCACCGTGAAAATGATGAGCCAGAAATAGGCCTGGAGGGCCCAGTAGAGCACGAGAAGCAGATAGTCCATAATATCCCCGTTTCACCAGTTTATAAATTATCCCCTTGATGCTTGCGCCGCAAGCGCGGATTTAGCAAAATCAGGCTTGTCTTTTGCCGACTCCGCCCGATTTAACAGATAGTTAACCCGCGAGGCTCTAGACTTGATAGATGATCGCTAAATGACAGACAGGAACAGCATGAAAACGACCTTCCTTGCCGCCCTCGCCTTCACCGCCTGCACCCTGTTCGCGGGCGCAACGCAGGCGTACGCACAAGGGTTGCAGCTGACCTATAGCGTCCACCAGAAAACCCGCACCACCACCATCTCGCCCGAGGGGGCTGCGTATAACAGGATCATCCTGAAAAACGACGATCAGGAATCGACGGTCGATAACGTCATCACCCTGCTGCCCGACCTGCTGGACATCCGCGCCGGCAATGACGAACGCATTTACGACTTCAAGGCCAAGACCTATACGGTCATCGACCATTCGGAAAAAGTATATAACGTGATGCCGCTGCACACGCTGCCGCTGGCGCGCAGCAACATGCGCCGTCAGGCGACACAACAGGGTTTCGATTTCGAAACGGCATCGCAGACGGGCAAGATGGTCAAGACCATGAGCGGCATTGCGCTCGACACCAACGGCCCGCTGGTCGACCTTGATGCGCTGTATGCCAGCGCGTCCGACAACAAAAGCGCACACCTGCTCCGTTTTTCGGCGACCGACAACGGCAAGGTTTTTGACACCGATGGCGGCCGCATGGCGGCTTATACGATATCGCAGACCGCGATTCCGCCGGAACTTATGAAGATTTACCTGCGCTTCCTTGTGTTCGGCCCCGTGATCCATCCCGATGTGGAAAAACAGATCGGCAAATCGACCAACGCGTTTGAGACGCTGAATTACAACACGAACGACCACGCCGGCCATGTGACCACGGCGGAATGGAAACTGTCAGGCTCCGCGCCTGCGACCGTCGCGCCCAGGGTACCGGAGGGTTATGTCGAGCATTTCAGCCTCGATAACACCATCAACGCCGCCATGACCATCGCTCAGAAACCCGGCCCCAACACCGATTATTTCTCCAAGCAGGTGACGGACTACCTGAAAGCGGGCGACCCGCTGCACGCCCTGCTGGCGATGCACGAAATGCTGATGTCGCTGCCCGCCAAGGACACCGAACCGCTGGATAACCTGACGCTGCAGGTGTTGAGCGCGGGTGGCGGAGACATCGTGGAGGGCACGATGCTGACCCTGACCCAGACATTCACCACGCGCGGCGACATCAGCCTGTCGAACAAGGCGTTGCTGCGCGCGAAAAAAGCGGCGCCCGACTATACCCACCTGCTCGACCTGTTCCGCGCGCGCAACATACATGAATTGATCCTGATCGACGAAAAGGAGGGCAAGCCGTTCAACCGCAAGGAATTCAACAAAAGCATCAAGATGTACATGAACGCCATCAGCCAGAACCCCTGGCTGGCAACCGCCTATGCCGACCTTGGCGACGCGCTGTTCGGCAATGGTGACAGCATGCTGGCATGGACCTGCTGGCAGGAAGCTGAACGGATGAAGCCTGACCTTTCCGGCCTGAAGAAGGTATTCGAGCTGAAAGTAAACGCGGAAAAGGAATTTCCCGAGTATTTTTAAGCCCTTGAAATTCGGGCGTCCAAAGCGCAGGATACCCGCCGATGAAACGTATAAAGTGATGGAGAGATTCTTAATATGGCCGATGACAAGACAAATACAGCTATCCTGGAACTGAAGGACGGCAAAGTGACCATCCAGCTGCGCCCCGATATTGCGCCGAAACACGTCGCGCGCGTGAAGGAATTGATCGGCGAAGGGTTCTATGACGGGTTGAAATTCCACCGTGTCATCGACGGTTTCATGGCGCAGACGGGCGATCCCGATGGCACCGGTTACGGCGGTTCGGGCACCAATATCCCCGCGGAATTCTCCAAGGCACCATTCAAGCGCGGCACGGTCGGCGCGGCGCGTTCTTCCGATCCCGACAGCGCGGACAGCCAGTTCTTTATCTGCTTCGATGACGCAAGCTTCCTGAACGGCCAATACACCGTCTGGGGCGAAGTGACCGACGGCATGGATTTCGTCGATAAAATTGCCAAGGGCGAACCGCCCCGCAAGCCCGACACCATTATCAAATTTACTCTTGCTGCATAACCACCACACCAAAGGAAACGAATAATGAAACAACTTCTTCTCTCCCTCGTCGTTGCGCTGTGCCTCTCGGCCTCGGCTGCGATGGCGGCTGATACGCCTGCCGATCCTGAAAATACACTTTACCTCGACCTGAAAGACGGCCGCGTGGTGATCCAGCTGCGCCCCGATCTCGCGCCTGCGCATGTTGCACGTATGAAGGAACTGACCCGCCAGGGTTTCTATGACGGCCTGAAATTCCACCGCGTTATCGAAGGTTTCATGGCGCAGACCGGCGACCCCGATGGCAATGGCACGGGCGGTTCAGGCCAGAAGATCAAGGCTGAATTCTCCTCCGCGCCCTTCGGCCGCGGCACTGTGGGCGCTGCGCGCTCCAGCGACCCGAACTCGGCCGACAGCCAGTTCTTCATTTGCTTCAAGGACGCAAGCTTCCTGAACGGCCAATACACCGTTTGGGGCGAAGTGACCTCCGGTATGGAATTTGTTGACAAAATCCAGCGCGGCGAACCCCCCTCGAACCCCGACACCATCGTGAAAATGCAGGTAGCCGCCGATGCCGACAAGGCACCCGGCATTGCCGTGCCGGAAAAGCAATAAGCGGATCCGATACCGATTAAAAAGCCCCGGAGAAATCCGGGGGGTATAGTGTAAGCTCAGACAGTTCCGATTTCTGACCACACTCAAAAGAGAAAGAAACAGCCCCTGCCATTCAGTTGGTGAGGGGCTGTTTCTTTCTCTTTAAGTGATTATATCCGCTACGGCATGTGAACGTAAGAAACGTACTGCGCTAAAATCAATGCTTGCTTTCCCGTTGCGTCGGGGTGACTGAGCCATTCATCAATAGTAACGAGAACATATTGATTATCACGGCAACCGGACTCGTCCCAGTCGAAGAACTTAATAAAGGACATGTGAACATCCTTCGTCACTTCCTTCAGGGGGAAATCCCAGTAGCCACTATTCTTCTGGCGGTTGACCATGATGGGAGCGAAATCAGATTGTAAAACTACACGGATATGGGGGTTGAACTCGCCATATCCAGTCCCTTTGATTTTGTTTAGATCAAGAACCATCTTTTCAAAGAGCAGCGCCTGCACGTCGTTGAAGGCGTGGAATAACCAACATTCATCGGCGCGGGGGTCTTCAACGCGAAAGTATTGGTTAAACAGTTCGCGGCTCGCCTGCCTAAAATTGTCGATATCTTTGTTAATGGGCTGTTCGTTGCTCATTGAGTAATAAATTCCATTCCTAAATTATTGCTAAAAATAAGACACAATTCTGTTTTAACAACTTAGATCCTCAACAAGCCTTGAAGCTGTTTTATAGAGGCCTTTTCGAGGAGAATATCGATGGTGTCGGCGAAAGCAATGTTATCAAAGTCTTTTGGCTTACGCTTTTTTGTACCTACACGATGAATTGCCGATTTTACTGCGTTCCTGAGCGCCTGTAACTGGCTTGTAGCGTCAAGGTCTTTAACATCACTCCAGCGAATTTGTCCGACACTCAAAATTTCTTTTTTCTTCGGTCTGTAGCTAGTGAAATTCGCGGTCACGGTAAAGCCAAGGGTCGGATACTTACTCCACTTCTCGAAGTCCGCTATTTCAAAGCAAAATACGAATTTCGAAATTGAAGAGCCGAAAGACAAGCTTTTGATATTCTCAGTCAGATATTCATCAAGAGCTGAGATTGATATCTTCCACCCGACGACTGGCACAACCCAGCCATCTAGTGATTGTGAATCTCCTCGTTCACGGCCAACGAACATGACTTCTTTACCGGAAGATACTAACGTCCTAAAAATCATTCTAACGCGCGCCTATTTTCAACACTCTGTCTCATCGCTTAGCCAGTAAAAAACAATACCCTAGATTTAGCCTTGTCACAATTAGGTGTTTTGACAAGCTGCTACACTGTAAAGTACGCAGAATTGTCTTTTTACTGAAGCGAACTTACAGCCGCTAGTCGGCGTAAATAAGCATCAACACGAAACAACTGATCTCCGGCGCTTCTCTCACCAGAAAGGATTTTCGCCAAGTTTGACGCGTCCAATTCAAGCGCCGCAGCAAGGCCACGAATGGAAATATCTCTCTCGTCCATCAACTCCCTGATTCGCTGCCGTAACCCTTCCTCTGATCCTCTCGCCGCTTCAAGGGCTTTTACCGCTGAGTGCAGTCTTGCAATCACCTTTTCGGATGGATTTCTTCTCCCCTTGCCAACCTCAAAAACATACTTCTCTGATAGCTTGGCGGCATCAGCAATATTTTTCGCGCCGAAAGTCGTAATCGCCTGCACCACGTTTTGCAGCATTTCGCCTTTGCGCTCCGGACAAATGCCGTATTCAATCTGCGCATCAGGATCGAGGCCTGTATAAAACTGCTCTTCCCATTTATTGGCCTCCTTGCCGATGTGCTGAACGGACTTCACGACGATATGCCGACGTTGGGTTTTCCCCTTATCAAGAAAATCGCCATTCAGAAACTTGGTTTCAGGGTGCAGGTGATATTGCGCCAAGCTCTCAAGATTGGTTTTCAACTGGTGTTTTTTAATACTCTGTCCGGTTGAGCGGTCAAACCCTTGCGCCAATGCTTTCGCAGGGTTCTTGTTATATGGCGCAACAGGCTTTAATGATTTAAATCCTGACTTGGCCTGCATCGCCAAAAGGAAATTGAATGGGCGCACACGATCACTATAGGGTTTATCGCTATTGTATCCCTCAAACCATTTCGCTAACGCTGGCGTAGTTGCGCCATAACGGCTTACTGCGGGCATATTGATGTTTTGCAACTTGTTAAAATCCGGCTGCGTATTGTTACGAGCTGCATTTATGATTTCCAGCCATAAATCCTGCTGCCACGGCTGCGCGTCCTCAAGGGCTGATTTGTCGCTGCTTTGATAGGGCGCGATAAGATGCCCGAGTCCATGTGCAGAAACTTTCCGCAAGATAACTTGCTTTTCATCATTGAGGTTAAAAAGCGCATACCGCTTGGATGATATGGCGTAGCAATAAAGCGGCTCTAATACTGCCTTGTCTGCTAAGCTATAGTTATAATCTTCAATCTTCAGCAAAGGCGCTTTTTGTGTGTAGGGATTGAGCGGCGTAAACCATTCCTGCACTCCTCGCGCCCGCTTATAAAATTCCTCTTGGCTCATGCTTTCCGGTTTAGCCAAGGCCATGCTGTCCGTATCGCAAAAAGCCCAATCAATCCCCGCGTCAATTGCCAGTCGTTCCGTTATAGCCAGCATTAATCTCGCGGCTCCCGTAATGAGCGTCGCCAGCAGCGGGTGAAAAAATGATCCTGTCGCTTCAAATTTCTTCATTTGAATGGGCATAGCTTTGCCGCTTGGCCCGTAGCACAATAGCGACTGCAATTGTTTTTCTTCTTCTACATTCAGCTCAACAAAAATTCCGTAGCTTGTGGAATTAGCTAAGATTTTGAGGGAGAGTTGCTTTCGTTCAAGTGAAGGCTTTTCAGTTTCAGGGGCGGCCTTCATTTGCTGCTTTACTGAGCTGCGTAGATCAATGATACGCTTGAAAAAATCACCCCCACTCGGGTCAACGCGATATGCGGCGTCCCCTGCTATATGGACAGTCTTCAAATTTTCCTGCATAGCTCCGGGGGTAAACGATAGGGCTTGCAGGATTTTGGGTGCGCGGCCTGTGAGTAGCTTTGCGGAGATACAATCAGCCAAGGTAAACCAGAGCGGTGTTTTGCTGGTTAAATGATTCGATCCAATCGTATATTGAGCATCGCCGCCATATTTAGCACGAACTGGGAAAATTTCTCCATCGGGCCTCACTTGGACGATAGTACATAGAGAGCCCCATATTTCCTGCTGCTGCAAATCTGAGACAGTCACCTTTTCCAAAAAATCCCGTGTTTCAGCTGTTGTGTCCTGCCATGCCATGCCTTTAGCTGTGACAAAGCCCCACAAGCCCATGAGGGTGCAAACGGTGGGATACATAGAAAGAAAGTCGCAATAGAGAATCTGCGCCCCTTCTTTGCGGATATGAATTTCCGAGCGCCCGCCATAGTAGGTGCTCATAATTTTCCCAATCAAATCTGGCGGAAAGTCAGGCTGCATCTGTCGCCACGGCTTTATGCCCATATCCCGCAAGTAAGCTTTGCCTAAACTTGCTTCGCTATGAATCTTATGCGCTGCTGTTAATTTAAGGCCATGCGCTGCATAAAGACGGTGAAGGGCACAAAAACATTCCCATGTGCTCTGCGTATCTTGTACTGCATATGCGATATACTCAGGCGTCAGTGTGCGCCCGTGTTCCTCCGTATCGTGTTTTTGAGCCGCCACACCCAAGGCCTGCGCTAATGAAGCCAGTGAATGAGACTGGCTGGTTAATGCCGCAGCCAGTGTCTTGGCATCAATAAAATAGCCGCGCCTGACAGGCTGCTTGCGCCCTTTCTTGCGGTTTCCCCTTGTGTCGCGCTGCCCTCTCGTGGCCGCAAACTGAATAAATGAATCGCGTGAAGATACGTGCTTGATTTGCACGCGGGGATGCTCTTCATTTTCAGACAGTTTGAAGCTGAAGCCGCCGCGCATGACTTTATTCCAGCGTGAAGAACGGGCGGTTGAATGATCTATCGCAAGGCGTGAAATATCGAACGGCAGGTTAAACCCTACAATGGTTGCCCGAAGCGCATAACCGACACCATAAAATACATCTTCGATAAACTCTTTAACAATCAGGACAGCTAATTGATGCTGTTCGGCATATTCTCTCAGCGTTTTTTGCTCACCCTTTCCAAGTGTTGCAGGATCGTAAAAAACACCTGACTGGATAAGCTCCTCACCTTTCCGCACCTGAAACGTCCCAAAGCGCAGCTTTTGGGCGGCATCCGTGGTTGTTTCAGTGTCGAAAACCAAAGCCCATTCCGAAGGGGTGTCAGTTTTCGCTTTGAATGTATTTCGGGAGGGTGTGTCGGGCTTGCATACATAAGCCCGGACAGCAATGCTCATGGATTGTCCATTTTCTTTTGTCATGCTGCGTACACCATCGTCTGAGCGGCCTGAATTAAGTACTGTCCGCACTCCCTAAGTTTCGCGACCAAAAGCGCAAGGAAATCTGCTAGCCCTAACAATAGATGACCGATAGTTTCAAAGTTGGTCGGTGTTTTGCTGATTTGTTTCGGATGGTCTTTTTGATCGTCACTTAACTTGCGGTGACAATTCCGGCAGACATTGCACAGCTCATCCCCATAGGCCTGCCCTGCAATATGATGCTGCTCAAGTGTGCGCCAGTCGCTCTCTCCACATAAAACGCATACCGGATTATTGCTTCCCAAGACTTCGAGCCGTTTCTGCTTGCGGGTTTCTTTTGCGATATTGTCCATTTCTTTTCCTTTTCTTTAAATAATAATTCGATAAATCTGTTCAAACGTATCTCCGCCGCTTGCCGCTAGGCGGTAAAGCGTATTAGGATTTGTCTCGAACACGTATTTCTTGCCGCGACTGTCGGTGACGTATTTTTTGATAAAGGGCTCAAGGTGCGCCGCGTCATTACTCCGCATAAACCTTTTCACCGCCGCCATGTATCGTCCAACTTTTGACGCTTGGCTGGACTTAGCTAAAATGATGACCACGGCTTCGCCCCGGCTGTAGATCAGCATCCGCCTAGGGATGTCATTTCTGACAATCCATTTACGCCCCCGCTGCCTGATG
>JBBRVE010000049.1:0-22198 GCA_038247245.1 Bdellovibrionales bacterium | reverse complement strand
TCCGATGTGCGGCCCAATCCGATCGAGGCGAACATCCTTGAGGGCATCAAGGCCTATCACGCAGGGCGCCATGACGGCGTGATCGCCTTTGGCGGCGGTTCCGGCCTTGATGCCGCGAAGGCCATCGCGCTGATGGTCGGCCAGACCCGCCCGCTGTGGGATTTCGTGGATGAAGGCGACAATTACCTGCGCGTGAATGAAGCGGGCATGGCGCCCCTGATCGCTGTGCCGACGACATCGGGCACGGGGTCGGAAGTCGGCCGCTGCTCCGTCGTCGTGCATGAAGAAAGCCACGAGAAAAAACTGATTTTCCACCCCAAGATCATGCCCGCGCTGGTCATCGCCGACCCCGAACTCACGATCGGCCTGCCGCCGCATATCACCGCGGCGACCGGCATTGATGCGTTCGTGCATTGCTTCGAGGCGTTCTGCGCCCCCGGTTTCCATCCGCAGGCGGATGGCATCGCGCTGGAGGGCATGAAGTTGGTCGCCGAATATTTGCCCCGCGCGTACAAGGACGGCAAGGATATCGAGGCGCGCGCCAATATGATGATCGCGGCCACCATGGGCGCGGCGGCGTTCCAGAAGGGCCTTGGCGGCGTGCACGCGCTCGCCCATCCGCTCGGCGGCAACTACGACAAGCCGCACGGCCTGCTGAACGCGATTCTGCTGCCCTATGTCGTGCTGCGCAACCGCCCCGCGCTGGCCGAGAAAATGGACCACCTGTCGCGCGTGCTGAACCTTGCCGACAAGGGCTATAACGCCAGCGGTTTCGACGCCGTGATGAAATGGATGCTCGATTTCCGCAAGGCATTGGGCGTGCCCAACACCCTCGCCGAAATCGGCGTGCCTTCCGACCGCATCAAGGAAATCGGCCAGCTCGCCACGCAAGACCCGTCGGCCGGCGGCAACCCGATCCAGTTGACGGCAGCAGATTACGCGGAGATTTTTGCGAATGCGCTGAAGGGTGAGTTGGTAGAGAAGAAGCAAGCTGCGTGACGATAAAAGTATCCAAATCTTTTTGGGATGCTCTCGGGAATATCATCCAAATTGTATACTATGGCCTGTGTACGCTGTGGGTTTCTTTTCCGCTTTTGCCGGCGGCAATTATATTGCCGCAGATTATAGATTCATTAGAAGAATTGGGGCAGGAATTACCGTTATTGCTTAGCGCTTTAATTGCGTTGTCTTATGCTGTCGCCTTCATAACTGCGGAGTATCTAGGCTGGCATCTATTTGTGAAACGTCGCAGCAGTAGTGTTTTTGCGAATAAAATATTTTTTTGGTGGGTTGTCCTTAGTAATGTAACCATATTGTATTGTTTGGTACAGTTAGTTTTCTCGCCTATATCCTCTACATGAATGGGAAAAGTGGAAACATGAAAAAATACATCTCCCTCATCCTACTCATCATCGCCTTCGAAGTCATCTCCGGCGGGATCGGGCATTACAACATGAACAGCGTGCAGGATTGGTATGCGCATCTGAACAAGCCGTCATTCTCGCCGCCGAACTGGGTGTTTCCGGTGGTGTGGTCTACGCTGTATGCGATGATTGCCGCGGCGGGGTGGTTGATCTGGCGGATGCCGCCAGGCGCGGAGCGAAAAAAATTGAAAATCCTGTTTGCCTGTTACATGGCATTCAGCTGGGGCTGGAGCTTTGTGTTTTTCACGGCCAAGGCGATCCTTGGCGGGTTTTACTGGATCGTCGCCAATGATCTGGTCGCGCTGCTTCTCATCCGCGCGGCGTGGCAGCCGAAACGGCTGGTGGCATACCTGATGCTGCCCGCGCTGGCCTGGACGGTGTTTGCGGCATACCTGAATTATTCTTATGCGATGCTGAACAAACCGGTTGATCCCAACATGATCATCCTGCGACTTTAGGTGATGAGTGCTGCCATATGCTCCGGCAGATCAGCCTCGACCGTGATCGGCGGCTTGTCCTGATAGAGGGGCAGGGTGATGCTGCGGGCATGGAGGTTCAGCGTCGGGAATTCGCCCTGCGGCGGGCGCGTGTCGGATCCCGTATAAAGCCAGTCACCCTTGATCGGGAAACCCAGCGATTTTAAATGCACGCGCAGTTGGTGCGTGCGGCCTGTGCGGGGGTACAGCTCCACCCATGTCAGGTTGCCGGGCAGGTGCTTTAGCACTTTGTAATCCGTGACGGCTTCCTGCGCATCGGGGTCGTGTTTCGGCGCAGGCTGCATCGTCCAGCCCTTGGGGGCTTTTACTTTTTTGAGGGCGACGTCGATGGTGCCGGTTTCTTCCATCATTTTTCCGGTCACGATCGCCCAGTAGGTTTTCTGGATGCGCCCGCCTTCGAACAGCTTGCCAAGCTTGCGCAGCGCGCGTTCGTTGCGGCCCAGCACAAGGCAGCCGCTGGTGTCGCGGTCGAGGCGGTGGCCAAGATGCGGCATTTCCTTGTATTCGTATTTCAATTCGATGAAATAATCCTCGAGGCTTGCGCCGCCGTTCGGCCCTGCGTGGACGGGAATGCCGGGCGGCTTGTTCAGCACGATGATCAGCTGGTCTTTGAACAATACATGGTCGCGGATGTTTTTCATGCCGCCATCATACGCGCGTTGGGGATGGTCAAGCCAGCCTTTTTGGGGCAAAATGAGGTGCATGAAAACATTCATTCTTTCCCTGCTGTTCGCCGCAAGTTTCGCGACTGCCGCGCTGGCAACCGAATTCACCGTCCTTGCCTATCCCCGCAACGGCGGGCAGGCGAATGCGGAGGATTGGGCGGCCACGGCGCAGGACCTGAAGGATATCAACGCCTCGACCATCGTCATCACCAAAACCTGGCGCGACCTTGAACCCGGCAGCCGGATTTATGGCGACCTGCACCAGCTGGCGAAGGATTTCAACGACAACACCGCCGCCGGACGCCCCGTCTTTTTCGGGTTCCAGCCGATCAATACGGTGAAGCGCGAATTGCCGCGCGACTTGGAAAAGCTGGCATGGGATGACCCCGCGCTAATCACACGGTTACAGGAATTGATGGACCAGTTCGTGCGAGAAGGCGCAAAGCCCCCGAAATACGTATCACTCGCCAACGAAGCCGATGTTTATTTCGAGAAAAACCCGAAGGAGCTGCCTGCTTTCCTGAAATTCTATGAACGCGCCGCAGAAGTCATTAAACGCAACGCATGGCCGGATACGCGCGTCGGCATCACCGTCACCTTTGACGGGTTGATGACGGGACGCACGGAAATCATCGCCAAGCTGGTGCAGGCGAGCGAGATTGCGATTTTCACCTATTACCCCGTTATCGGCCTTAAACCTCTCCCGGTCGAAAATATCGGCGACCATCTGGATTTGATCACACAGGCGGCGGGCGAGAAAGATATTTACTTCCAGGAAGCGGGCTTCCCGTCCAGCGAAGGGCTCGGCTCATCCCAAGCGCGGCAGGCGAAATTTTTCGATACTTTCATCAGCGCGCTGCGCGGGCGTGACCAGATCAAAATGGCGAGTCTGTTCATGCTGCATGATTTCACGCAGGAGCATTGCGACATGTTCACCGGTTATTACGGTTTTGCAAAAGCGCCCAAGGGCACCAAGGCCAAATTCCGCGACTTCATCTGCACGCTGGGCCTGAAAACCAGCGACGGCAAGGAAAAGCAGGCGTGGAAAACCGTGGTGAATAACCTGAAGTAAATTACGCCTTGGGATGGCCGTTGAGGAAGGGGGCGGTGCCCTTCGGCATCGGCTTGTCGCGCAGTACCTCGCCGATGAAATCGTAATCCGCAAGCTTGGCCGCGCGCTCGGCGATTTTCGCCGGCATGGTTTTCGCGGCCTCGGCATTGAATTCTTCCTCAAGCCCCGCGGGCGTCGCGATTTTCTTTTCAAGGATCACCTTCAATACCGTCGATGTCCATTTAAACGTGTCGGGGAACGGCGTCGTCAGAACGATATTGGTCAGTTCGCCCAGCGGCGTCTGGCCGTGCAGTTTTTCAAAGCTTTCAAACAAATGCTGCGCTTCGCCGGTGTTGGGGGTGTAATGGGCGGCGAAAGCGCCGGCGAGCGAAATCGCCTGTTGCGCGTTTATGCCCGCCGCAGCGATGCGCTCTTGTGATTCATTTATCTTTTCAACCGTAGGGCTGCTGAAATTGATCATGCCGCTGGTATTGTAAAGCGCGTGACGCGTGCGGAACAGCATCAGCTGTTCGGCCAGAACGGGATCAGCCCCGTTGCGTTGCAAATTGCGGATCAGGGCAAAGGCATCCGCCGCATTTTCCGCCACCAGCCTGTCGCGGCTACCGGCTTCGGGCACAATCGCGTGGCCGGTTTCATGGTCGAAAATAAACTGGAGTTCCTGCGCCGGAGTTACGCTGCCGTCGAAAAACCGCGGGCGGTCATCGGCTGTATAGATAAAGACGATGGAATTGCCGTGGTCGTCGGTCTGGCAATAGGAGGTTTTTTGCTTCACGCAATGCGCGTAAATGGGCTGCAGCGTTTCCTTGCCCATGTCGCTGTTCATCAGCTCGATGAGTTCCTGTACGACCTGCTGTTCGGGGTGCGCGATGTTACCCGTCGATACGTCCACAAAGAACACTTTTCCGGTGCGGTCGGGATAAGCGTCGTAAAATTCTGAAACGGCTGCTTCGAAGTCGAATTCGGGGGAGCCCGGTTGGCGGGCAGCTTTGGTGAAATCGGCGGCGCGAGTATCATCAGCCATAAAGATTCCTTGTAGTCCCTAGTATACATAACCTTTCAATATCGGTCGAAAGGTATTTCGGGGAAAGGCCATCGACGACTGTTAAGTAGCTGACTTACTACAGAAAAAAGGCCGGATCATGGATCCGGCCTTTTTGTATCCTTAAATCCGGAAGGATCAGGGCGTCGGGCAACCGACCGCCATGCCTTTCAGGATCGTGGTGGTATCGAATTTGACATGCACGAGGTTCTTCGCGCCATGGCCCCATTCCTGCACGAACATGGCGGCGCGTGCGCCCTTCATGTCCTGCATGGCGCCGAGTGCCGAAGCCTTGTCGGCGGGAACACCGCCGAGGCCGTGATACTGCATGTACAGCAGGTCAACTTTGGCCTGCATGTTGCCGGCCTCTGCTGCTTGCTTGAACAGCTCGACCGCCACATGCGGGTCTTTCGGAACACCGTCAAAGCCGTTGACCGCGAAGAAAGCGAGGTCTTTCGCGCCTTGCGCCGCGACATGGGCATTGGTGGAGGCAGAGCGGGCGATGGCATCCGTCACGCGCGACGATACGTCATGGCCGGCGATCAGGTTGGCGAACTGGTCGGCGGGCGAAACGCAAACGGGCGCTGCGACAATCGTTTCGACGGGTGGCAGCACCGCAGTTTCAACGGGAGGAGCGATCACGGTTTCAACCGGCGGAGCCACAACCGTTTCAACGGGCGGTGCAACCACCGTTTCTACAGGGGGAGCAACCACAGTTTCAACCGGCGGCACAACCACGGGCGGAACAACGTGGGCATCAGGGCCAAAGCCGAAGAAGTTCTGGATGGCACCCGAATGCAGGCCCATGAAAAGCGCCGAACCGGCGATAGCAAACGTGGTGCTGAGGCCGAACACTTTCAGGTTCTTTTTCGACAACAGCTGCTTGCCATGCGTGAGCGAGAAATAGGCGGGCAGTTCAACGCCGGTCTTTTTCAGCTTGCGGCGCTCGAGCGCGTCATGCAGCAGGGTGGAGCCGATACCGACGGCAACGCCGGAACCGAGGATGGTTGCCCATGCAGGCGCGCCCGCGATGGTCATGCCAACGACAGCGGCGGTTTTGGCAACGGCGGAAACGGCGGCACCCATAGCCATGCCGGAAACGACGTTGAACGCACCCTTCAGGAAACCGCGCAGGCGGCTTTTGGGAGCCGCTGTAGCGGCAGCAGGCGTTGCTTCTTCAGCATTATCGTTCACGGGCTCGACCACCGCAGGTGCAGGGGTCGCCGGAACGGCGGGGGCTGCGGGCGATGCGCCTACGATTTCATCATTGGCAGTAATATTGGCAGCAATGTCATCAATAGCTGGTTCAACCCGCTCGGGTTTTTTTTCAGGTTCAGACATTAGAATCTCCGTCGGATGGGGGTCTTAACCCGCTTTAAAAGGGGCGGGCGCCCGATTAACATAAAATATCCTATCGCTGTTGAGACTAGACACCACAGGGGTGCGGGGTCTGTCAAGCAAACGGGGCAAAATTTAAAAAAAACGAAGAAATTAGGTATTTATATACCGAATCCGTCGCACATCTCGTTATATCCCGTCCGCGAGGCACGCTCGGTCAGGATGCGCTGGCATTGCTGCAAACGGCTGCTGGCCGCATGGGTCAGCGTAAAGGGCAGGATGCCGTGGGCGAGCAGCAGGATGCTGACCACCACCAACCGGCGCGCCATGTCGGCGGTGAACATGAAATGCTGCCAATAGCTTTCGCCCGCCTCGCGCGGATGATCGGTGAAGGCACCGCGCAGGGTGCGGACAAGTGTCTTGTTCATATCGTTCGGGGTCGTTTCCATGCCAAAAAATAACGCATTATGATAAGTATTGCAAGCGCATCGTGGGGGCACGATTTCTGTTCCATCTTCACTGGTTTTTCATGATGATGGGGCACAATCCAGTTCTTCAGATTCTATCATCTCACGGGTATCCCCATGCGCCATTTCCTGCTCGCCCTCGTTCTTGTTTTCTCCATGGGGGGCGCGGCGCATGCCGCCTTCGACAGCAGCAAGGCAGCCGCCGAACAAGACCTGCGCATCATTCGCGTCACGCCGACCGGCGAAGATGTGGCATCCGACCGCCAGATCGTTTTCACCTTCAACCGCCCCGTCGTGCCGCTGGGCCAGATGGAACGCACGAAGGAAGAAATTCCCGTTACCATTTCGCCCGACGTTGATTGTGAATGGCGCTGGATCAACCCGTCATCGCTTGCCTGCCAGCTGACGGAAAAATCGGCGCTGGAGCAATCCACCGCCTACAGCATCGAAATGAAGCCCGGCATCAAGGCCGAAGACGGCACGCAGCTGGCGGAGGCGTATAAAGACAAGTTCATCACCAAACGCGCCGATGTGGAATACAACTGGTTCCGCACCTGGAAATCCCCCGGCATGCCGGTCGTGCGTTTGACGTTCAACCAGCCCGTCACCAAATCATCCGTCCAGAAATTCATCAAGCTGAACGACGGCAAGGTGGATACGGTTCTTGATGTCAGCAAAGATCCCGACGATAACGAAGCCCCGCGCTATGTGCCCTTCGGCAAAGGCTGGCTCGATTTCGGCAAGCAGTCCGCGCGTAAAAGCGACGACCAGCTGACCGAGAAGAATGGCGAAGAAGCACGCCGCATCTGGGTCGTTCAACCGCAAAAGGAATTGCCGCTCGATACCACCATCACCATGAAACTGCTGCCGGGTCTCGTTTCCGGCCTGGGCCCCGAACCCAGCATCGCGCAGCGCGATGTGGTCAGTTTTGATACCTATCCCGAGCTCGCCGCCCTCGGACTGCGGTGCGTCGATAACAGCGACAACACAATCACCATCGAACCCGGCAAGGCGAATGCCGCGAACCAGCTTTGCAACCCGATGGCACCCGTTTACCTGATGTTCAGCGCACCCGTGCAACGCTCGCAGATGCGCGACAACCTGACCTTCACGCCCGCATTGGGCGCGGATGCCAAGAAAGACGAAATCTGGGGCGACCTGTCCTACGAATATTCGCGCCTGAACAGCGCGCATGTGAAGGGCCGCACCTATGACCAGAACCTGCCCTATGGTCTGCGTGCGGCGCAAAAATACCAGATCACTGTCAAGGCGCCCGCGCGCGGCATGTGGGACGGCTTCACCCATTGGGTGCAGTCGCTGTGGGAAGACCTGCCCGAAACGGCCTTGCAAGACGAATTCGCGCGCGCGCTTGCGAAACCCTTCACCGTCAATTTCGAAACCGACCACCGCAAGCCGAATTTTGAAATGGAATACCATGACGCGGTGCTGGAAAAGGGCGTGGACAGCGAAGTGCCACTCTACGTCAACAACCTCGAAAAAATGCTCTATAAATTCCGCAGCGTGACAGGTGGCAGTGCCGCGACCGATAAAACGACCGAAGAGGCGCTGGAGAATGTGCAGGACGTGCAGTATTCGCGTCCCTTCGGCGCGCGCAAGGCGCTGGACGGCAAAACCGGCGCGGTTTACGGCCATCTGGATACCGTGCCTTACGTCAGCAAGGGGAGCGATTCCGCCTATCGCCTGTTCGCGGTTGTCACGCCGTGGCAGATGCATGTGAAAATCGGCCACTTCTCCAGCATGGTATGGGTGACCGATATGGCGACCGGCGCACCGGTCAAAAATGCGAAAGTGACTGTATATAAGGACAGCCTCAGCTCGCTCTCCGCCCCCGCCGATGTTTTGGCGATCGCCACCACGAATGACGGCGGCATAGCCGAATTTGCAGGAAGGGAGAAAATCGACCCGCAGCTGGAACTGAACAAGGGCTATGAAGACAGCGCGCCGAAAATTTTCGTCCGCGTGGACAAAGACGGCGATATGGCGCTAATGCCGCTCAACAGCGATTTCGTGATCGACACATGGCGCGCATCGAACGAAAGCATTTCGCAATCGACCCGCCGCAAATACGGCCACATGAAATCATGGGGCACGACCGCGCAGGGCATCTACCGCGCGGGCGACACCATCCAGTATAAATTCTATGTCCGCAACCAGGACAACCGCACGCTGACGCCTGCGGAAAAAGAAGGCTATAAACTGGAAATCGTCGACCCGATGGATAACGTCGCATCGACGGTGGAAACGCTGAAACTCGGCGAATTCGGCGCCTATGCCGGAGAATTCACGGTCGGCAAGGAAGCGCCCGTCGGCTGGTACAAATTCCGCCTGACCGCGAAATTCAAGGACAGCCCGACTAGCGAAGAAGAGGAATACAACGAAGAAACCGGCGAATACCAGACCGGCAGCACATGGTATCCCCTGCGCGTCCTCGTCAGCGATTTCACGCCCGTGCCGTTCCGCGTCACCAGCCAGCTGAACGGCGACCTGTTCAAGACCGATCAGGAAATTGAATCGCAATCATCGGCGCAACTGCATTCCGGCGGCCCGTATCCCGATGCATCCGTCCGCACGACCGCGATCCTGACCGAACGCGCGTTCAGCTCCAAACATCCGAAGGCGCTCGGCTTCACCTTTGTCACGCCCGATTACGAAACGCATAGCAGCGTGCAGGTGTACCAGAAGGTCGAAACCAACGGCGCGAAGGGCGACCTGACATCAAAATTCCAGATCGCGAAACAGGAATTTGCCTATGGCCGCCTGATGGTGGAATCCGCGGTCGAGGATGATCGCGGCAAATACGTCGCGTCTGAATCCGGCGCGGATTACGTGGGCGTTGACCGTTTCGTCGGCATGAAATCGACGCAATGGGCCTATGACGCCAAAAAACCGATGGCCCTGAAATACATCGTGACCGATGAAAAGGGCGCGCCCATCGGCGACACCAAGGTTGCGATCACCATCGAGAAAATGGAAACCACTGCCGTGCGCGTGCAGGGGGCGGGTAACGCATACCTGACCAACTACACCAGTGAATGGAAAAAAGCCGGAGAATGTTCCGGCACGCCCGAAAGCGACGAAGCCGATTGCAGCTTTACGCCCGAAGCCGCGGGTTCGTTTCGCGCCATCGCGAAAATCACCGACACCAAGGGCGCGGAGCATTCCTCCGGCGTTTCGTTCTGGGTGACCGGCAGCGATTACGTGATGTGGGACAACCAGAGCGACACGTTGCTGCCCATCATCCCGGAAAAAACGGAATACCGCGTGGGCGACATGGCGCGTTACCTCGTGAAAAACCCGTTCCCCGGCGCAACCGCGCTGGTGACGATCGAGCGTTACGGCGTCTTGCATAAATTCACGACCAAGCTGGAGGGCTCGACCCCCGTCATCGAATTCGAGGTTAAACCCGATTACCTGCCCGGATTCTATCTGTCGGTCATCGTCACATCCCCCCGCGTCGACAAGCCGCTGGATAAAGACGGTGTTGACCTTGGCAAGCCGACCTTCCGCATGGGTTATGTGACCGTGCCTGTCAAAGACCCCTACAAGGAAATGACCGTCACCGCAAAACCCGCAGGTGATGTCTATCGCCCGCGCGACAAGGTTGCGGTCGATATCCACGCCGAACCGCGCATGAAGGGCCGCGACGAACCCATCGAATTCGCCGTCGCCGTGCTGGACGAGGCCGTGTTTGACCTTGTCACCGGAGGTTTGTCCAATTTCGACCCGTATAACGGTTTCTACAAGCTCGACGGGCTGGACCTGAAAAACTACAGTCTGCTTACCCGTCTGATCGGCCGCCAGAAGTTCGAGAAAAAAGGCGCGAACCAGGGCGGCGATGGCGGGTCTGATTTGAAAATGCGCGACCTGTTCAAGTTCGTGGCTTATTGGAACCCGTCCATCAAGGCGGATAAATCCGGCAATGCGAAGATTGAATTCGAAGCGCCCGACAACCTGACCGGCTGGCGCGTACTGGTGCTGGCGGTGACGCCGACCGACCGCCTCGGCCTTGGGGATGGCAACTTCAAAGTCAACCGCCCGACCGAAGTGCGACCCGTGATGCCGAACCAGGTGACGGAGGGTGACACTTTCAAGGCCGGTTTCAGCGTCATGAACCGCACCGATAAACCCCGTACCCTGACTGTCGATATCAAGGCCTCTGGCACGATCAGCACCAAGGACATGCCGGACAGCCACAGCGAAACCGTGACGGTCGAGCCGTATAAACGCGCTACCGTCTTCCTGCCCGTGAAAGTGGGCAAGGTGCCGGAAACCCGCGACCTGCCGAAGGGCGAGATCAAGTTCGAGGCGAAGGCCTATGACCTGCTCGATGGCGACGGCATGGTGATGACGCTGCCGGTCGGCAAATTCCGCTCGCTCGAAACCGCCGCCGATTACGGCACGACGACGGAAGATTCCGCAAAAACCAGCATCGCCTTCCCGAAAAACATCTTCCCCGATATCGGCAGCGTCAGCGTCGTGCTGTCGCCGACCGTCATCGGCGCAGTGGAGGGGGCATTCCGTTATATGCGCGATTACCCCTATATCTGCTGGGAACAGATTTTGACGAAAGGCGTGATGGCCGCGAATTACCTGAACCTGAAGCAGTATATTCCCGCCAGCTTCGTCTGGCCGGATGCGGATAAAATCCCGCAGGCCGCGCTGGATGCCGCTGCCAGCTTTCAGGCGCCGAATGGCGGGATGGCGTATTTCGTCGCGCGCGATGAATATGTCGACCCGTACCTCAGCGCCTACACCGCAATCGCGTTCAACTGGATGAACCATGCGGGCATGAAGGTGCCGCAGGGCGTGCAAAGCAAGCTGCATGATTACCTGCTGAACCTGCTGCGCAACAACACCATGCCGACTTTCTATGATGAAGGCATGAGCAGCACCATCCGTGCCGTTGCATTGGCGGCGCTGGCGGAGCATGGCAAGGTCACGCGCGAAGACCTCGACCGTTACAAACCCCACCTGAAACAGATGAGCCTGTTTGGAAAAACCCATTTCCTGATGGCGACCCTGCGCGTCAAGGGGGCGATACCTATGGCGAAGGATGTGGCGAACGATATCATTTCCCATTCCAACCAGACGGGCGGCAAGTTCATCTTCAACGAAGCGCTGGACGACAGCTATTCCCGCATCCTCGCATCGCCGTTACGCGAAAACTGCGCGATCCTCGGCGCGATGGTCGAATATGGCGAGAAGAAGGAAGGGGAGAGCCTTGTCGGCGACATTCCCTTCAAGCTTGTCCGCACCATCACCCAGACGCGCAAAAACCGCGACCATTGGGAAAACACGCAGGAAAACATGTTCTGCATGAACGCGCTGGTCGAATACAGCCGCGTCTATGAAAGCGTGAAGCCCGACATGAAGGTGACGGCGAGTGTCAACGGTCAGGAATTCGGCCGCGCCTCCTTCACCGACCTGCGCGACCCGCAAGTCGTAGCCGACCGCCCGATCACGGAGGCAGATGTGGGCACGAAGGCGAGCGTGGATATCGAGCGCAAAGGCGATGGCAGGCTCTATTATGCAACGCGCCTGCGCTACGCCCCGAAATCCGACTTCAGCAAGTCCGTGAACAGCGGCATCGAGCTCCACCGTGAATACAGCGTGGAGCGTGATGGCAAGTTCGTGATCCTGAAAACGCAGGACGAGATCAAGCGCGGCGAGCTGGTGCGCGTCGACCTGTTCCTGTCGCTGCCGGCGGCCCGAAACTTTGTGGCGGTCAATGACCCGCTGCCGGGCGGTCTTGAAACCGTCAACCGCGACCTGAACACCGCGTCAAAGGTTGATGCGGACAAGGGCGATTACGTTGCGGCGGATGGATCATGGTTCTTCAAGTTCAGCGACTGGGAAGGATACAACGTCTCCCGCTGGAGCTTCTACCATCAGGAAATGCGCCATGACAGCGTGCGTTTCTATTCCGACTACCTGCCCCCCGGCAATTACCACCTGAGCTATACCGCACAGGCAATCGCGGAGGGCAAGTTCACCGTCATGCCAACACTCGCCGAGGAAATGTATGATCCCGATGTGTACGGCAAGGATGTGACGGGAGAGCTGACCGTGGCAGCGAAGGAAGAAGCGAAGAAGGAATAACCTTGCGCCGTTTTTTCAAATACGGCGTTCTGTCGCTGGCGGTTGGGGCGGTGCTGTTCGCCCTCGCCACCTATGCCGCCATCACGCCCGTCAAAACTTCGCTGCACGCCCTGCGGTCGGATGCGCAGACGCTGCAGGTGACGGACAGGAAAGGCCAGCCGCTGACGATTTCGTACCAGAACCGCTGGAACGTGTACGACAACCTGCCGCTTTATAAAATGCCCGAACTGCTGCGGCAGGCGTTTATCGTGTCGGAAGATAAACGGTTCTATGAACACACCGGCGTCGACTGGCGCGCGCGCGCCAGCGCGGCGTTGCAGAACGTGAAAACGGGGCAGGTGGTGCGCGGCGCATCGACAATCACCGAACAAGTTGTCCGCATGATAAACCCGCGCCCCCGCACGCTGTGGGGCAAATGGGTGGAGGGCTGGGAAGCCGCGCTGCTGGAAGGCAACACGGCAAAGGTCGATATCCTCGAATTTTACCTGAACCAGGTGCCCTATGCCGCGAACCGCCGTGGCGTAGCACAGGCCGCACGGTATTATTTCGACCGCGACCTGTCGACGCTGACCCCGCGCGAAACACTCGCTTTAGCTGTGTTGGCGCGTGCGCCGTCATCCTATGACCTTTATAAAGACAGCACCAAGATCGATGGCCCCGTCAGCCGCCTTGCCGCCGCTTTGCAAGAACGTGGCATCCTGACCGCCGATGAAGCGGCGCAGGTGAATGCCGAAAAATTCAATCTCGCCAAGCCCGCCGACCCCGTGAACGCCAGCCATTTCGCGCAATATGTGCGCAGCCATGCGCCGGGGTCTGGCACTGCCCTGCATTCCACGCTGGACGCGCATTTGCAGCAGGTAGTGCAGCAGATCGTCGATGACCGCGTGCGCACGCTCGACCGCCGCAACCTGCATAACGCGGCGGTGGTGGTGGCTGACCATACCACGGGTGAAATCCTCGCATGGGTGGTGGCGGGCGCGAATGACGCAGCGTCGCCCACGCGCCAGATCGACGCGGTGACCGTGCCGCGCCAGCCGGGTTCGGCGCAGAAACCGCTGCTGTATGGCCTTGCGCTCGACAACGGCTGGAACCCAGCCACGATCATCGAGGACGCGCCGCTGTCCGAAGCGATCGGCACCGGCCTGCATAACTTCAAAAATTACAGCAACACTTATTACGGCCGCATCACGCTGCGCGAGGCGCTCGGCAATTCGCTCAATATCCCCGCGCTGAAAACCGTCAATTACGTCGGCAAGCAGAAATACCTGACGACGCTGCACCGCCTCGGCTTCGAAAGCCTCAACCGCGGCGTGGAGATTTACGACGAAGGCCTCGCGCTCGGCAATGGCGAGGTCACGTTGCTGGAAATGGTGCAGGGCTTTGCCGCGCTTGCGAACCGTGGTGTGTCACGCCCCTTGCGCTACCTTGCCGATGACGCAGGCCCCCGCGCACAGGAACGTGTTTATTCGCCCGAAGCCGCGTCGCTGATCGGCGACATATTGTCGGACCCTTGGGCGCGGCGATTGGAATTCGGCAATGGCAGCGTGCTCAACTTCCCCATGCAGACGGCGGCGAAAACCGGCACATCGACCGATTACCGCGATGCGTGGACGCTCGCCTATAACCACAAATATGTCGTCGGCATGTGGATGGGCAACCTCGACCATTCACCGACCGATGGCGTGACGGGCTCCACCGGCCCCGCGCTTGCCGTGCGCAGCATCTTCAGCGTGCTGAACCGCATGGCAACGCCGCAAAAATTGTGGCTGTCGCCGAAACTGGTACAGAAGGATATCTGCATCGAAGACGCACGCGATGCGTCGCGCTGCTATAACCGTTCCGAATATTTCATGGAGGGTGGCGTCGCCGATGCACGGTTGAGCCAGCCGCCGCGCTTTGAAATCGTGAAGCCCACCGCCGGTCTGCGCATGGCACTCGACCCCCGCATCCCGCGTGACCGCCAGAAAGTGCCCTTTACCATGCGCGGGCTGCAGCCGAACCAGACAGTCGAATGGGTGCTGAACGGCGAAAGCATCGGCACATCCGGCGAGAAATTCATGTGGCCGCTGTCACGCGGCAAATTCCTGCTGACCGCGCGCATTATGCAGGATGGCAAGCTGGTGCATGCCACGCCGGAAATAGATTATACTGTGCGTTAAATCGTGCGGCGCAGGACAGCCGTGCCTTCAAAGGCGCGCGCCGCATCGCCCTTCATCAGGCTGCGAAACGGCCGCGCCATCACCAGCAGCGGCGCAAGCAATTTCAAAAACCGACGCAGCGATACAGTCACCGCCTTGTCATGATAAACGGCGCGATACGCTTCCCATCCTTTTTCGGCGGCGTCGTTGCCGAACCGCGCGGCGCTGCAGCTGAACAGCCATATCTCGCGCGCCTGACGGTCGGGCAGGGGGATGCCGGAGGTATCCACGTCTTCCTCGAAATCGATAAAGCCGATTTTGTTGTCGGGGGTCAGCACGAAATCATTCAGCTTTCCGCGCCCGTGCGACAATCCCACCTTATGCGTTTCCGCGAGCGCAACGGCGCAGCGGCAGATCAGCGCGTGGCGGGCGGCATCGTCCATCGTGGTGTCTTTTTGCATTTTGCGCTCGACCATTTCGCCGAGGTTGCTCATGGCAATCCAGTCGTCGCCTTGCCCCAATATCTCCGGCACGATGAACCCCGCGCGGCGGAATTCCGCGCTGCGCCAGACCTCGATGCGCAAACCCTCCGCGCCACCGGGGTTGGCGGTGGGGCGCAGGATGGGGAGCGAGATGAGGCTTGCCAGCAACCGCTGCAGCGACGTCCAGCCTGTGCCTTTGGGCGGCACCGATTTTTTCAGCCAGATTTGCTGTCCCTGCCATTCCAGCTTCGCCGTGCGCCACTTCATTTGCGGCAGTGCAGCAGAGGCGAATTCGGCGATTGTTGCAGACGGGTCGTTCATCACTTTTAGTACCATGAAAACAGGGCTTATTCCATGCGGATGCCGATATTGAACAGGCGTTGCGGCGCACCATATCAGGTATTGAATATTGCCCCGGACTGGCATCTTTACATAAATTTATGCGGTAATCTTGCGTAACCAGCGGTTCCGTGACAATATTCTGCTTCTCTTTCAACTAGCTATATTACCGATCAACGTCAGGACTCCATGAAAAAGAATAAATCCGGCCCCGGCCATATCGTTCTCACCTCGCACCCGCCCCGCGACGGCAAAGTGCCGAAGATCACCTGGGGCGCAACGACGCTGAAGGAACGCGGGCCGATCATCGCCAGCATGTCCGACCATCAGGGATCGAACGTCATCGGCGCGTATTCCGGCGCGTATTCCATTTACCGCGCGGTCGCGGTCGCCATCGGCGCGCTTGACCCGCTGCACGTTCCCGACCTGACGAACACGAAACCGGCGGAGCCCATCGGCCCGTTCCCGCAATGGTTCGACCCCGGCAAAATCGTCAGCCTTGACCCCTGGGGGCATATGGCGGGCGACGAGTTCGAGGATTACCGCCTGCGCGGCCTCGACGTGCGCCCCACGATTGCCGTGACCAAGGCGCATATCAACATGCCCGAAATCAAGGACGCGATCACGGCGGGCCGCCTGAAACCGGACGGCGACATCCTGACGAAAAACGGCGACGTGAAAGTGACCAAGGCGGCGATCGACCCCGTCTGGCACCTGCCCGGCATCGCCAAGCGTTTCGACATCGACGAAAACGATTTGCGCCGTGCGCTGTTCGAACATTCGGGCGGCATGTTCCCCGAACTGGTCACGCGTCCCGACCTGAAAGTGTTCCTGCCCCCTATCGGCGGGCATACGCTGTACTTCATCGGCAACCCCGCGACGATGCACGACCCGAACGTGAAACTCGCCTGCCGCGTGCATGATGAATGCAACGGCTCCGACGTTTTCGGCTCGGACATCTGCACCTGCCGCCCGTACCTGTGCCACGGCATCGAGATTTGCATCGAGATGGCGCAGCAGGGCGGCAACGGCCTGATCGTCTATAACCGCAAAGAGGGCCGCGCGCTGGGCGAAGTGACGAAATTCCTCGTCTATAACGCCCGCAAACGGCAGGAAGGCGGAGATCGCGCAGACCAGTATTTCCGCCGCACCGAATGCGTGGCTGGCGTGCAGGACATGCGCTTCCAGGAATTGATGCCTGATATTTTCCAATGGCTGGGCATCAAGCACATCCACCGCTTCGCATCCATGAGCGACATGAAGTTCAACGCGCTTGCGAATGCAGGCATCACGGTGGGCGAGCGTATCGAGATCCCGCCCGAGCTGATTCCTGCCGACGCCGCCGTCGAGATGGAAGCGAAAAAAGCCGCCGGCTATTTCGCCCATACCGAGGTGAAGACGCAGGAAGAACTGAAAGACGTCAAGGGCCGCAAGCTCGAAGAATAAGCACTATTATAAGGACCGGATACAATGCCCGAGAACCAAGTCATCGTCATCGACCACCCGCTGGTGCAGCACAAGCTGTCCGTGATGCGCCAGAAGGACACGAACACCAACGACTTCCGCAACCTGATCCGCGAAATTTCCATCCTGATGGGATACGAGATCATGCGCGACCTGCCGATGGAAGAGGTTGAGATTGAAACGCCGCTGGAAAAAATGAAATCCAAAATGCTGGCGGGCAAGAAATTGTGCGTCGTGCCAATCCTGCGCGCGGGCACGGGTTTCCTTGACGGCCTGCTGCAGCTGGTGCCGCTGGCGCGCGTCGGGCATATCGGTCTGTACCGCGACCCTGAGACATTGATACCGGTTGAATACTACCTGAAGCTGCCCGATGATATGCCGCAGCGACGCGTGATCGTGGTCGACCCCATGCTGGCAACCGGAAATTCCGCAATCGCGGCGGTGGAACGCGTGAAGGATTCCGATGCGACCGACGTGAAATTCATGTGCCTGATCGCATCGCCCGAAGGCATCAAGAACTTCCACGAAGCGCATCCCGATGTGCCGATCTACACCGCCGCCATCGACCGCGAGCTGAACGATCACGGCTACATCCTGCCAGGCATCGGCGATGCGGGCGACCGGATCTTCGGCACGAAATAATGCAGCTGCCACGGTTGAAAAACCTCCGCGCGGTCATTTTTGACCGTGATGGAACGCTGAATGCGTCGGGGCCGGAAAGCAATGGCGGCTATATCCTTGATCCTGCGCAGCTGGCCTATCTGCCTGGCGTTGAATCCGTCCTGAAGGATCTCCACGACCGTGGCATACTGCTGTTCGTCTTTACGCAGCAGAACTGCGTCAGCAAAGGCCTGATCGACGAAGCGGGGATCGATGCGCTGCATGACGTGATGCAAACGCAAATCTCGCCCGCGCAGTACAAGGGTTTCTATTTCAATACGCAAAGCCATGCTGGCGCGGACTGGAGCAAGCCGGGGCCGGGGATGCTGAATGCCATCCTTGCGGCGCATCCTGAACTGAACGCTGCCAACTGCCTTGTCGTGGGCGACGCCGTGCGCGACGCGGAATCTGCGGCGGCGGCGGGGTTGCCGTTTGCTTTCGTCGCCAGCGACCAGAAGGATAAAACGGCAGAGGCGCGCGGGGCAGGGCTGCCGTTCTATGATAACCTTGCAACGCTGTTCGATGCGCTGGATGCGCCCGTGCCCTATGCGGCTTACGAGATTGATGAGGATTCACGCGAGATGCTGCTGGAGGCGTTCCCGCCGCGCCATGCCGATGTGATCGCGCATCACATCACCCACAAATACGACGCGACCGAGGCCGACATGCCAACGATGCCGGGTGAAGTGCGCGTGACGGGGCATCATGACAACGGCGCGATACAGGTATTGGTGGTCGAGGTCGATGGCCGCCGCCATCAAGCCGCACGCGACGATGAAAAGCCGCGCTGGTATCACATCACGCTGTCGCTCGACCGGGCACAGGGCCTTGCGCCGAAAAATTCCAATGACCTGCTGGCGGCAATCGTCGCGGAAAAAGGCGTCACGGGACTGGATAACCTGCCCGAGCCGATTGAAATTTCGGTGATGCCGCGATTCATGCTCGATAAGGCCTAATAAATCTTAATACATTGAAATTGCTTGTTTAAGTGCGAATATTTGACGGAATATTTGCGGTACTATAGTATGTATAGCATCACCAACAACGCATAGGGACATGATGTTCGACAACCTCCGGAATAAATGGCGACAGGACCGCGAACGCGACGAGCGCAAGCAAGCGGTGTACGACACCATCGAATCCGGCAGCGAACAGCAGGTGAAAGATGCCGTCACTGCATTGCGCGCACATGACCTGAATGCCGACGACAAGGGCTGGTCGCTGAAACTGGCCATCGACAGGCAGAACGTGGATATTTTTCGCACACTGATGACGCATATCGACAACCCGAACCAGACTGTTATTTACAGCGCAGATGGCTACAACTATAAATTTTCGCCCATCGATTATGCGCTGAATGAACGCCGCACGCATGACATTGCCCTGTGGCGGGCGACCGACCCGCGCACGGAAATCAAGGGTAAGATGCTGGATGACGCCAAGAGGAACGGCATGCAGGGCGTCGCATCCATGCTGGCGAAGCGCATCGCGGAAATCCGTCGCGGGGAAGCGGTGCAGCTTGACCGCGAAGCAGCAGGGCTGAATGCCGCCACCGTATCAGTTCCCGCGTCCGCCGAGCCGGTCAACGACAGCAACCTTGGCGCTGGCGAAACATGGGCGCTGATGTCGAAAACCAGCATCGCGCATGTGACGACCGCCGAAGCCATCGGCCGCAAGCTGACCGAGATTTTCAATTTCGAAAGCCGCGAGCGCGTGCTGATCACCGAAAACCTGAAAACCGGCGCGGAGAACATGGGCAAGCCCGAAACCTTCGACGGCCTCAGCGAAGGCAGCATCAAGGCCGCCGAAACCATGCTGAAACAACTGAATGCGCAGGCAGCGGGAAAGACGTTTACGCTTTAGGTCACTTGTTTGCCAAAGGCTGACATCAGGGAAGTACCGACCGGCACGGCAGACGTGCGCGCAAAGCCGGAAATAGGTTTCCATTGCCCCTTTTGAAGAGCAGATGCATCGGAAGACAATATTTCAGTCTTGCATTCAGGGCACTGCTTAAGCGTAAAGCTTAAATTAACGACTCTTTGACCACCATTTTCAGGGTATTCCAGCAGAGCATCGCTGAATTCCGCCGAATAGGCAGGCTTTGAACGCAATTTTTCAAGGTATAATTTAAACTCTTCAAGCGAAGCAAATGGTTTGTTTATCCTGCCAATTTGCTTATAAAATTTTTCGCAGTTTTGACAGAAGGGTTTTTGCCGGAGAAATGAAAGATAAAAGTAAATAGGTGCAAGGAAGCCCGTCAATTCTAAGGCGGCCAATCCGTATCCAAATTTTCCGAGTTTAAAAGCATCATGACCGAGCATACGGTAGGTTGATGTGGTCATGTATGCTTGCAAGAATGAAATGAAATCAAGCGAAGAACTTGCGCCGCTCCGGTAATATATAAGGGAATATCCTAAAAACCACGCGGTAGCAGCTGTGGCTAATCCGAAACCAATCAAGCTTTTGCTTGGCCTTAAATTGGTTTTTGTCGATGCGAACCAAAAGCCCAACCCAGCCAATGCACCCACTACCAGCGCACCAACTGGAATAATGCCGTTAATCATGAAATAGAGTGGGTTGCCCGGCAGGATGTAGGAAATCCCGACAACGAACATGGAGGTTATGAAGCCAGCCAATAGCACGATCAGCGACGCGCTAAACATCATAAGATTAATTTCCGGTCAAAGCTTATCAGTCCCGTTCGTTCAGCCATTTGCCGATCGACGGGGGCACGAGTGCCTGGGCGGAGCCGGACACGTATATGCCGATATGGCCGCCCTTGAACGACACTTCCTGATAATCGGTCGAGCCGACGGCTTTGCCCATCGCCTTTGAAGCGGCAGGCGGGACGAGGTGATCGTCGAGCGCGTAGACGTTGAGGACGGGGCAGGTGATGTTCTTCAGGTCGACTTCCTGACCGTTCAGGTCGATGCCGCCCTTCAGCAGCTTGTTCTGCTGATAGCAGTCTTTCACGAACTGGCGATAGCATTCGCCGGCTTGGTCGGGGCTGTCGAAAATCCATTTTTCCATGGTCATGAAGTTGCAGACAGATTTCGGATTGTCGAGGATATCGACCATGTCGATATATTTCTGCGCAATCAGGCGGTAGGGCTTGAGGTTCAGGAACGTCCAGTTCATCAGGTCGCCCGGAATGTTGCCCATGCTGTCGACCAGCAGGTCAACGTCGATATGCTTGATCCACTGGCCCAGCATGTTGTCGGGCGTGTGGAAATCAACCGGCGTCACCATGGTGACGAGGTTCTTCACCTTTTCCTGATGCAGCGAGGTATAGCAGAGCGAGAACGCGCCGCCCTGGCAGATGCCCAGCAGGTTGACCTGTTCGGAGCCCGCATGTTCGCAAACCGCATCGACGCAACGGTCGAGATAACCGTTGATGTAATCATCCATGGTCAGGAAGCGGTCGGAGCGGTCGGGATAACCCCAATCGATCAGGTACACATCAAGGCCCTGTTCCATCAATCCGCGCACGGTGGAGCGGTTTTCCTGCAGGTCGGTCATGTAGGGACGGTTGACGAGCGCGTAGGAAATCAGCATCGGCGTTTTATTGGTCGCCGCTTTGCCGTTCGGGTTTTTGTAGTGATACAGCGTCACCTTGTCTTCGGTGTAGATCGCTTCTTTTTCCGTCACGCCCGCGGGCAGGTCGCCCACAGCGCGGAGGTTTTTCATGCCTTCAGCCAGCTTGCGGTTGAAGTTGGTGATTTCCTGAATGATCTGGTCGGGCTTCAGTTGAATGGCGGACATGATTATTGGCCTCCCTTTTTGGCAGGTTTTTTGGCCTGTGACGGCGCGCCTGCGGCTTTCGATTTCGGCTTCTTCACGCCACGGATTTCATCGACGATCTTGCGCAGTTCAATGTTGTCGCGGCGCAGCGCGTGCAGGCGCTGGTGCAGGCTGTCGACTTCGGAGCGGGTCGGCAGGTTGAACTGGTCGGCGATATCGTCGGTCAGCGTGTTCATCTGGCCCTTGAACGCCATCAGCGCGTTCACGACTTCGCCGTACAGTTTCGTGTATTCATCCGATGTCGCGTAACGGGCATAGACCTCTTCGCAGACATCGACCCATTTCGCGTAAACTTCTTTCAGCGAGGTGAGGGGCGCAGCGCCTTCGGGCGGTTTCGCCACATATTCCTGAAACTTCTGCACAGCCTCGATGCCGACCTGCGCCATGCCGGCGTTGTATTTGCGGGTCTGCTGTTCGAATTCTGCGTAGAGTTTATAGAGCAGGTTCCAAGCGTCTTGCTTCTCGCGCGTGTAGCCGATGCCTGGCAGGGACGCGTAGAAACCGAAGGGGTCGAAATTCTGGAAGCTGCCAGCGCCCTGCACGTTCCACGGCTGCGCCGAGGTCCATGCGGCAGGGTTGAAACCCTGGCCGCCGAAGGGGTTGCCGCCGCCGAAGCCTTGGCCAAAGCCCTGACCGCCGCCGAAGCCCTGCATGCCGAACGGGCCGCCGCTGTTAAAAGCCGATGCCCATGC
>JBBRVE010000048.1:0-22571 GCA_038247245.1 Bdellovibrionales bacterium | reverse complement strand
TAGGCCTCGTCGATGAACAAAACGCCGCCCAGCGCCTGCTGGATCTTGCGGTGCACCTTGATGGGCGTCTGGCCGACATATTCGCCGATCAGTTCGCCCTCCGACACCTCGACCACATGCCCGCGCGAAAGGTAACCGACCTGTTTCAGCGCGCGGCCAAGGATGCGGGCGACCGTTGTCTTGCCGGTGCCGGGGTTGCCAAGGAACACGGCATGCAGCGCGGGCTGCTGCACGGGCAGTCCTGCGGCTTTACGCTTTTCAAACAGGCGCGTGCGGCTGGTGATGTCTGCGACGGATTTTTTGACGTTTTCGAGGCCGACCATGTTCTTCAGCTCCTTGAACGGGTCGGCGTCGTTTTCTTCGTCATGCACATGGGTGGCGGAGGTGGGGTCGGAATAGAGCATGTCGCGCGCCTGTTCATCCTGCGCGACGGCGGCCTTTTTCAGCCACAGGAACGACAGGGCGCGGTGGCTTTTGAAGCAGCGGTCGTCGGATGACCCGATATGCGTGCCAAGGCTGTACATCGCCCAGCCCTGTCCGCGTTTCGCCTCGCGCAGCAGGTTTTTCGCCTCGGCCTTCAGGTCCTTGTGGATGCGGGGGCGGATCAGGCGGCGCGACAGGCGGAGCATGGCGCGGCGTGACCCGCGCTTGCCGCGCCACATCAAGAATTTTTCGCTATTGGTGAAAAGCACCGCAGAAATGACCGCCGCCAGCAGCAAGGTGGTAACGGCCGCGAAAATATACGGGTGCAGATGCGCCGCTTGCCTGGCGACCATCCAGTAGAAATAAACATGCGCAAAGAATTTATTCTCGATGCCTGTCGTATCGACATGGCTCCCAAGGCCGCCGATTTCGAGCCCGAAAAACTCACTCGACAAGGCGTTGTAACCCCCGTGCGAGGTCTTGCTGCAGGTCGGTCACATCTTCAAGTCCGATATGGATACGCAGCGAAAATCCGTCCTCCGCCCATTTTTCAGCAGTGCGGATGGGGTTGGGCTGTTCCGGGAACAACAGCGATTCAAACCCGCCCCAGCTGAACCCAAGACGGAAAATGTCCATGCCGTTCAGCATGGCCGCAATCTTGTCGCGGCGCGTTTCATGCAGGATGATGCTGAAGGTGGCGGTCGAGCCGGTGAAATATTTCTTCCAGTTTTCATGGCCGGGGCAACTATCGAACGCAGGGTGCAGTACGCGTTTTACCTGCGGCTGCTGCTGCAGCCAGCTGGCGATTTCCAGCGCCGATTTCTGGTGGTGCGGCAGGCGCACATGCAGGGTGCGAAGCCCGCGCGTTGCAAGGTATAATTCTTCGGAACCGCCGCACAGGCCCAGCATCAGGGCTGCGCGTTTGACGTCGGGCCATGCCTCTTCGGTCGTGGATACCACGCCCAGCATCACGTCGGAATGTCCGGCGATATATTTGGTGGCCGCCATCACTGAAACATCGATGCCAAGATCCAGCGGCTTCATGAACAGCGGCGTGCCCCAGCTGTTGTCGATGGCGGTCTTGATGCCGGCCTTTTTCGCGGCGGCGACGAAGGCGCCGATATCGGGCACTTCGAAGGTCAGCGAACCGGGAGCTTCGATAAACAGGAGCCGCGTATTTTTGCGGAACAGTTTTTCGATGCCCGCGCCGATCATGGGCGGGTAATATTCCACATCGACGCCGAATTTGCGCAGGATCGCTTCGCAGGTCTTGCGGCTGGGGCCATAGACGTTGTCTGGCATCAGCAGGTGGTCGCCATGTTCGGCGAAGGCGATCAGCGTCGTCAAAATCGCGGAAAGGCCGGAACAGGTGGCGACGCTTTTATACGCGCCCTCGATCAGCGCGATGCCTTCCTCGAACGCGGCGCTGGACGGTGTGCCCGCGCGGCCATAGGAAAACGGCACGTTCGGCACTTTTTCGAATTCTTCGTAAGTGTTGAAGACAATCGTGGACATGCGGTGCGGCGGCACGTTGACCGCGCCGTGGTATTCGTTCGGCTTCGATCCCGCATGGGTCAGGATTGTATTCTTGTTCTTGTCGCTGGTGCTCACGGCTGGCTGCCTTTCGTTTTGGGCAGGGACGTATCGCTGCCCCATTCCGTCCACGATCCGCCATATACGGCGGCATCGGAGCGGCCAAGGTTGTGCAGGCCGATCGCCACTACGCAGGCGGTGACGCCGCTGCCGCAGGAAATGGCGACAGGTTTTTCGGCATCAACGGATGCCAGCGCCGATTTCAGCGCGTCGCCGGTCTTGAACAATCCGGTCTGGTTATCGATCAGCGACGCATAAGGCAGGCTGAGCGATCCCGGGATATGGCCGCTCTCCATGCCGGGGCGGGGTTCCGCCATTTCACCGGAATAGCGGCGCGGGTCGCGTGCATCCAGCACCGTAAACTTCCGGTCTGTCAGGTTCTGCACGATGTCTTCTCGCTTCTTGAACAAGTGGGATTTGAAAGCGGGCTTGAACGTGCCGCGGAGCGGAATGTTGTCTTCTTTTTCCGTCACGGGATATCCGGCATTCATCCACGCGGGCAAGCCGCCATCCAGTACCTGCACATTGTCATGGCCGAAGACGCGGAACATCCACCACACGCGCGCCGCCGCCATGGCAGCGCCGCTGCGGTCATACACAATCACATGGTCGCCGTTTGAAATGCCCAGCTTTTCAGCGGCAGCCGCAAAGGCCGTCGGGGTCGGCAGCGTATGCGCAAGCGGGGCATCGGGATCGGCCACATCATCGATATCGAAATCCAGCGCATGGCCGATGCGGATATCCGCTGGCGGCAGGCCATAGCTGGCATCCAGCAGACGTACGCCCGGCTTTTCAAAAACCGCCTTCAGCTCGGCAACTGAAATTAGCGCGTTCATTGGCCAAGCCACTGTTTGCGGATGCGTTCATGGTTGCGCGCGAACCATTGCAGCACATAGCCTGCCGTGATGTTGGCGATGGCGCCCTTGTCCAGCATGTCGCGCACATGTTTCCACGGCAGCAGGTGCGTCTTGACCTCTTCGCCTTCTTCTTCATGCCCGTAAATGCCGGCTTCGGCTTTTTCTATGCGGCCGACATACAGGTGGAATTGTTCCGCCATGCAGCCGGGGCTTGAATAGGCCTTGCCGATAAATTCAATATCGGTGATGTCGCAGCCGGTTTCCTCGTACGCTTCGCGGCGGGCGGCGGCTTCGGGCATTTCGCCCTCGTCAACCGCGCCTGCCGCGCATTCGAACAGGAAGGGATCGGCAACGCCCGCCACCAACGCGCCGACGCGGAACTGCTGGTTCAGCAGCACTTCGTCGGTTTCGGGGATGAACAGCAGGACGACCGCGATATCCTTCACGATCATCACTTCACGTTCCATCGGTTCCGCCCAGCCGCCATGACGCAGGCTGCGCGGCTGGATCTTGAACGCATCCAGCTTGTGATAGCCGTCAAAAATGCGTTCCTGCGAAATGATTTTCGCATCGGGCGTGGTTACAAGCTTTTTGCTCTGCGTCATTTTCTGTCCTTAGGGATTTAGGGGCGCGGGATGCCTTCGATGGCATCGCCACGACCGGGATTGGTCAACGCACCGCCGCGCATGCCGTTGAGCGCAAGCGGCGTGCCGCCGACACCGCCGCCTTCACCGGGGTTGATAACGGTGCCGCCGCGCCGCGCGCCGCCGACCTAGGGGCCGGAACCGCCCCCGCTGCCGCCATCATCGCCACGGCCGGGGTTGCTGGTGTCGTTACCATTGGACCTGCCCATGGTGCCACCGCCACCGCCACCACCGCCGCCGTCTTCACGGGGCATCATGCTGCTCTTTTCCTTTTCGGGCTTTTCGCCGCCAGCCGGTTTTTCTTTTTCACCGCCTGCGGGTTTGTCATCCTTGGGCTTGTCGCTGCCTGCAGGCTTGTCGTCCTTTGGCTTGTTCGGCTGTTGTGTGTTCTGGCCGCCATTGGTGTTCTGTCCGCCAGACGGGTTCTGGTTGGAGGGGCGGACGTTGCTCTGGCCCGAACCTGCTTGTCCTGCACCGCCGAGACCGAAGCCCTGCTGGCCGGTGTTGTTGTTGCCGCCGCGCGATCCCTGACCGGCGCCAGTGTCTACGCCGCCGCCAAACCCGCCTTTATCCTTGGTGCCGTTATCGCCGCCGGTGTTGTCGTTGCCGGAACCGGGAATGTCGAATGAAGAGCCGTTCTGACGGCTGGTATTCTGCGATCCGCCGCGCTCGTTTTGACCGCCATTCTGGCTGCCGCCCAGACCGCCGCCGCTGCCGGTGTTTTGCGATCCGCCACGCAGGCCACCAAGGCCGCCGACGTTGCCATTGCTCTGCGATCCGTTCTGTGTCCCGCCACGGCTGCCATTTTGAGTGCCGCCCTCTCCCGACTGGTCAAGGCCGCCGACGCCAAATCCGCCGCCTGCACCGCCTGTGCCGCCAAGGCCGAGACCTTGCGATCCATGCCCTGCGCCGCCTGTGCCGCCGATGCCGCCCACACCGCCCACACCCATGCCGCCCATGCCTTGCGAGCCCTGCACGCCGCCGCCGATACCGGTATTGCCGATGCCGCGCTGGCCGCCGGTGCCGCGGGTGGGATCAGCGATCTGGCCGCCTGCTCCGCCGATGCCGGAACTGCCGATGCCTGCGCCGCCGTTGAGGTTGCCGTGTGCCGCGCCGGTATTACCAAGCGGCGCGTTACCCGGCTTAACTGTGCCTGCCGTGCCAAGCGTGCCCGTTGCAGGTTTTGCCCCTATACCGCCCGTGGCTGGTTTTGCTGCCGTGCCGCTTTTCAATTTCAATGCGTTCTTTTGTGCTTCCGTCAGGGGCGCTGTTTTTACCGTCGTTGAACCGGAAAGGTTTGCGCTGCCAGAAGGTTTGCCGAGTTCGGCGGCAGCGGGAACGGAAAGGGCTAGAACGAGGCCGAGTGCGGTTGCGGTCAAAAGGGTGTTACGCATGAATTTTTCCTTCAAAAAGCTGATTTAAATGTTGTGCCCGACAGTACGCTGTAGCCCGTTCTTGCGCAAGTTGGATAGGGGGTATATATTTTCCTTAATTCATGATTTTAGCATGAAACAACGCTTTCAAATTAGGCCCTGAATCAGGATAATCACGGTTGGGCTGAAATTTATTAAAGTCACAATATGTCATTCATTAAAACCTTTACCGCAAGTCTGGTCGTTATGGGCGGCATGACGCTGGTCGCACCTGCTGCCTATGCGCAGGATGCCGTGCTGCTGTCGCCTGCAGGCGGGTTACTCGAACAATCCGGCGTGATTTCGCTGCAGGTGCCGGATAGTGTGACGCAGGAACGCTTCGTCAATTTCTTTTTGCAGCTGGATGGGGACGATATCACCGGACTTGTGTCTGTTGATGGCCGCCATGTGACGTATCAGTCGCCGGTGCGGCTTGCGCTGGGCAATCATACGCTCATTCTGACCGAAAAAATTGGCGAAACGCAATTGAAGGAACTCGCGCGCTGGACGATCCGCGTCGGGGGCGGCGGCTGGAAAGACGCGGCGGTGACGGGCGATATCGCCGGGCAATACAACTATCTTCTCTCCGACAACCTTGAAGGCGAAGACAAGGTGAAACCCCATTCCGGCACGGCGACCGTGAACGCCGCCGCCAATATGGCGACGGGCGATTGGGAAAATGCCGCGAAATTCAGTGGGTTTTTTGATTCAAAATCGGAAAACAACATTCCCGACGAAGACCATTTTATTCTGGGCGAATACCTGTTCACAACGCGCCACAATGGCGATGGTGTCACGACGACCGTCAACCTTGGCAACCATGACGCGGGCATTTCCAACATGCTGGTCGACCAATATTACCGGCGCGGCCTGTCGGCGCGGTTCGACATCGACAACTGGCTGCGCGTGACGACGTTTGCGCAGGATCCCGCACGTGCCATCGGCAACGGCAATATCAGCGGCTTGGCCCGCGAAGATCAACGGGCGCAGGGCGCGTTCGTGAAGGCATTTGCAAAACCGGATGCCTATGGCGAACGCCTGTCCGCCGAAGTCGGTTATTACGACGGCAAAGGCAGCATCGCCGGCGACGGCGCGGGTATTCCCACCAACACGAATAACGAAGGCAGCGGATGGGCGGCAGCGCTGGAGGGACAGACGCTTGACGATAAAATCAATGCACGCGCCGATGTGGCGCAAACGAAATTCGACGATGACGGCGCAGGCGTGCTGGTCCGGCCCAAGCGCGACGAGGCTTACCGTGCGCGTTTGACGTGGTCGCCGGTTGCTACGCTGTCGAAAACCGATACCTCGCCAGAAAAATGGCAGTTGGGATCGCAGTACCAGCGGATCGGGACGTACTATCGCTCGCTTGCGAATTTGTCCGTGCCGGTTGATGAGCAGCGCATGTCGCTGACATCGGCCTATCTGAACAACAGCCTGACGCTGACGGGTGAAACCTATGCCGTTGAAAACAACGTCAGCCGTGATGTGTCGCTGCCGACCGATCGCGGTGTCGGCGCGCTGGCACAGGCATCGGTACAGCCGGTGTTTTTCAACGACGCGATTGCCCCCGAAAGCTTCCTGGGCCACAGCGTGATGACGGCAGGTGCAACATGGTCGCGCGAACAGCGGCATGAAACGCCTGTCGGGTTTCTGGGTGATGGCCTTGACCAGCAAACGATATCGCTGAATGCCGGATGGACGGTCGCCTATGAGAGGGCAACCGCATCGCTGTCGCATAGCTATAGCATCTTTGATAACGACGCTCTGCCGCAGGATAGTTACCATACCAACTTCACCGAAATGTCGGTCACATGGATCGTGTCTGACCGCTTCACCGTGACGCCTGCACTGCAAATGCAGATACAGCGCGATGCGGGCATAGCGGGCGCACCACCCGCAGCCACGAAACAGTATTTCGTATCGATTGATACCTCCGCCATACTGATACCGGACAAGCTGACGCATACTTTCCATTACGGCGCGCTACTGGATAACGGCACGGTTGCGGATGACCAGCACAATGCCTCCACCGAATTCGTCTGGCAGCTGAAACAGGCGGCGGTGAACGACCCGGGCTATGCGCTGGGGCTCAGCGCCAATTACGAACATGCAACGCGCGATCCGCTGCTCACGGCCTCGACCAAGGATGAAAATTATAAAGTGTTCTTGTCGTTCAAGGTCTCGTCGCCCTTCGCGTTTTAATATCGGGAGTTTTGTTATATGAAACGCATCGCCTTATTCCTGTTCGCCGCACTGTTTATGCTGCTGGCCGCGCAACCCGCGCAGGCACTGGTGACGAACGTGCAATCCAATCCCGGCCAGCGGAACATTTCCTTCAGCGGCGGGGCGTCCAGCCTTACCGTCACATGGATCATCAGCCGCACGGCCGCGGGTGGGCCGGTCGACCTGCGCTCCAACCCCGGACGTTTGCGCGTCGGCAACGCAGTAGTGTCCACCACGCCAGCGCGCTCGAAACGAGTTTCCGGTAACCCGACCACGATCACTTTTACAGAAACGATCAGCGTGCCGTCGAATGTCATGCGTCTTGCGCTGCAGTCGAATAATGGCGCATTCGTGTACGAACGCGATTTTGCGGATGATCCTCCTGCGCTGACGTTCATTACGGGCGGGCACAATGTTTTTGTGACAGGTGGCATGGGCGGGCCGTTGAGCCTTGCCGAAGTGACCTTGAGCTTTGATAATGGGTCGACTTTTACAACGATACAACAAGGCGGGGCGCTCCGCGCACAGGCGCGTATCCGCTCCAACGGCTCCGGCCAGCTGCGCGGTGTTTGGGAAGTAAGCGATAATGGTGCTCAATCATCCGCGTTCTTCCGCCCCTTGCGCACAGTAACCGTGACGCTGACCGGCCAGCGGTATATCACCGAATTCAGCCCGCCGCTGCCGACCAGCAGCGATGGCCGCGTGAATGTGCGCTTCCGCGTCACAGACCCGCCCGGCACCGACATCAAGCCGCAGATCACCTATTTTGTTGCGGATACGCAGGCGAAAGAACGCGGCGCGATTGCGGTAGTTGCGCCGGATGATGGCGCGGCCTTTGTGGACAACACGCCGTTCCAATGGGGGGCGGTCAAGGGCGCTGCGGCATACCGGCTGCAGGTTCTGGATGCCGGCGGCAACCATGTAGCGTCGATGCTGGTGAAGGGCGCGGAGACACGCCTGTCCGGTTTCGCGCGCAGCCAGTTGCAGGGGCCTGCGGTTTATAAATGGCGCGTGGCGGCGGCGGATGTGGACGGCAATGTAATCGCAATTAGCGAAACGCGCAGCATAAAGGTGAAGGCACGATGAAAGACCTTTATTTTTTCGGCGACAGCATCGCGTATGGCGAATGGGATGAACAGGGCGGGTGGGTGCAGCGTATCCGTTCTGCCTGCGATCAGGCCTATATTTCGGGTCGCAAACAGCGCACGCTTGTCTATAACCTCGGTATCCCCGGCGACACAGCCGCCGATGTTTTGATGCGTATCGAGCCGGAAATGACCGCGCGTTTCAACCCCGACAACAAAAACTATATCGTCTTTGCGGTCGGCATGAACGATGCGCATTTTTCGACGTCGGACCAGAAAGACCGTTTCACGCAGGACGAGTTCGAACGCAATGTCGGGCGCCTGATCGGTATCGCCCGCAAATTCACGAAAGACGTCGCCTTCGTCGGCCTCAATCCGGTTGATGAAGCGAAGGTACAGCCGCTGCCGTGGAACACCGAAAAATCATACCATATGGCGCGCGTGGAACTGTTCAATGGCATCCTGGAGAAAGTATCGAAGGAAGAGGGCCTGTTCTTTGCTGACGTGTGGAAAGACTGGTCCGAAATCGACCATAAACAGTTGCTGTTCGACGGGCTGCACCCGACCGCCAGCGGTCACCGCCGCATCGCGGAAAAGATCAACCCGTTCTTTGCATCCGAAGAATAATCAGGGCTGCGGCGGTTTCACGCCGGGCGGTTTTTCGGGGTTGAAGGGTATGAACCTTACCTTGCCCGTATCAATGCTTTCCTTGCGCATTACGCGGGGGGAATAGCCTTCCTGCTCGATTACGATCTTGTCACCGGGTTGGGCGATGACGAAGCTGAGGCCGGTGAACAGCGCTGTTTTTTCCGTCACATCCATGACCGTCACGGGGCCTTTCAAGTGGCGCACGATGCGCGGGTCGTCGGTTGCCTCGACTTGTGACTGGTGGCGTTCGTCCACGTAACCGGCCTTGTATTCCTCGGCATCCACACTCATGCTGCCGCTGATTTTTTCGGTGCCGGCGATGATTTCCGCGTCCGTCAGGTCGGTCAGCGGCACGCTCGATTCATAATGGCCGAGCGTCAGCACCTGTCCCTCGCGCGCGGTGTTTTCGCGGAAATGACGGGTGTCGGCGACCGTCATCCAGCCGGACTGGTATTTCTGCCCTTCCTCCAGCGGCACGACGCGGAAGAAAGTTTCCCAAACCATCTGCCGCGTGTCGACCATGTCGTCCTTGGTGAAGGACGGCTTCGCCACATAATCGAGCAGCGGGCTGCCGGGGTAATCCAGCTCGTGGTATGCGTATTTTCCGTTCGTATCTTTCAGCACAAACAGGTGGCCGCTGTCGTGGATTTCCACCTTGTGCGCCTTGGCGTGCGCGTGGCGCGAAATGCCGGAAACGGCGGTTGCCATCTCGATGACATCCGAATAGGGGAAGTCGGGATAGGCGGGATCGTTGCTGGAGGTTGCGAAGGATTGCTCGAGCGAGATATGCGTGTTGCCCTTTTCCCCCGTGCGTTCCGGTTTTTCCACGCCGTTTTTCAGGCCTTCATACAGCGCGTCGAAATACGTGCGGAATTGCTTTTTGGTTACGGGCACATCGTCATGCTCGTCATTGCGTTTGCGCGACGGCTCCAATGCGATCGGCTTCATGCCGTAATCCTTGAACATCGGCAGTAAATGCCTCCGCCCCGTCGAGCCCTGCGGCCCACCAGATGGCGGCGTAAAAAAGCTGGTCATTGTGGAAAGTCATGCTTGCCTGGACATGCGAATAAATATGGAAATTAGTTTTAACGTAAATGGCTGCCGCATGTCAAAACAAAAGAATAATCTTTTGAATTCAATATGTTGCGATAAATTATCGGTACGCGCAGGACATTAAGAATTGGTACGTTATATTATGAAGGCGTAAGCGCGCAGGGATTGGCACGTTTAATGAATATGAGGTTTGCCTGCACCCGTTCGGGTGCGCGTGGCTTTGCAGAATAAAACCGGAGGTGAGACCCGATATGGCACAGAAAAAACCGTCTATACGCAAGCCTGTGAAGGTCCTTGTCACGCTGGTGGTGCTGGGTGCGCTGTCCTTTGGCGGCTACCGCTACTGGCAGGAACGCAGCGCCAAAGCGGACGCCGCAGCGCGCATGACGATCATCACCATCTCGCGCGGCAATATCGAGGAAGTCGTAACCGCGCAGGGCAAGCTGGAGCCCAAGGAATTCGTCGATGTCGGTGTGCAGGTATCCGGCCAGATCAAGAAAATCAGCGTTGAATTGGGCGCGGTCGTGAAAAAAGATGCACTGATCGCCGAGATCGATCCCAAATTGTACGAAGCGAAAGTGGAGGCCGACGAGGCCCGCATCAAGACGCTGGCGGCGCAGATCGCGCAGCAAAATGCGCAGGTGACACTGGTTACGCTGCAGTTCGAGCGCACCAAAAAACTGGTCGAGACAAAGGCCGTCAGCCAGGACGCGTATGAAAGCGCCGAAGCCGCGATGATTATCGCCAAGGCGCAACGCGACGCACTGGATGCGCAGTTGCAGGAGGCTCAATCGTCGCTCGACGGCGACAAGGCGAATTTGGGCTACACCACCATCTATGCCCCGATGGAGGGGACTGTGGTGATTGCCGATGCAAAAGAGGGCCAGACGCTGAATGCGACACAATCCGCGCCGCGGGTCGTGCAGCTTGCCAACCTCGATACAATGACCGTCCGCGCGCAGGTCGCCGAAGCCGATGTGATGCGCATCAAGGAAGGCGGGGAGGTTTATTTCACCACGCTGGGCGCGCAGGGGCGCAAATGGCAGGCAAAAGTGCGCCAGATTCTGCCGACCCCCGATGTTGTCAACGAAGTCGTTTTGTACAATGTGCTTGTCGATGTTGAAAACAAGGACCGCCAGTTGATGAGCGGCATGAGCACGCAGATGTTCTTTGTCATGGGCCGCGCGAACAACGTGCCGCTGGTGCCGATCTCCGCCTTGGGCAAGCGCGCACCGAAAGAAGACAATGAAGGCGGCATTGCCTATCGCGTGCGCCAGCCGGGCGGCAAGGGCGCTGAAAAAGTCATCCATGTGGGCCTGATGGACAGGTCGATGGCCGAAGTGAAACAGGGTCTGGCCGAAGGCGACAAGGTGACGATGGAAGCCCCCGCGGGCGGCGACCCCGCTGCCGGCGTGCCGCGCCGCATGCGCAACATGAGCGGTAAGTTATGATCCCACTCCTCGAGCTCAAGGACATAAAACGGCATTACGAAACCGGTGATACCGTCGTAAAGGCGCTCGATGGCGTGACGCTGACGATCGGGCAGGGCGAATTCGTGGCGGTGATGGGGCAATCCGGCTCCGGAAAATCGACGCTCATGAATATCCTCGGCTGCCTCGACAGTCCGACATCCGGCGAATACGTCATTCGTGGCGAACAGGCAGCAGCGCTGGAACCGGATGAACTGGCCAATCTGCGTCGCAAGACCTTTGGTTTCGTGTTCCAGCGGTATAATTTGCTTAAAACCGCGACCGCGCAGGAAAACGTCGAAATCCCCGGCGTCTATGACGGCATGACCAAGGCGGAACGGCTGGAGCGGTCGGAAAGCCTGCTGGCGCAGCTGGGTATGGGCAACAGGCTTGACCATCGCCCGGGTGAACTGTCGGGCGGGCAGCAGCAGCGCGTGGCGATTGCGCGCGCGCTCATGAACGACCCGCCTGTTATTTTAGCGGACGAACCTACCGGCGCGCTCGACAGCCAGAGCGGGCATGAGGTGATGGAGCTGTTGAAAAAGCTCCACAGCGAAGGCCGCACGATCATCCTGATCACGCATGATGAAAAAGTGGCGCAGAACGCGCGCCGCATCATCCGTATCCATGACGGCGCAATTGCCAGCGATTCAGGCGCGGTGGACCGCACCGCCGCCGTACCCGCCTCGAATCTGCGCCAGGCGCGTACGCCCGGCCTGCTGACCGAAGTGGGTGAATCGTTCAAGACGGCCTTCCGCGCGCTCCGCGCTAATATTTTCCGCACCGCGCTGACATTGCTGGGCATCATCATCGGTGTTGCCGCCGTCGTGACCATGATGGCCATCGGCGATGGCAGCAAGCAAAAGGTACTGAACCAGATCAATTCTATGGGCACGAACGTCATCCTCGTTTCTCCCGGTATGGCGGGTTTCCGTGGCGCTGGCGATATCGTGACGCTGACGCCCGAAGACGCCGACGCGATTGAAGTTCTGCCGAATGTCGAGGCCGTCACGTCGGAGCGTCGCGGACGTCAGACGCTGCGTTTCGGCAGTCTTGATTACGCAACAATGGTATCCGCCGTCAGCCCGTCGATGCCCGCTACCCGTAACTGGCAAGTTGAAAGCGGCAATTTCTTTACCGACCGCGATATGCAGGGCAATGCATCTGTCGCGGTGATCGGCCAGACCGTCATCGACAAAATATTCCCGAACGAGGAAGACCCGATCGGGAAATACATGCTGGTCAAGAACATCCCGTTCGAGGTCATCGGCATCCTGTCGAAAAAGGGCTCGATACCTTGGGGCGGCGATCAGGACGATGCGGTTTTTGTGCCGCTGAACACCGGCTTTGTGCGCCTGTTCGGGCGCAGCTATGTGAACAGCATCAGCGTCAAGGTGTCGGACATGGACGCCATGCAGGAAACGCAGGACGCCATCACCCAATTGCTGACCGCGCGCCACCGAACGGTCGATTTTAACGTTATGAACTCGGCGTCGTTCATCGAAATGGCGACCACGGCGCAAAATACCCTGACCATCCTGCTGGGCGCTGTTGCGGCCATATCGCTGCTGGTGGGCGGCATCGGGGTCATGAACATCATGCTGGTCAGCGTGACGGAGCGCACCCGCGAAATTGGCATCCGCATGGCAACCGGCGCCCGCATGCGTGATATCATGCTCCAGTTCAACATCGAAGCCGCTGTCGTTTGTATCATCGGCGGGCTTTTGGGCCTCAGTTTGGGCTTTGCGGCGGGCTGGGCGGTGTCGTTATTCGCGGTGGATGTAAATTTTTCTCCCCTGCCACCCATCCTTGCCTTCGGTTCTGCTGTTTTAACCGGCCTTGTTTTCGGCTATCTTCCAGCGAGGAAGGCCGCGCGCCTCGATCCCGTCGCTGCGCTGTCAACGGAGTAAGAAAAATGAAAAAGACCATCGCCGCCCTTTTGGTGCTGTCGACCCTGACCGCATGCAATATTGTTTCCGATTATGTACGGCCGGATACCAACATTCCCGCCGGCTGGAAAAAAGGCGACAAGGTTATCGAAGGCGAAACGACCATCAATGCCGACTGGTGGCGCAATTTCAAGAGCGCGGAGCTGGACGCGCTGATGACCGAGGCGCTGGCGCAGAACCTCGACCTGAAACAGTCGCTTGCCCGCATCCGTCAGGCGCGCGCATCGGCTCAAGTGGCCAATTCATTCCTTGTGCCCAGCGTCGACGCCTCGGCCAGCGCAGGGGGCACCGAAACCCGCCGCAACGCATCGAACGCCGATGGCTGGCTGTCGTCGGGGCGTGGAGGTCTTGATATCTCCTATGAACTCGACCTGTTCGGCGCGAACCGCGCGGGCGTGAAATCGGCCAAGGCGCTGGTGCGCAACAGCCAGTACAGCCATGATGCTCTGGCATTGATCGTGATGTCGGATGTCGCCAAAATTTACTTCCAGATGCTGAACCTGCGCGAACGTCAGGGCATCGCGGAAAAGAACCTTAAAAACATCGGCGAAGTGTTGAAGGTTGCACAGGCGCGTTTTGATGCGGGTTCCACTTCCGCCATCGACGTATCGCGCCAGAAAACGGAATTGTCGAATTCCCGCGCCTCGGTCGCTGCGCTTAAAAATCAGGTGAATGCGACCGAAAATGCGCTCTCCGTCCTGCTCGGCCGCGCGCCGCAGGACATGAAGATCAAGGGTCGGGGTCTGGGCGGCGTTGCGTCACCGAAAGTGCCGCTATCGCAGCCTGCCTCTATCCTGACGCAACGACCCGACATCAAGGCGGCGGAAGCGAACATGATCGCGGCGAATGCCGATATTACCCTGGCGCGCGCAGCCTTTTTCCCGACCGTGAATATTGGCGCGGGGCTTGGCCTTGCGGTATCGCCACTTGGTGGCCCTGCCACGAATTCGTTGTCGCTGCTGGCATCGTTGGTGGCGCCAATCTTTAACGGCGGGCGCATTGCGGCGGGCGTTGACCGTGCGACGGCGCGCGAGCTAGAACTGGCGGAAAACTACCGCCTGACTGTCCTGACATCGCTGCAGGAAATCGAAAACGCATTATCGGCGGTCAAGGCCGCAAAAACGCGTCAGGCCGATTTCGCGGATGCGGTCAAGGAAGCGCAAAAGACCTATGAACTGTCGCGCGGTTTGTATGAAGCCGGATCGGTTGATTACCAGACGATGCTGGAGGCTGAACGCAGCCTGCTGTCGACCAACGACAACTATGTGTCGGTCAAGCTGGAACTGCTGAACGCGCAGGTCGACCTGTACCGGTCATTGGGTGGCGGCTGGATTTCCAACCCCAATTCACAGGCGTCGAAGAAGTAATTATTTGCCGGATTTTTTATCGGCGAGCGCGCGGCTCTCTTTTTTCAGGGGGCGCGCGACGGGGCAGACTTCGGTCACAAATCCGTTCAGCGTGTTGACGAGGTTTTCGCGCACAAGGCTGTAATGGATGAACTGCCCCTTTTTCTCGCCCTTCACCAGCCCTGCGTTTTCAAGGATGCTGAGGTGTTTAGACAGCGACGGTTTCGTGATGTCGAAACGCGACGCGATTTCGCCTGCCGTGAGCGATGTTGCGGAGAGATAGGCTAGGATGCGGCGACGGACGCCGGAGGACAGGGCTGCGAAGACTTTTTCCATGGAATTTCAGCCTGCTGGTTGCCGCCTGTTGCCTTACGCTACGGCATCGGGCATAATTAGTTGTTAGCTATATATCTAAATATAGCATGCTGATCCCCGCAATTCAAGGCCTCCATGCCCAACGCGCCCGAAGATGTGATACCGCCAGCCGAAGCGCAGCCCGCCTGCACCGTGCCCGTATCGTCGCTGCGCCGCCTGCTGAAGGACGCATGGTTCGACCTGCATCCCAATATTCAGGAACGCTTCACGCGCGATCCTCTGCCTGGCGCGAATATCATTTATTCGGGCGCGATGGATGAAATCCGCTGTTCGCGCATGGGACGCATCTTTGCGTACCTGACGCGCGTGATTGGCAACCCGCTGACACCGCACGAGGGCAAGGATGTGCCGATGCGGGTCGAGCTGATTAAAGTACAGGGCTATGCGGGGGTTTGCTGGCAGCGCACCTATTTTTATCCGCGCCGGAAACCCTATGTCGTGATATCCGTCAAACGCGAGAACGAACTGGGCCAGATGATGGAATGCGTGGGCGGCGGTTTTGGCATGGTGCTGGATGTCTATGCCAAGGACAGCAGCTTGCATTTCGTCAGCACGCGTTATTTCTGGCAGGTGTTTGGCAAGCGTTTGCCGTTGCCGCATTTTCTTGCCCCCGGCAAAACCCATGTCATTCATGATGACTTGGGCAACGGCGCTTTTCGCTTCACTATTTCTATGGTGCATCCGCAGTTGGGAGAGACGTTTTTCCAGACCGGCGTTTTCAGGCGAGCGTAGTTGTTTCCATCGTTCGGATATCAAGGTTTTTCAGTCCCGTCATATAATGCGGCAGCGTAATCAACCCCATACAGGGCAGGGCACCGCGTTTGGTGATGGTGTTATGCGCCAGCCCCTGCGCCAGCAGCACGGCTGGCGTGGCAGGTATATGAGGACCATGGCCGGATTTTGCGATCATATAGAATTTGGTTTCCCGGCGCCTGCCATCATGGCCGGTGCCGGTTAGCGTCATATGCAGGCCACTTTCGTCGCTGCCGAAAATATCGAACAGCCCCCGCAGTTTCATCAGTATGTGCGCATGACGGTCAAGGCTGCGCGGGAAGCCAGCCCGCACCATCCATGACAGCTTCCAGATGCCCAGTTGCAGCAGCGCGTTTTCCTGTCCCGCCGAAAAACGGATATTTTCCAGCGTTGGGTAACGCGCGGGAAACAAGGCAAGATCGGGAATGTCACATTCGCCGAAGAGGCGGACGCCCAGTTCAGGATAATTCTCCATATGCAGGCCAAGCCCGCCATAGACCGTTTTCATTTTTCCACCGCTCAGCCGCGTGAACGGCTTGCCGGCATAGGATAATACGGCGGCGGCGGTCGATGCACCCATGCGCGTTTTCTGCGCAACCGAGATGCCGTAATCGACGGAGGACAGTTTTGCGAATTGCGGCAGGTAATGGTCGATCAACGCGGCGGTCAGGCATGGCACGGACGATGCGCCGCTGATAACCAGACGGTCTTTCGCCTTTGCGGCTTTTTCCAGCGACGCAATACCGGCCACATAATCGCGCGCATCGGCAAGGTCGATGTAATGCGCGCGCGCCGCGATGCACGCCTCCGCCGTCTGATAGCTCTGGCCCTGAAACGGGCCGGCGGCGTTGATGACGATGTCAGGTTTCACCTGTTCCAGCACCGCCGACAGGTCGCGGTCAAGGTCCAGCGCATGGTAAAGCGGCAGGTTGGGCGATTTCTGCAGCTCTGCCGCCAATAGACGACACTTATCCGCATCGCGGCCCGCAATAACAACGCGGATGGCGGGATCAAGCGCCAGCCTGCGCGTGATAATGTTGCCAAAAAACCCGTAGCCGCCGATGATCAGTACTTTTTTCATCGTTTCAGCTGCGCCACGCGATTACTTTGTCGCGATGCTCCCTGCAATGCGGTTATAGATATCGACGACAGGAGCGGGACATGCTTCCGATACGAAGGTACGCGTTGTCAGCGGAATGTTGAATTCCGGCGCGTCGCGGAATTCCTTCGGCAGGAAGCCGCGTGCGGCTTCGACCGACGGAATATTGCCCGAAATTACCGTATATTTTGCCATCGTCGCGGGGTCGAGGATGAAATCGACGAATGAGATCACGGCCTTCAGGTTGCGCGAGGATGCGGGTATAGCAATGGTATCCAGCCACAATTCGACGCCTTCCTGCGGATAGACATACTGGATTTTCGGGTTTTTCCGGCGCGCGATATAGGCGTCGCCGCTCCACGCCATCTGGAAAGTGATGTCGTTAGCCGCAAGATGCTCAAAATATCCCTCCGCCTTGTAGGTTTTGACAAAGGGCTTTTGCGCGTTCAGCATCGCCTCCATCCGCGCATGGACGGTTGGGGACGGGTCGCAGTTGCGGGATCCTGCGGCGATGGAAGCGATCGCCATCAGTGTCGATGATTCTTCCCCCAGCATGCCGATGGTTTCTTTCTCGCCAGCGGGGCGCTTCATGATTTGTTCCCAGCTGGTGATTTTTTCAGGTGTTAGTCCGGTATTCACGGCGATGCCGGTCGTGCCGTAAAACAGCGGCAGCGACCATGTGTATTCGGGGTCGAAGGTGGGCTTTTGCACGTTTGGTGCAAAGCTTTTGCCATAGGCGTGCATTTCTTCCGGCAATGGCTGCAGCAGGTTGGCGGCGACAAGCCGGGAGATATAATTGCCGGACGGCGTGATGATATCGTACTGGCCACCCGCCTTCAGCTTCGCCTCGAGGTCGTCGTTACTGTAGAACAGCGTTGCGACGACCTTGATGCCCGTTTTTTTCTCGAATGCGGCGAACAGCTCCGGCGCTTCATAGGTGTCCCAGGTATAAAGCTGGAGAGTCTGCGACGGGCGTTTGTAGAAATAACCTGCCGCAATCGCAATCGCGATCAGGACGAGTGCAAAGGCGGCCTTGTTCATTTCAACATCCGATCCCAGATTTTCTGCTGGTTCTTGACGACCTTCGGTGCGCAAGTGGCAGAAACGGGGGCGTTCAGGCCTGCCGGAATGTTGAATTCAGGCGCATCCTTGATTTCCGCCGGCATCATGTCTTTCGCGGCATCCAGCGAGGGGACATAGCCGGAGTATTCCGCATACTGCGCCAGGTTTTCCGGTTTCAGCACAAATTCGATAAATTTCTTCGCGTTCTCCGGGTTTTTGGAGGTGGAGGGGATGGCGAGGTTGTCGATCCAGACCTCGACGCCTTCCTTGGGATAGATATATTTGATGTCCTTGTTCTGCTTGCGGGCAAGAAACGCGTCGCCACTCCATGCCATCTGCATCGCCACATCATTGGCGGCCATGCGCTCCACATAACCGGTCGCGCCGTAAACCTTCACGAAGGGTTTCTGGGCCAGCAGCAGCGCCTGAATGGCCTTGTAAGTTTCAGGGTTGTCTTCGCAATAGGGCTTGCCCAGCTGGATCGCCGCGATATCCATGACGGTGCCGGTGTCATCCAGAACGCCCAGCGTTTTCTTTTCGCCTTCGGGGCGGGTGAAGAACTGCGACCAGCTGGTGATATCCTCCTTGACCAGTTTCGTATTCACGGCGATGCCGGTCGTGCCATAGAACAGCGGCAGAGAGAATTCGTTCTTGGGATCGAAGCCGGGGTTTTTCACGTTGGCCGCCATTTTCTCGCCCATCGCCTGCAGGTCTGCGGGCAGGGGGTTCAGCAGTTTTTCGCCGGCCAGCAGCGGAATATAGGGGCCGGACGGCATGACGATGTCATAGGCACCGCCCGCCTTGATTTTCGCGATCAGGGCGTCGTTGCTGGAATAGATGTCGGTCACAACATCGATGCCGGTTTCATCTTCGAACTTTTTGAAAAGGTCGTCGTTTTTATAGGTATCCCAGGTATAGATGAAAAGCTTCTGCTTTTCTTCAGCATGAGCGACGCCCGACAATAATGCGGCGACGGAGATTGCAAAAATAAACGACCTGATTTTCATGTCAGACAGCCTTCCTTTGATTGATGACGTAAGAGGATACCACGAGCAGAATTGAAATCACGAGCAAAATGGCCGACACAGCATTGATCTCGGGCGTGATGCCCTTGCGGACCATGCTATAGATATAGACGGGCAATGTCATGGAACCGGGGGGCGCCACCATTTGCGTGATGATGAAATCGTCGAGCGAGGTGATAAAGGCGAGCATCGCGCCGGAGGTGATCCCCGGCAGCATCAGCGGCAGCGTGACGCGACGGAACGCATGCCACGGCGTCGCGTACAAATCAGCCGCCGCCTCGAACAGCGAGGGCTGCAGCGTTTCAAGGCGCGCGCGAATGGGGGAATAGGCGAAGGGCACGCAAAATACTGTATGAGCGATCAATACCTGTCCCACGCCGATTTCCAGCTTGCTAAGGCCGATCAGCGCAAAAAAGGTCATGGTTGCAACCGCGATCACGATTTCGGGGATCAACAATGGTAGCGTCATCATCAATTGAGACGAGCCCGCAAGTCCGCGCGGCAGGCGGCCACGCATGCCGATAGCTGCCATCAACGCGATGATGGTGGAAAAGAATGTGGCCCCCGCGGCGACAATCATCGAGTTCAGGGTCGCGCGGCGCAGGTCTTCGTTTTCAAATGCCTTCACGTACCAATCGGTCGTAAAGCCATGCCAGACCGTGATCAGGCTGTTGGCGTTGAACGAAAACACGATGACGACAAGGATGGGGATGTATAGGAAAGCGAGGCTGAGATAAGCCGTCGTCGCAACGCCCGGAAGGCGGGAGGGTGAATCTGCCTCTGCCATGTTACACCAGCTCCTTGATCCCGCCACGGCGGGACATGATCATCAATCCGATCATGACAATCGCCATCAGCGCAACGGAAGCCGCCGAGCCGAACGGCCAGTCGCCCGCCTGACCGAACAGGTTTTCAATCTTGTTGCCCAGCATCATTTGCTGACCGCAACCCAGCAGCTGGGGCGCAAGGAACGAGCCGATGGAGGGAATGAACACAAGGATTGACCCCGCAAGGATGCCCGGCATCGACAGCGGAATAGTGACCTTGCGCAAGGTCTGCCAGCGTGTGGCGTAAAGATCCGATGCGGCCTCCACCAAACGCCAGTCCATGCGTTCAAGGTTCGCATAAATTGGCAGGACCATGAACGGCAGATAGCTGTAGAGCAGGCCGAGCCCGACCGCGAAATCGCCACACATGAGCGTCAGCGGCGATGAAATGATTCCGGCCGACATGAGCAAATTGTTGACCAGGCCTTCGTCGCGCAAAATCAGGATCCACGAATAGGTGCGGATCAAAAGATTCGTCCAGAACGGGATGGTGACCAGCATCATCCACAGGTTACGCTGATGTGCAGGGCGCGTCGCCATGAAATAAGCCATGGGGAAACCTGCGAACAGGCACAGGATGGTACAGAGCCCCGCCAGCTTCAGCGATTTCCAGCAAATCAGCAGGAAGCTGGAATCAAACACCTTGTTACCGTCGAAATCGGTATCGTAAAAAATCTTGGTGTAAGCTTCAAACGTCAGCGGAAATTCGACGCCGCCCGGGTAATGCGCCGTCATGAAAGAATAACCCACGACAAGCAGCAGGGGGGCAGCGAAGAAGACGCCCATGACGAGCAGGAAAGGCGACAGCAGCCAGGGTGCCGCGTTCCTTATACCTTGCATCGGATCAGTCTTTCGGTCGGGATGACCACCGATACGACATCGTTGACGGCCACATTTTGGGGGTCGTCCTCGGACAGGGTGATGCTTTCGCCACCCTCCAGCTCGATGATGTAATGCGTGACCGCGCCGCGGTAATTGATATGGCGGATCGTGCCCTTGCCCATGCCGCGGCCGACGGTAAACGAAGCGTCTTCAGGGCGGAAGCCGATATCGCAATTGTCGTTCAGGCCAAGGCTGGAGGCCTTGACGAAATTGCAAATGCCGATGAAGTCGGCCACAAAGCGCGTCGCGGGCTTGTCGTAGATTTCCTGCGGGCTGCCGATCTGCGCGACATTGCCTTTTTCCATGACGGCGATGCGGTCGGACATCGACAATGCCTCGTCCTGATCGTGGGTCACGAAAATAAAGGTGATGCCGGTTTCGCGCTGCATGCGTTTCAGTTCGATCTGCATTTCCTTGCGCAGTTTATAATCAAGCGCCGAGAGCGATTCATCGAGCAGCAAAATTTTCGGATGGTTGACAAGCGCGCGTGCAAGCGCAACGCGCTGCTGCTGCCCGCCCGACAACTGCGCGGGCTTGCGTTCGCCCTTGTCCTCGAGGCGTACCAGCGCGAGGGCTTCCTTGACGGCCTTGTCGATTTCGTTATTCGGCTTACCTTGCATCTTCATGCCGAAGGCGATGTTGTCGGCGACGGTCATGTGCGGGAACAGGGCATAGCTTTGGAACACGGTGTTCACGGGGCGCTTATACGCGGGCAAGGGGGCGATATCCTGACCGTCCAGCAGTATCGAGCCGGTGGTGGGGATATCAAGGCCAGCGATCATGCGCAGCAGCGTCGTCTTGCCGCAACCCGACGGGCCCAGCAGCGTGAAGAATTCATTCGGCTGGATCGTGAGGGATACATTATCGACCGCGCGCACCGGACCGGTGGGCGAGGCGAACGTCTTGCTGACGGATTGAATCACAAGGCCTGAGGACATGATTTTTAATATCACGGCAAGGTGTCGCCGCCAAAAACTTTTATTCTATATAATGGCCTTATCAGCTAGCATATTTTAAGGAATCGCAAAGGGTGAACAATATGACAATGATTGACGTCGAAAATCTCAACTTCGACTATCCCGACAAGCGCGTGCTGCACGACATAACATTCTCCATCAAGGAAGGCAGCGTGACCGCCCTTGTCGGGCCGAACGGCGCCGGCAAGACGACATTGCTGCGCTGCATCGCGGCGCTCGAACGCGCGCATAGCGGCAAGGTCACGATCGGTGGCAAAGACGCGGCGGATTTCCCGCGCGATGTGCACCACATGACCGGCTATCTTTCCGATTTTTTTGGCCTGTATGAAGGCCTCTCGCTCCGCCAGTGCCTCACCTACATGGCGTGGTGCCAGAAAGTGCCTGCATCCGAAGTTCCCAAGCGCGTCGCCGCAGTGGCGGAGCAGGTGGGCATCACCCAGCGGCTTGAAGAAAAAGCCGGTACACTGTCGCGCGGTTACCGCCAGCGCCTGGGCATCGGCCTTGCGATGATTCATAACCCGCAATTGCTGATTTTGGACGAACCCGCATCTGGCATGGACCCGGATGCGCGTATCGCGCTGTCGCAGATGATCCGCGGGCTGCGCGCACAGGGTAAAACAATCATCGTATCGTCGCACATCCTGACCGAGCTTGAGGATTATTGCACAGACATGCTGGTGATCAAGGATGGCCGCGTGGCGCAGCAGGTGCAACTGCAGGAATACGCGGCAAAAACCGTGCGCGTGCTGCGGATCGGCATCACCAATCTGGGCGTATCACACATGGATATGCTGCAACGTCTGCCGAAACTGAAAGTAACGGGCACGGAAAACAATGTCGTCGTCGCCGAATTCAGCGGCAGCGAG
>JBBRVE010000047.1:0-22573 GCA_038247245.1 Bdellovibrionales bacterium | reverse complement strand
TCGGGGTCGAGCGACAGGCTGACGCTGGCCGTCATCGGCATGTCGATACCGGTCAGCGCCTTCAGGCTTTCGCTTTGTTGCGCAAGGCGCGCGGGGTTGAAACCGGTAAAGGAAAACATCGCGCCGGTGCGACCGGTATCCCAGTTGTATTTCACGTCGGCGCGCACCGCCGCCCGCGCATCCGTGCCCATATCAAGGCTCATCAGCGCCGTTGCCGACAACCCCTTGGACGTGCGCATGACGGAGACATCTGAATCGCGCGACAACCAGCGCACCTGCAGGATGCGGTCTTCATACAGCAGCGCGGCGTCGGAAATGGTGATTTCCTGCAACCCGTCCAGCAGGCCCAGGCCCGAGCGTTGATGCAGCAAATCAAGTATGCCACGCACCAGCGCCTGACGGCTTTGTTCGGAGGGATGCGCCTCCGGCGGTTTCGGGAGCGCGGGCAGAGGTTCTTCGACAACCTGTTTTTCTTCCTCGCCTTCGTCGCCGAGGTTGAGCGCGAAGCGGCCATCTTCCTGACGGATCACGGCCAGCGCGGGGCCGTAAAGCCTGATCACGCGCGGCACGATGCGCCCGAACACAAGGTTGCGTTTCGACAGCTGCAGGCGCAGTTTTTTGACGGCCAGCACGGGCGTATCATCATCGCGCTTGATGGACACTTTTTCCATCTCGATTTCAAACGGCTGGAAACGCCCGCCCCAGGTCAGCTGAGCGGAACCGAGCTTGAACTTGAAACCCTCGATGTCGCGGTCGAACGCCTGCTCCAGCCGCGTTGTCAGGAATGAATCGACGTTCAGCGGCCCTTGCGACAGCCGCCATAGCAGGCCGAGCCATGCCAGCACCAGCACAAGCGCAAGCACGCCCGCGATTTCGAGGCAGATGACGGAAGCGCGGCTGAGATGGCGGACAATTTTTTTCATGTTATCATCGCTGTGCAGGCCTGTTAGTATAGCCCCGGATCAACCAAGAGTATGCCTTTTTGAGCCGCGATTTTCCACAGAAACCCCCGAAAAAAACCGCTAAACCCGCTGAAAACGGCTGGCAGGCGCTGATTTCGCGCCATAGCCCCTATCTCACGGCGATCGGTGCGGAATCCTGCGCGGGTGACCCTGATAAAGCATTCGCAGCCCTGTTGCAGGAAACTCACATAGGTGTGACAAAAAACACCGGTGCAGACGGCCTGATGTGCGTACTGCGCAATGGAAAACGAAAGCTTGCCGCGCTTACCGCCGCCGCCGACCTGCGCGGTGAATGGGATGATGTGGCGGTCATGCGCGCGCTGTCGGCCTATGCCGATGCGGCCGTGGGTCATGCGCTGGATTTTTTACTGGCCGCCGCACATGCGGCAAAGACAATCAAGCTGCCGTATCCGAAAACGCCGCAGCGGAATTGCGGCGTCACGGTCATCGCGCTTGGCAAATGGGGCGCGTTCGAGCTGAATTATTCCAGCGACATCGATTTGATGGTCATTTTCGACCCGGCAAAATCGCCGGTAAAAATTGCGGACGAAACGCAGACTTTTTTTATCCGCCTGACGCGCGACCTTGCCCGATTGCTCGACCAGCCGACGGGCGACGGGTATGTGTTCCGCACCGATTTGCGGCTGCGCCCCGATCCCGGCGCGATGCCGCTCGCCATTTCGATCAACGCCGCCGAAATGTATTACGGCACGCTGGGGCAGAACTGGGAGCGTGCCGCGATGATCAAAGCGCGGCCGATGGCGGGCGACGAAACCCTCGGCGCGGATTTTTTGAAAATCATGCAGATGTGGATCTGGCGCAAAAATCTGGATTTCGCGGCGATACAGGACATTCATTCTATTAAACGCCAGATCAACGCCGCACAGGCGAAACGCGCAAACAAAAAAGCAAAGGGAAACCCGTTCCTCGATTTCAACGTGAAGCTGGGGCATGGCGGCATCCGCGAGATTGAATTTTTCGCGCAGACGCAGCAGCTGATTTTCGGCGGGCGCGAACCGGCACTCCGTGATCCGCGCACGCTGGTGACGCTGGCGACGCTGGCCGACAAGGGGCAGATTACCGCGAAAACACGCGACGAACTGACAGCGGCGTATCTGTTCCTGCGCCGTGTCGAACACCGCCTGCAAATGCAGGACGACCGCCAGACCCACAGCCTGCCATCGTCGCAGGAGGCGTTTGACGCGGTTGCGCATTTCGCGGGCTATGCGACGACAAAATCATTTATGGCCGATCTTGAAAAACATACCGGCGCAGTGCGCGCACTGTATGCCGGATTGTTCACCGAAGCGCCCAGCCTGTCGCAAACGGGAAATCTGGTTTTTACAGGCGTCGAGGATGACCCCGAAACGCTGGTCACGCTGTCCGGCATGGGATTCAAAGAGCCCGAAAAAATCACCGCCACCGTGCGCGGCTGGCATCATGGCAGATATCGTGCCGTGCGCAGCGAACGCGCGCGCCAGATATTGACGGAAATAACGCCGCATTTATTGACGACGCTGGGTGCGACGCCGCATCCCGATGATGCGTTTATCCGGTTTGACCAGTTTCTGTCGCACCTGCCATCCGGCATTCCGATTTTTTCGATGTTCCAGCGCAATCCGCAGCAGATGGAGCTGGTCGCCGACATCATGGGCACATCCCCCGCCCTTGCCGAACATCTGGGTACGCATCCGCAAGTGCTGGACGGGGTATTGAGCCGTGATTTTTTCGGCGGGTTGCCGGATATCGCGGCGCTGAAAATCGACCTGCAGCGCATGCTGGAATCCGCGCGCGATTATCAGGACGTGCTGGATATCGCGCGCCGCTGGGCGCGGGAAAAACGCTTTCATGCCGGCATCCATATCTTGAAATCCCTGTCGCCGCCGCGCCGCTGCGCGCAATACCTGTCCGATATCGCGGAAACTGCGATGGTGTGCCTGCTGCCTTGCGTCGAAAAAGAATTCGCGGGCGCGCATGGCGTTTTCAAAACAGGCGAGTTCATCGTGCTGGCCATGGGCAGTTTCGCCGCGCAGGAAATGTACGCCGACAGCGACCTCGACATCATCGCGCTTTATAAAACCGGCGCAAAAGAAAAAGCCAGCACCGGCGCAAAACCATTGCCGCCCAATGTTTATTACATTCGCCTGATGCAGCGTTTGATTTCCGCAATGTCCGCGCCGACCGCCGAAGGCATTTTGTACGAAGTCGACGCGCGCCTGCGCCCCGCTGGAAATGACGGGCCATTGGCGGCGCAGCTGGACGGTTTTTTCGAGTACCACAAAAAAGACGCCTGGGTCTGGGAACATATGAGCCTGATCCGGTCGCGCCTGATTTACGCAACCGCCCCCACGCGCACCTCATTCACCGCAGAACTGACGAAAATCCTGTCGGTCAGGCGCGACGAAAAAGAACTGCGCGATGAAATGATCGAAATGCGCGCAAAAGTCGAAAAGCAATTCGGGTCGAAAGACGCATGGCAATTGAAATACCGCCGCGGCGGGTTGATGGATGTGATGTTCGCCGTGCAGTTTTTGATCCTGAAAAACGCGCATAAAAATAAGGGTTTGTTCGTCCCCTCCCTTGAAGACGCAATCTCCGTTTTAAAAAATAAAAAACTGGTCACCGCAAAAGACGCCGGTATTTTGACCGCCGCGCATCACGACGCGCAGGCCGCGCAATCGTTTTTGCGGCTCTGCGCGGAATTGCCGTTCGATCCGGTAAACGATCCGCCCGGGTTGAAAAAGGCGCTGGCGGAAAGCGTTGGTGGAAAACAAATGACGTTCAAAACGCTGGCCGCGCGCGTGGACCAGAACTGTAAAAACGCCTTTCAGGTGTATAAAAAGCTGCTGGGTGTCTAACGCACCTCATTTCCTGCAGTTTTCCACCCGTTTCAGCTACGTTCCAGCACATAGCCCGTGTCAAAAAAGCGTGCAATTACAGACACTTGAAAAATGTCATTTTTAAAAACGTCTAAATTTTTGCTTTATAAATCAACCGCTTGCAGCCAGCGGAAATTATTTCTCGAGCGCGCGGAGGCTCAGGCGCTCGATTTCCCGCGCCACCATTTTCTCGATGATGTGCTGCAGGTTCTGGTCCAGCCACTGGCGAAGCAGCGGCTTCAGCACTTCGCGCGTCATGTCTTCGAGCGTCACATTGCCGGGGCGGCCGGGCAGTTCGCGTTCCACTGACATGTTGTTCGCAAGCAGCTTTGCGAGCGATGCCACGGCGGCATCGGCCGTGTCGTCGGAGACGAGATGTTCGGAATCATCTTCCACTACTTCATCCTCCGGGCTTTCTTCCAGCACGATACGGGGCGCGGCCGGTTTCGGCGGCTCCACCTTTTCGGTGAGATCAAGAATGGGTTCGGGACGCGCGGGGGGCGGCGGTGCCAGCGTACGCGGCGCTTCAACCTGTTTGGGCTTGGGCGGGACGGGAGCCGGAATCGATTCAGCAGGCTTGGCGGGTTTCACCGCTGCCGTTGCCGCATCTACGGGCGTGCCATCTTCGGAAATGATCTGGCGTATAGATTCCAGAATTTCCTCGATCGACGGTTCCTGTTCTGTCTTTATTTCAGCCATTGCCTCGTCACATTCATCTGGAATCAGGGTATCAAAAAACCGTTGAATATAAAAGTTTTAGGTGATTTTCCTGCCAAAGGCGAGTCAGTTTTTTACCTAAAGCCTGTTTCTGTAAACCTAAAAGGCGAAGGCTTTGACCGCTTCAAAGCCCACCAGCGTCGGCGTTGCCGCATCGAACAGCTCGCGGGTGGAGAAATGATCGCCGTGACGCGAGATCAAGACAGCCTTGCCCATATGCCCGTGTTCGGACACAACCGTCACCAGACGCCCGCCATCGGCCAGCTGTTTCTTGATGCCCTCCGGCACGGCGGAAACAGAGCCATTGATGAGGATGACGTTATAAGGCCCCTGCGCGGCGTAGCCTTCGGACAGCTTGCCCTGACGCACGACGACAACGTTGCAAATATCAAGGTCATGCAACAGCTTGTCGGCTTCATTTGCCAGCGCGTCTTCAATCTCCAGACCCACGACAGTCGCGGCCAGATGCCCCATTACGGCGGTCGAATAACCGGTGTTGCAGCCGATATCCAGCACCACATCCGATTTCTGGATGTTCGCTTCCTGAATCAAACGGGCGACAATCACGGGCTCGCGCAAGTAACGGCCATTGCCCAGCGGCACATCCTCGTCCACATACGCGAAGCCCTGCAAATGGCGCGGCACGAATTTTTCGCGCGGGATGGTACGCATCGCCTCGATGATCGTCTCGTCCGTCACCCGGTTGGGGCGCAGCTGCGAGTTGACCATATTTTCACGTGCTTTATCAAAAGTTTGCGCCATGTTCCTGACCGGTTAAATGAGACTCAGTTCGAGCCCCTACTATACACCGAAGCCCGACCCAAAAAAGCCCAATTTTTGAAGCGCAATCAACAGGCTGGCAAAAAGCCTTGTTTCCGCCGCGCGGGCGCATTATAAATCTCACTCGAGATTGCCGGTTCACTCTGCCGCTCCGGCATTATGATATTGCCCCCTTTGGGCGTTGCCCCGATTGCGGGCAAATGTTTGCTGGTATTGGCGCGGTGGCAGAATGGTGATGTAGAGGACTGCAAATCCTCGAATGCCGGTTCGATTCCGGCCCGTGCCTCCAGCCTCTCTTTCCGACAAATTCTGTAAGCGCCCGAAGAGAGACCGGAACAGAAATATAAACAGCTCCTTAAACCTGGTTTAAGCATCCTGAAAACTGCGGGGAGATTTCCCTGCTTCCCTCGACCTTGCTGGTACCTTTTATAAGACATATCGTCTGCGGCGGATGAAAAGCTCCAAAAAATGCCAATTAAAACAGACAATTATCGAAGGACTGGAAAAAACTTAACTGGATAGATATATAATAAGGGTATGAAATTTTTCGTCTCAAAATTTCTGGCCGTATTACTTGTCCTCGGGGTTATGCTTGCGCTTCCCAAGGCTGCGGAAGCCCACAATGTTTCTGGCGCAAAATATCAGGCATCTTATCACGGCAATGACGCGCCACCTCCCGCCAACGTATCGGGTGGTTCGAGTTTTGTAGTAGCCTTTACTAATTCCAATCAGGATGACAAATGCGAAACAGGCTGCTGCTCGATGACAGCCGCCTGCTGCTCACAAGCCTCTCTCGCACAGGCCGAGTTTAGCTTCCAACAGTTTCCTGCGGTCTTCGACTTCATGATCGGCAGCCAAGTGCTGCCGCAAGGGCCGCCTTACGAGCTGTTACGCCCTCCTAAATCCACCACCTGACATTGAGAATGTCCGTATTCGCTTATGGGGATAATCATATCCTCATGGCATCGGACATAAACAATCGCTCATGGTGGAGATTTTATTATGCCCAAGAATACAAAGGCCATACTTCGCATCGCGCTGATGCTTGCGGTGCTATGGCAAGTTCCTTCCGCTCTAGCGCATGAAGGTCATGGCGACACCGAAGCCTTGACTGCCGGTGATGCCGCCGCAGCGGGAGAGCCGCTGACGCTCAGTCAGGAGTCCATCGCCAATCTCGGCGTCAAGACCGTGACGGCGGAAATGAAGCCCTTGCCGGATACCTTGTCCATGCCAGCGACAGTCGCCCTGCTGCCGGAAAAACAGGCGCAAATGACAACCCGCTTTGATGGCAGGATACAGGAAATAAAGGTCAAGATTGGCGAAGACGTCCAGAAAGGCCAAGACCTGATTATAGTCGAGCCTGTGCAGATCGGCACAAACGTCATTACCTATAAAGCGCCAATAACAGGCCGCGTCATGCAGCAGAACGTGGTGCTGGGACAGGCTGTGACCTTCCAGACCTCACTAATAGATATTGCTGATATCAGCCAAGTACTCATGAAAGGGGCGGTATATGAAACCCCCGACCTTGCGCGGCTGAAAGTCGGGCAAAAGGTAAGAGCAAGCATCGGCATCTATCCTGACAAAGTATTCGAGGGAGTTATCGAGAAGATTGATGCAGGGCCGGCCGCAGACAGCCGAGCCTTGCACGTTTACGCGCTCTTTAACAACCCGGCTAAAGAACTGAAGCCCAACCTGCGCGGCACGATGACCGTGACGCTGGACGACGATAAGGCGCAGCCCACTGTCGTTGTGCCTTTGGCATCCATACTGGAAAACAACGGCGTTTCGTTCGTCTTCGTAAAGGAAGGCGGCACATTCGAGCGGCGTGAAGTGCAGATCGGGCGCAAGTCCAGCGTGGAAGCGGAAATCATAAGCGGCGTATTGCCCACCGAAGAAGTAGTGACGCAAGGCAGCTACCAGCTTCAATATCTGAAACCCGCGCCCCATAAAGACGGGGGGCATTAATCATGTTTGACAGGCTTATCGGCTTCTCCCTGAATAACCGCCTGTTTGTCGTGGCGGCTGCCTTGGCAATCATGGCCTACAGCCTTTTAACTTTGAACCAGCTGCCCGTGGACGTATTCCCCGACCTGAACCGCCCCACAGTGACGATCTTCAGCGAAGCGGAAGGACTTGCGCCCGAAGAAGTCGAAACGCTTGTTACCCTGCCGATTGAAACCGTCATGAACGGTGCGAACGGAGTCATGCGCGTGCGCTCGGCCTCTGCCATCGGCCTTTCCATCGTATGGGTGGAGTTTGATTGGAGCATGGACGTTTACAAGGCACGACAGATTGTTAACGAGAAACTGGCGCAAAGCGCCGCCGTACTGCCCGGCAGCATCCGGCCTGTACTCGGCCCGATATCCTCCATCATGGGGGAAATCATGCTCGTGGGCATGACTTCCGATAACAAGGAAGTTGACCCCATGGAACTCCGGAGTCTTGCCGACTGGACGCTCAGGCCGCGTCTTCTTGCGATACCGGGACTGGCTCAGGTCACGGTCATCGGCGGGGAGAAAAAGCAATATCAGGTCTTGCTCGACCCCGACAAGATGATTTACCACAGCGTCACTTTCGAGGAAGTACGCACCGCACTTGAGAACGCAAACGTGAACTCGACAGGCGGTTTCATGTTCGAGCCTTATCAGGAAAGATTGATCCGCAACATCGCGCGCGTTGAAAGCCTTGACGACATCAGACAGGCCGTTTTGCCGAAAAAGGTGGAAAAGGACGCACCGCCATTGACCATCGCAGATGTAGGCGAGGTCAGGCTGGGCGGGGTGCTGGGCAAACGCGGGGATGCAGGTATAGGCGGACAGGCTGGTGTTATCCTGTCTGTCCAGAAACAGCCAAGTGCCGACACCGTTGGCCTTACCAAGAAAATTGAAGACCAACTGGCCGAGATACAAAAGACACTCCCCGAAGGCGTGAAGCTGCATCTGGATATATTCGAGCAGGCGCGATTTATCGATCGCGCTATCGATAACGTATTTCATGCCTTGCGCGACGGTTCGATCCTTGTCGTCGTCGTCTTGTTTATCTTCCTGCTGAACCTGAGAACGACATTCATCACGCTGATGGCAATTCCCTTGTCGTTGATTATCACAGCACTCGTCTTCAAGGCTTTCGGGTTATCCATCAACACCATGACCTTGGGCGGTCTTGCGGTGGCGGTCGGGGAACTTGTGGACGACGCGATTGTGGACGTTGAAAACGTCCATCGCCGCTTGCGGGAGAACCGCCAGTTAGCAAATCCGAAACCGGTAACAGATGTAATCCGCGAGGCTTCGGTCGAAATCCGCAGCTCGATAGTCTTTGCCACCATTATCGTCATACTTGTATTCGTGCCACTGTTCGCAATGGGCGGGATTGAAGGCAGGATATTCATGCCGCTGGGCATCGCCTATATCGTTTCCATCCTCGCTTCGCTGGTCGTCGCCGTAACCGTTACACCCGCGCTATGCTCCTATCTGCTGCCGCAGATGAAAAGCCTTTCCCACAAGGCCGACGGCCTTATGGTGCGGCTGCTGAAAGCCGTTCAGCGCGGCGGTCTTGCCGTTGCTCTCAAGCTGCGATGGCCGCTGCTGGGCGTGACGTTCGCAGCCTTTATCTGGGCGGTAGGCATTTCAATGACTTTCGGCAAGGAGTTTCTGCCGCCGTTCAATGAAGGCTGCGCGACAATCAACATTCTGTCCGTACCTGGCACTTCGCTGGCCGAGAGCAACCGCATCGGCACTATTGCCGAGAAGCTGATAATGCAGGTTCCCGAAGTTTCCATGACAGGCAGGCGTACCGGACGCGCCGAACTGGACGACCATGCCGAGGGCGTACATTCAACCGAAATCGAGGTTGAATTGAAGGAAGGCGGCAGAGGCAAGAAAGAGGTGATGGACGATATAAGGCGAAAACTCGTTACAATCCCCGGAATTGTCGTAAATATCGGCCAGCCGATTTCCCACCGGATAGACCACATTCTATCCGGCGTCAGGGCGCAGGTTGCCTTAAAAATATTTGGCGACGATCTCGACAAGCTGCGTGACCTTGCTGAAGAAACAAGGGCAGCAATGGCAGACATCAAAGGTGTCGTGGATTTGCAGGTTGAAAAGCAGGTTCTCGTGCCGCAGCTGCATATCCGCATTGACCGCAATAAGGCTGTAGCCCAAGGCGTCATGGCGGGAGAAATCGCGGATATGAGCGAAATGGCCTTGCAGGGCAAGACCGTCAGCCAAGTCATCGAAGGGCAGCGCATCTATGACCTAGTAGTGCGCCTGAATGAAAACGATCGTGCTAATCCCGAAGATATCGCCAAAATCCCTATGGATACCGTCAGGGACACGACAACACCACTTGGCTTGGTTGCCGATATTCAAAAAGGCCAAGGCCCGAATATCATCAACCGCGAAGATGTGCGGCGGCGCATTGTTATTTCCGCGAATGTCGCAGGACGTGACCTTGTAAGTGCCGTTGAGGAAATAAAGAAGACCCTGAACGAAAAGGTGCATTTGCCACAGGGGTATTATTACGTGTATGGCGGTCAGTTCGAGGCGCAGGCTTCCGCATCGAAAATGCTGTCAATTCTCGGCCTTGTTTCGCTGCTGGGCATATTTGTTGTGCTCTACAGCCATTTTAACAGCATCAATCTGGCCTTACAGGTCATGGCGGGAATACCTTTGGCCTTTATAGGAGCGGTTGCAGGGGTATGGGCAACAGGTGGCATTTTCTCTGTTGCCACCCTTGTCGGGTTCATCACGCTGACAGGCATAGCGGCGCGTAACGGCATTATGATGATTGCCCATTACCTCCACTTGATGCAGGCCGAGGGAGAGAAATTCACCCTGCAAATGCTCTATCGGGGATCACAAGAACGGCTTGTGCCTGTCCTGATGACCGCATTAACCGCGCTCATGGCACTTGTGCCGCTCATTCTGGCAGCCGACGAGCCGGGCAAGGAAATCCTGCATCCGGTGGCGGTTGTCATCTTCTACGGATTATTGACCAGCACCACGCTTAACCTGATCGTGACACCACTCATATTCTGGATGTTCGGGGAAAAACCCGTGCGCCGGATTGTTCCAACAGCTTTTGATGACAAACAGTAAGGACAATCAAATGAAAAAGACGCTTCTAGCGATCGCGCTATCCACTCTTATATTCGCCACACCCGCATGGGCGCTTGGGGATGAACATGAGCAGCATCCTCATGCCGCCGCGCCAGTTGCGGGCGGTGAATGGCAAATTTTGTATGATGGATATACTGCAATTCAGGCAGCAGCCGATGCAAAAGAGTACGGAAAAATCCATGAAATAGTCGAAACCATGGAGCCTGCCCTGAAAACAATCAATGATACTCATAAGGGCGATGCAGGCGTTACAGGAACCACCGCGCAAATATCCAAAGTACTGCATAACATGCATGAAGCTGGCGACGCCAAGAACGCTGCGGGGACGACCTCTGGATTGAAAAAGCTAGATGGAGGCTTGCGGATTTTAAAAGTGCGCCTCGCGCATCAACCTGCAACGGGGACAAAATAATACCGAACAGCAGATAAAAACTTGTGAAGGCTCTTTCTAGTCTGGAGAAGCATTTTTCTCCGACACTGAAATTAATCAGCGTTTAGTCGTATATTTTCTTGACGCCGCTTTTAGAAGAAACAAGCTTCGACAAGCAATTTTCTGCATTGAGATACCATCTATTATGCCCACCAAAAACAACAAGTCCACGGCCGCCTATAAGGCATTGAGCTTCACACGATAACCCTGAATTGCAGGGTGGCCGAAGTATTTGTAGTTTCCAATCTCATAGATGTTGAGAGTGAACCTAGGCTTCACTTATTCAACTTCTTCCGCGCTTCCATCCCCCAATACCGCGCGTTTTCTCGGCGGACGTAGGTGCGGGCTTGGGCGTCGTAGCGGGCGCGTTGCTGGGCGGTCAGGTGTTTGGCGGCTTGCTGCATGTAAGGTTTTACGAGTTTCCAGTCGTCGAACATCATGGCGTTCTTGTCGGACGGCAGGCTTGAGAGAGGGCCGTTGTAATAAGTGCCGTAATCGAACGTGGAGTCTTCGTGCCAGGCGGCGGTGTAGCTGAACACTTCATAGGCTTCGGCATATTTCTTTTTCTGGATGTACAGTTTGCCCAGGTTTTCATCGCAATAATTAGCGCCGATAAAGTGTGCGGCTGAACAGGCGCGCAGATGTTTTTCCGCCAGCACGTCGTTTTGCGCGCTGCGGCGGCTGCCGGTGCAATAACGTTTTTCGCCCGCGTCCTTGTTCGGGTTAAAGGAAAACTGCCTGTAATTAAATCGGGCGAGATAGAAATTTCCCAGTTCCTGTTCCGCCCACAGGCGCATCTGTAAATCGTTGGCCTTGGTTCCGCGGGTGAGCCATTTGACTGTCTCGCGCCCGTGATCGCCGGCGGGTTCATCCGTGCAATAATCATCGCCGAGGAAGTACGCGGCATTGGCATCCCCTGCCTCGGCCGCCGCGCGGAGCTCTGCTGCGCCGGAATAGGTCTTCCATGGCTTCGACACATTCGACTGGCAAGCGGCCAAAGATGCGGTAAGGGTGATGGCGAGCAGCAGGGGCAACAGGCGCATGAAAAATCTCCTTTGGAATCAAAGGCTATTATAGCCTGCAGGTGGCAAAAAAACCGTTAACGGGGTGATTCAGTGGATTGACATAGTGCGGGGATGCTTTACAAACGGCTGCAGTACCATAATTAACCCTGTATTTCCCAAGGAGCATTCAACATGGACAACAACAAAAAGACATCTTCCGCATTCAACCGCGTTGCTAAAGGCGCACTCGCAGGCGCGGGCATCGCTGTCGTCGGCGCAGCTATCCTGCCCGTCGTGACTGTTTCGGCTCCCGTTGTGATTCTGGGCGGCGTGATCGGCGCATGGCTGAACAGCCGCAACAAGCCCTGAGCGGCTTTGAGCTTTTAAAAACCGGCGGGTCGCAAGGCTCGCCGGTTTTTTATTGCGCGGGAATTTATTGCCCCGATCATGCGGAACATAATCGCGCGGACGGTTGTTTGCAGTGAGCAGTACCGTAACCGCCAGAGGAAAAAACCATGACCACCAATCCCCCCATCCCCGACGATATCATCACACCCCCGCAGGCACCCGATTCAGTGCAATACGTGCTGATGATCACCGCCGACAATGTGGAAGACCTGGAATTTTTCTATCCCTTTTACCGCCTTGTCGAAGAAGGCGTGCGCGTTGACGTGGCGACCCCGTCCGGCGGCGCGTTCAAGGGCAAGAACGGCTATGCATTGCAGGAAACACTGAAGATCGAGGGATTGAACCCCGATGCCTATCACATGCTGATCATCCCTGGCGGCAAAGCGCCCGAGGCGCTGAAGAAGGTGGATGCGGCCGTCGATTTTGTGCGCGTGTTCGCAAGCCAGGGAAAAACGATCGCCGCCATCTGCCATGGCCCGCAATTGCTGGCGGCTGCAGGCGTCATCGAGGGCGCGACGCTCTCCGGCTATCCCGAAATCCGCGGCGAGATCGAAGCAGCAGGCGCCGCCTATGCCGCGAAAGACGCGCTGTCGAGCGGCCAGTTCATCACCGGTCGCTGGCCCGCCGACCTGCCGGCCTTTACCAAGGCGGTCATGGATCAGCTGAAGGTGCAGGCGGGCGCATTGTCGCTGGTGCCAAAACCCGACATGAATGCGGCGGACGACGCATCACCGCTCGCCAATGCCGATGCAGTGGCAGAGCAGATGAAGGCAAGTTTCCAGACGAATGCGTAATCAGACCGGACGATAAACCGGCAGCGCGAGCGGCAGCACCTTCACGTTGAGTGGGTATTGCGCCTCTTTCGGCTCGCCATCCAGAATGACGGGCAGCGTGCCGGATTTTTTGTTGCCGGGCTGGATGATCAGTTCGGGCGCGGTTACGACCTTCACCGATTTCGCTTTTGTCCATGTACCGTCCCACATTTTCGGCACGATCATCGCCATGTTGTGCGGGCCGCCCTGAAACGCGTAGAAGCCCAGCAGGCCATCGGCATCGCCCTTGGCCAGAATGTTTTCGATGACGGGTTTCAGACCTTCCGCCGTCGGCTTCACGAAACCGGTGTTCGCGCGCGGCATCAGCTGGTTATTGGTGACGATGAACAAGCGTCCTTTTTGCTCCACGCCTGCAACATCCAGCTTCGCCTTGCGGCCCGCCACGATGCCAAACACGGTCGACAGGAACTTGCCCGCCGCCTTGAAATATTTCTTGTCGCGCCACAATTCGCGCGCGGCGTAAAAATCGACGCTGTTCTGGTCGATCATCAAACCGACGAGGAAATTCTGGCCGTTCACATTACCCACATCGACGCGGCTGCTTTCGACGTTTTTATACTGTTTCGCCGCCGCGCGGAAATCCGCCGCGAAGCCCAGCTGGCGCGCGAACAGGTTATGCGTGCCAAGCGGAAGAACGCCCAGCGTAATATCGTCGCGGCCCATAAATTCCGCTGCCGCCGTCAAAACCGACCCGTCGCCGCCGCCCAGAATAAGGCCGCGTTTGCCGCCCTTGTTGGCCTGCGTCCACTCGCGGACGGTCGTGGCAATTTCCTTGCCCTCGATGAAATTGATGATGCCCAGACGCGCGCCCAGCGATTCCTCCAGCCCCTTCTGTACCTCCGCTTCGCCCAGTTTCAGGACGGTGCCGGAACGCTTATTGACGATGACGTCAATTTTTTCAGCGTTTTCAGTGGTTTCCGGAAGGGTTGCTGGAAGGGTCATGATTTTTACTCTTATAGTTTATGAATAATAACCTTTTTCATACACTTCCAATGGGGAAACTGCAACCCCTTGCCAAGTTTTATCGCCGTACCATAAAAAAAACTGGAATTCCGCGCCGCAATCCACTAAACATCTATGACCACAACGTACTTGTTCCTTGGTAGCTCAGTGGTAGAGCAGGCGACTGTTAATCGCCCGGTCGTAAGTTCGAATCTTACCCAAGGAGCCATTACTTTTATATCCTGCGAAAAACCCCGCCACTGGCGGGGTTTTTGCTGCGCGTTATTTGCCACGCCTATTCGGTGATAAACCCGCCTGATTGCAGGCGGAAGAAGCCGGCATAGATGCCGTGGGGGCGGTTGACCAGTTCGTCATGCGTGCCCTCCTCCACAATCTTTCCTTCGTCGAAGACGATGATGCGGTCGGCATCGAGGATCGTGGACAGGCGGTGGGCGATCATGATGGATGTGCGGCCATGCGTCAGGGTACGCAGCGCATCCTGCACCGCACGCTCGCTTTCGGAATCAAGCGAGCTGGTGGCTTCATCCAGTATCAGCACGGGGCGGTCGGCCAAAATCGCACGGGCAATCGCAATGCGCTGGCGTTCTCCACCCGACAGTTTAATGCCGCGCTCGCCCACCAGCGTGCCGTATTGCTGCGGCAGTTCCATGATGAAGTCATCGATATGCGCCTGCCGCGCCGCCTGCCGCACCGCATCGAGGCTCGCCCCCGGCTTGCCATAGGCGATGTTTTCGGCAAGCGACCGATGGAACAGGATCGGGTCCTGCGGCACCAGCGCAAGCGCGCTGCGCAACGAATGGCGCGAACCCTGCGTGATGTCCTGTCCGTCAACCGTGATGCGCCCCGATTGCAAGGGGTACATCTGCTGCATCAACCGCACGAAACTTGTTTTGCCGCTGCCGGAATGCCCGACCAGCGCAACACGTTCACCCGCGCGGATGTTGATCGAGAAATTATCAAAAATCGGGCGTTCCTTGCCGGGATAGGTGAAGCCGACATTTTCAAAAGCAATCGCGCCCGCGCGGATATCCAGCGGCGGCAGTACGGGTTCAGCCGGCACTTCGGGCGGCACGCGCATGATGTCGATGATGGCGTGCAGGTCATAGGAAGACGTCAGCAGGTTTTTAATATTCTCGCCCAGTTCGCGGATATAGGATTGCAGGATGTTATAGGCAAAGGCGAGATACGCCATGCTCTCGACCGTCGCCTGTCCATTGAACAGGTACCACGTGCCACCGCCCAGCAGCAGCGCCAGCATCCCCATCAGCAACATCCGCTGGAAAAACGCCGCAAGGTTGCCGCGCAAATAAGCCCGCAAGTTTTTCACCCGCAGCGCCGCGGTAACATCCACATAACGCGCAATTTCGGTATGTTCCTGCGCATAGGATTTGGCGGTGGCGATGCCACTGACGCTGTCGGCCAGATGCGCGCCGAAATGATCCTGTGCGTCTGCATATTCGCCCTGCGCTGGGCCGGATACGTTGAACACCAGATAGGCGCTGGAAACGGTGAGGATCACGAGATACAGGGTCATTAACAATGCCAGCATCGGAAAGCGCATCGACAGAAACACAATCGTGCCGATCAGCACCACGGCGGTCGGGAAGATGCGCAGGATGACCTGATCTTCGAATGTTTCGATCTTTTGCCGCGCGCGGCTGATTTTGGAAATGATCGCGCCCATAAAGGTATTGGCGAAATACGGTTCGGGCAACCGGTACACATGCGCGAAGGCATCGTCCAGCACCTGTTTGAACAGGTTGGTTTCAAACACGTTATAAATGCGGTACGTGACGATAAATATAATCGCCTGCACAAAATAGAGGCCGAGGAAGATCAGCAGCAGCCGCAAAATCTCGTCATGCCCCGCCTCCAGCCGGATCGCCCCCAGAAAAGACGACAGCGCATTCGGCAGATACGTTTCGATCAGCGCGCTGCACAACAGGAAAGCCATCACGCAGCCCATCCGCTTGGGCTGCCGTTTCCAGTAGCCCGCTGCGAAGAGCAGCACATCCTTGAACCCGAGCGATTTTTTTCCTGCAAATGCCATGGGGCATCATTCCCTATTTCGACTGTCAAAATACAGCAGCTTTTTTCTTATTTTATCGGCGTTGAAAAGACAGGAGAATCTGCTGCATTGCACCATGGTTATGGTGTGCCGCCGGAGGCGCAATAATCGGCTGTTGGCGACATTTTGTTAATAGCTGCCGCCGTTTAGCGCAACTAAGTTGCAAAAAATGGTTTTCATATAGTCAAAAACAGCTTCTACGCGTAATATAACCCATCAGAAAAACAGATGCGGCAAAAGCCGCACATATAAAAAATGGCCAGGTGTGTTCATGACCCAACAACGCGATATTTCTATTCTCGGCAACGTCACGCAACGTGACGAGGAAAACTTTTCCGAAAAGGAAAAAGAGATCGCCCGCATCGGCCGCGCACTCGATGCGCGCTTCCTGCCGCAGTTCACGCGCCATGAATTCACATTCACGCAGCACGCCGAACAGATGAAGACCTACCTGCCCGAAGGGCTGCATGACGACACCAACCTGATCAAGGACCAGCACGTCAAGATTTCCTACAACAGGTGGCCCGCGCGCAATAGCCCCGAAACCGCCGAAACCATCATCGTGCTGGGCGGCATTTACAATTCCGCCCGCCGTGCCGATTTCTTTGCCGAGGGCGCTGCCGAAAATTTCAACGTCATCGCGCTCGATTACCCCGGCAAGGGGCATAGCGGCAATTTCCGCATGCCGAACGATTACACGCTCAACAGCTATGCCGCTGTCGTATCGGCGCTGATCGAGGAGCTGGACCCGAAAAACAAATTCCACCTGATGGGCCACAGCCACGGATCGAAAGTGATCTATGCGATGGTGGAACAAGGTTTTTCCAACCCGCTTTGGGCTGGCACGATCATCGGCGACATGCCGCCCGAAACACCGGCGGGCCCGAAACTGCGCCGCGCATGGCGCAACCGCGAACGCCCGTTTTCCGACACGATGGAGGAAGCGGTGCGCAAGCTGGAAAGCTTTCTGGGCGGCCATGGCGCGCCTGTATCGAAAGATTTCGTAATCCACGATTTCAACCACGGCTTTGAAAAATTCACGCGCGAAGGTTTTGGCTGGGCATATGATCCGGGTTCGATGACCGGCTATGCCGATGAATACCTGCTGCCCTATGATAAATGGCAGGCGTTCAAGGAAATACCCACACCGATCCTGCTGCTGGCGGGCGAGAAAAGCAACACCGCGACCCCGGATGTGGTGCAGCGCATGATCGAGGCGCGGCCCGACACGTCGCTGCTGGTTTATACCGATGTCGGCCACTACCCCGAACTGGTGACGGCAAAACGTATCGACGAAGTGGTGAAATGGATCGCCCATGCGGGTGAGATTGCATCGCCCCTGCGCGGCATCGTGCCCGCCGACCCCGAAAAAGACATGGTGCTGCATTACGTGCAGGACAACACGCCGCCCGCAACCGCCGCCGCGCACGAAGCCGCAAAATCCGCGCCGAAACAGCGCAAGCTGGGAGGCCCGGCATAATGACGGCGCAGACCCCCTACCCCATCGTTTTCATCCCGGGCGCGTCGTCCGACGAAGCGTCATGGGCGGGGCAGGTCGAATATTTTGAGGGCGCCAGCGCGGTCAACCTTGTGCAGTTCGATGATATCGGCGCGATGGCGGATGAAGTGCTGGCCAATGCGCCTGATGAATTCACCGTTTGCGGCACATCAATGGGCGGCTATGTCGCGCTGGATGTTTTGAAAAAAGCGAATGGCCGCGTGAAATCGGCCATCCTGTGCAATACCAGCGCCCGCGCCGATACGCCGGAGCGCCAACGCCAGCGCCAGATGGAAATCAACGCGGGCGAGGCGGCCTATCAGGAAGCGCGCAAGGACGACACGCACTACAACGCCTTTATCAGCGAAAAATCATCGCATGACAAATCGCTGATCGCACGTTTACGGGCCATATCGCAGCGCGTCGGCTTCGGCGGTTTCAGCCGCCACCAGAAAGCTTGCGCAAACCGTTCGGAATCCCTCTCGTACCTGTCGCAGATCAACATGCCCGTGCTGGTCATCGGCGGCGGCGAAGACACGCTGATCCCGAACGAATTGCAGGCGGAAATCAAGGCGGGCATCAAGGGCGCGCAGCTGGTCATCATCCCCGATACCGGCCACATCACCAACATGGAAGATCCTGCATCCATGAACGCCGCCATCGAAAAATTCCTGAGGGCCGCATGACCCAAATCAAGGAAGTCATGTTCGATTTCGACGGCACGGTCGCCAATACCGAACCGATCAGCCTTGTCGTCACGCGCCGCGTGCTGTCGGATTACGCCAACAGCCTGTTCGCGCGCCCGATGCATGATGAAATCGCGAGCCTCGACATGCGCGGCAAGGATTTCGGCCAGATCGCCAAGCAGTTCCAGAACATTATTAATGCGGGCCTGCCGGACGCAGCGCAGATCACGATTGATATCGAGGATTTGCGCATCAATAAACTGCGCCCCGAAACCAAACAGGCATTGCTGGAGGCAAAACTCGCACCGAATATCGGCGATACCTTCGCCGAATTGCAGGACGACATGAAGCTTGGCCTGTCAATCGTGAGCAACAGCCCGCGTATGCGCATCCAGCCGTTGCTGGACAAGCACAAGCACGACACGCGTATTCCCGCACCCCGCCTGTTCAGCGCGTTCGAGGATGTGGCGGGCAAGCTGAAGGAAGACCCCGCCATTTACCTGCTGGCCGCCAAGACGCTGGGCATCACGCCCGCCGAGGCTGCGGCGGTCGAAGACAGCGTGACAGGCATGAAGGCCGCCTATAGCGCAGGCATCGGGTTGCGCGTTGGTTACACGGGCTTGGCAGAACCGCATGAAGTTGAAAAACTGAAAACCGCATTGCTGGCCGCAGGCGCGCATGTGGTGATTGACGACATGAAAAAACTGCCCGCCGCCATCCGCGCGTTTAAGCCTTAAGAAACGCTTCCCCAATAGGCGATATAAAAGACGACCCATGCCGCCGCATGGATGCCGGCCAGTATCTTGTCGCTGTATTTCAGGTAACGCCGCAACAGACGCGCCATCAGCGCGGCAAATCCCCCGACGATCAGGAAGCGCAGCAACCGCGCCGGAATGCTGACGGCAAGGAATGCGGCAAGCCCGGTATAGGCGGGCGCGGCGAAGGCGTATAATTTATACGGCGTGCCGCTGACCGCGCCATAAAACAGCGCGCCGTTGCCCATATCCGCGTATTCGTTGCGCAGCTTTGCAATCATCAGCTGGCTGACGAACGGCACGGATCGCATGATTGCCGCGACCAGCGCGGGCGCATGCACAGCCGCCAGATACACCGTCGCCCCGCCGATCAACGCTCCCGCCAATGCCGCAAGCGCGGCGCGCAGGTATAACCTGATGGAAAAAATCGCCACGAGAGAAATCAGCACATCCGGCACAATGAAAAACACAGTCGCTTCGGCAAAGCCCCAGAAAAAGGACAGGAAAACGGCCACCGCCAGCAGGCGCGCGGTTAATCCCACGGCTTGAAATGCCCTTCTTCGCCAAGCGCACGAAATGACGTATTGAGGGTTTCCATGAATTCAAGTTTTCCGGTTTTGTACAGCAACGGCTCGCCCACAAAAATATCGCAAAAGAACGGCACGAGGACGAAATCATCCTTGGGCAATGCCTTGCCAAGGCCGTGGATAAAAACGGGCGTCACCGGCACATGCGGGTAACGCTCGACCAGATGCGCGATGCCTTTTTTGAATTGCGACAATTTCTCCGGCTCGCCGCGCGAGCCTTCGGGGAACAGGATAATGACATCGCCACGATCCAGCGCATCGCAGCAGGGTTGCAACGGGTCGTAACTGCGGCTGGCGGCACCGCGCTCCAGCGGGATGATGCCGATGATACGCGTCGCGAACCACGCCATTGCCTTGTTCTTCATGAAATAATCGGCGGCGGCGATGGGGCGGATATTCGGCAGACGTTTCAGCCTGAACAGCGATATCAGCATTAAGGTATCCAGATGGCTGTTGTGGTTGGCAACCACAATCGCAGGGCCCTTTTCCGGCAGCAGGTTGCGGCGGCGCACCGTCATGCCCAGCAACAGGATCAGCAGCAGCCGGACGAAGCTGAAGAAAATGCGGCGCAATGCTTTGTTGGGTTTATGCATGGTCAATAATAAAAGAAATAGGTGAAGTGAAAAAACAGCGGTGCGGTATAGGTGAGGCTGTCGATGCGGTCCATGATGCCGCCATGGCCAGGGATCAGCGTGCCTGTATCCTTGACGCCGATATCCCGCTTGATCGCCGATATCGACACATCGCCGATAAACCCGAACGCGCCGATGACCAAACCCGCCAGCGCCGCATGCAGCGTATCAAACGGCGTCAGGTAAGGCGCAATCAGCATCGCCGTTACAATCGTCGTGCCGACGCCGCCCAACAACCCCTGCCATGTTTTTTTCGGGCTGACGACGGGCAGCACCTTGTGCTTGCCGAACAGCTTGCCCCAGACATATTGCGCCACATCGTTGAATTGCGTCAGGAACACAAGGAAAAGCAGCAAACCCTGCCCCCCCGCCGCAAAACCTTCACGCGCGGGCAGCGCCAGCAGATAGGCCATATGGCTGATCGAAAACACGCAAGTCATCAACCCCCAATGGATCGTGCCGGCTGATTTCAGGAAGCCTTCGGTCGCCTGCGCGATCACCATGCGGAACGCGATAAACAGGAACATGAAAACAGGGATAAAGATAATGAACATCCCGTACCATTCCATGCCCGCCCAGTAATATTGCGCGGGAATGGCAAGATACGCCCAGAACAGCACACGCCGGTCGGCGCGGCGCGTCGGAATCATCGAGAAAAATTCCTTGAGCGCAAGGAAGCTGATAAAGCCGAGGAAGGTGATGGCGACCGTGCGGCTGGCCAGCAGCGCAATGCTGAACACGCCGATCATGATCCACCAACTTTTGGTGCGCACCGCCAGCTCGGTATAATCCTTCTGCGGGCGCAGTTTTTTTAAGGCAAACACGATCAGGCTGGCGGTCACCAGCAGCGCCCAGAGGAAGCCCAGCGCATAGACAACTTGCGGCGGATTATCCATCATACGGCATTTTCCTTCAATGCCTTCGATGCGCGGTTATAGATGGTGTAGAGCACGAGGGCGAAAATCACCCAGAGCAAAATATCCGTCCACATCCCCGGCGCAAAGCCCATCCCCAGAACAAAGCCGAGCGTGCCGAAGGCCGCCGCGCGATCACTTTTGCCCATCGGGCCATCATAACGGCGGCTGGCGCCAATCTGCACGCCGATGATGCCCGTCATTTCGCTGAACACCGCAAAGAAACAGATCAGCATGACCGGCCACAAGGCGGTGGCGGAGATCAGGCAAAACGGCAGATACAACGCCGTATCGGAAATCACATCGCCCAATTCATTCAATATCGCGCCCAGCCGCGATTTCATGTTGTGTTCACGCGCCAGCATGCCGTCGATGGCGTTCAGCGCCATGCGGATAAATAAAAACAACGGCAGCAGCAGCCAAGGCCAGTGATGCGCGCTGAAACAGAAAAGGCACGCGCCATACAGAACCGATAATACGGTCGCCGCCGACGTCACCTGATTGGCGGTCACGCCCTTTGCCGCCAGTGTCACCACCAGCGGGCGCAGCAATCCCTGAAACTTGCTTTTCAGCTGATAAACACTCGGCATGAATAACCCCCTGCCCGATTATAAGGAGAGAGGGTTACCAATCGGTTTAAGACGTATTTCCAGAAACTGTCGGCGCGCATTATCCGACAGAAAAACGCATTTTTCCGGCCAGCGTTTCGCCCGGCTGCAGGATGGCTGTGCCTGTATCCGCAATGCCTTTCGCCTGCAGGTTGAAGCCGTCATTGATATTGGTGACGGGCTCGGCGCAGAAGAAAGGCTTTTCGGCGGGGATATAAATCACGAACTGCGCAAAGACCGGATCGGCGGTAATGGTGACGGCAAGGGCGCGGTCGGGCCATTCGATGCGCGCCGCGCCATCCCAGCCGGTGAAGCAATGATCGAGCAGGTCCTGTCCCGCAACGCCCTGCGCCGGCGGGCCGAACACATCATCGCCCAGCGTCAGCCCGCGGCTGAAATCCCATTGCGGCGGCGTTGCGGCAATTTCAACCGGCACGATATTGCGGCTGTGCCATACCTGCGGCAGATGCGCGGTCAGTTTTGCGGCGGCATTGCGCAGGAAATACGGATGATGGCCAAGGCCGAAGGGCAGCGCGCGGCCGGCATGATTGGTGACGGACATTTCAATTTCCAAACCGTCCGCATCCAGCCGGTATGTCTGGCGGGCTTCGTAGGCATAGGGCGTATGTGCAGATTTTTCCGTGCGCAGATGCAGCGTCACGCTATTTTCTGTCGCCTGTTCCACCCGCCATGGCAGATGCCAGCCATCGCCATGCAGCTGGTGCG
>JBBRVE010000046.1:0-22578 GCA_038247245.1 Bdellovibrionales bacterium | reverse complement strand
TTCCTGACCCAGTTCTTTATACGTCAGCGTCTTGCCCATGAAATTCAGCGCGGGCTTGTCGGCGTTTTTCTTGACCGAGTCCTCGAACATCTGCGTCATCGTGGAGACGGGAACTTCCATGTCCCAGTCGATGTCCACCGGATACTTGTTGCTCCAGGGATACTTGCCTTGCGGCTGGGGGGAGGCGGCTTCGGTCATTTTTCACTCTTCAAAAAGAAGTTGATAAAGGCCGCAGTCCCTTTACTGGAACTGCAAGCATTCACACCCACACCGCCGTCTTTTTTTGTTAAATCAAATCTGATTTTGGGAAACCGTAACAGCCAGAAAACACCTTGTAAAGCGCGCTTGTTTTGTCATATGCGATAGTTGTCATAGCGTGAAACAGACAGGCGAAAATTGATGCGTTGCAGCACCTTATTGCCTTTCAAAATCTGTCTGGGAATTCCGCCGCTCACACTTCCTGAGCCTGCCTAAATTGTCTCAACTTTGACCTCAAGATTCAACATAATATTTAGTGACAACGCGTGAGTGACACGCGATTGGTGAAGCGGTCGAGCGGCTTGCGCGGAAAAAGATTTTTTCAAAAAGCAGCTGCGCGTAACGCCAGCGTTACGTTTGAACGCGGACAAATTTCCATTTTGATTCGACATCGCCGCGAAAGCGGGGTTTCCCCCTCTCCCGCAAGCACGGGAGAGGGGACCAAGCACGCAATAAAAAAGGCGGCCCTTGCGGACCGCCTTTTTTGAAATCACGAAAGCTTAGGCTTTCGGGGGCTTCGGCGCTTCAGGCGCTTTGGGCGTTTTCGGTTTCGTTGCATCGGTGTCGGGCACGACGGGTGCCAGGAAATCGAGCAGGCTGGAGCCGGTCGAGGGGTTTTTGTCCGCGTCCTTTTTCAGCTCTTCCAGTTTCGCGCCGGCGGCGAGGCCGCCTTCGATTGCTTTATCTTTAGCCACGTTGAACGCGCCTGTGATGGCGTCGCCAGCGATGCCCGCCACGCCATCGATTTTCTCGGCCAGCGGTTTTGCTTTTTCGGCGAGGTCGCCGATTTTCACGGCGGCGGCGTCGGTCACGGCTTCGATCTTGTCATTTACGTCATTCGCGGTCGCGAGGCCTTTTTGCGCCAGCTTGATGGCAGCGGCGGTGCGCTTCATCTTTTTCTCGTTGGATTCTTTTTTCGCCGCGCGGATTTTCGCGGGGTCGGTTTCTTCCTTCAGGTGGTCTTCGGCCTTTTGCTTCAGTTTATCGAGAAAGCTTTTGATACCCATGTGCTGTGCGTCCTTCTATTTTTTTGAATTTCTGTGTGCCAACAGACTAGCATCCACACGCCCCGAGTCAACCAGTTATGGCAATATTTCAGAATAAAGCCAGTTGATTGCTGTCTTCTGGTAAATCACGGCTCGCCGTACGCGGCAACTGGGTCGCGGGGGTCAGGGTGAATTCCATCGAATCGTCGCCACGGAACAGGGCAGGGTCGGGGGCAGCCAGCCAGCGGCGGCAGTCATCGACCGTCTGCAAAATCACCGGCATCCGGTCATGCACGGCGGCGACGGCTGGCACGGCGGATGTGGTGAGCACCGCAAAACCGTCGCGCCCGTTGAACGTGTCCCAGATACCCGCGAAACCAACCACGCGCGCGGGCACGATATCAAACGGCTGCGGCGGTTTTTGGCTGCGGTCCCATTCAAAGAAACCATCGGCGGGTATGACGCAGCGGCGCGCATTCACGCTGTCGCGGAAGGACGGTTTTTCAAGCACGGTTTCGGAACGGCCATTGACCAGCGGTTTACTTTCCTTCGCCCAGCGCGGCACATAGCCCCAATACATTTGTTCGATAGAATCGCCGCGGATGACGGGCAGGGGCGTGCCGGGGGTGGCGACGCCTGCCGCGTCCATGAAACGCGGCATTTTGATGCCGAAAAGGTCGGCCAGTTGCTGCAAAGCAGCGATTTGTTTATAGCGGCCGCACATGATATAGTCGCCTTCCAAAATTCGAGAGGAATAAAGCAATGGCGGACCAAAAGGGCAAGACAATTCTGACAGGCGTGAAGCCCACGGGCGCGCCGCATATTGGCAATTACATCGGCGCCATCCGCCCCGCGCTGCGCCTTGCCGCGTCCCATGAAAAATCATACCTGTTCATCGCCGATTATCACGCGCTGAACGCCGTGCATGACCCGAAGGCATTGAAGGAAGACAGCTATCAGGTGGCGGCCTGCTGGCTTGCCCTCGGCCTCGATCCCGCGAAAACAGTTTTGTACCGCCAGTCGGATATCCCGGAGATCCCCGAGCTTGTCACTATCCTGTCTGCCGTCACACCCAAGGGGTTGATGGACCGCAGCCATGCGTATAAGGCCGCGAAGGACCGCAACGCCGAAGAAAACCGCGATGTGGATGCCGATGTGAATATGGGCCTCTACACCTATCCGCTGCTGATGGCGGCGGATATTTTGATTGCGAACACAGATATCGTGCCGGTCGGCAAAGACCAGGTGCAGCACATCGAATTCGCGCGCGACATGGCGGGATATTTCAATGGCGCGTTCAAGAAACCTGTGCTGAAGCTGCCCGAATACCAGCTGGAGGCCGGCGGCGCATTGCTGCCCGGCATCGACGGCCGCAAGATGAGCAAGTCATACGGCAACCACATCCCCGTCTTCATCGACAGCGCGGCGCGCCGCAAGCTGGTGATGAAAACAGTGACGGATTCCAAATTGCCCGCCGAAGCGAAGAACCCCGATGAAAACGTGATCTATCAAATCTACGCCCATGTCGGCACGCCCGACGAAGTGCAGGCGATGCGCGACGCGTTTGAAAAAGGCGGCATGGGCTATGGCGACGCGAAACAAAAACTGTTCGACGCGCTGGAACGCAACTTCGAAAAACCCACCGCGATTTACAACGAGCTGATGTCCGACCGCAAAAAGCTGGACGATATTTTGCAGGAAGGCGCAGCCCGCGCCCGCAAAGTGACGCGCGAAACGCTGTCGAATGTCAGGGAAGCGATTGGGTTGACGCGCCTCCCTAATTAATTGCCTTTCGCATTGCATTAATAATATTAATATACTTCAATGGCTTAATATGCCTCATTGACATAACAACCCATATCCCGTATCCTCCGCCCACCTCAAAAATAGCGAGCGAGAGCCATGAAATTCGAAGACACCAGCCTGTTGCGCCACCCGACCGTCGAGAAGGCGTATAACGTTATGCGTACCTTCTTTGCCGATGGCGATGATTACGCGCGGGAAGCGGTGCGGGCGGGCGAGATCATCACGGCGAATGCCAAGAACCCCGACCCCGATGCAATCGCGGCCAGCGTGCTGATGAACGGCATGGTCATCCCGTACGAACCCGAACAGTTCGAACAATCGGTCAGCCCCCGCGCGGCGGATTACTTGAAAAAATTCTACAACCTAGACCTCGAAAACCCCAGCTTCACGACCGCAGGCGAACAGCAGGTTTTGCTGGCGACCTCCGTGATCGGGCTTGAAGCCATTCAGGCGAAAATCGCCGCCGGTGAAGTTGCGCATGTGATCGAATACCGCAATGTCAGCCGCGTGATCGACATGAATGAACGCAGCCTTGCCGAAATCGTGCGCGACGGCACGACGGAACCCGAAATGCTGCAGGCGGCTCAAACGGCCTTGGTTGGCGCACAAACCGCACTGGCGGGCGTCGTCGCGCAGCGCGTCAATGAATTGAAATTCGAAAACACCGGCCTGCCGGACCACCCCGTTATCCGCACCGTGTACGAAGAAATGAAGACTTGGGCATTCGATGGCGACGCGCTGGGCGGTTACGCCCGCACGAACGCCGCGATTGCGAAAGTGGTGGCGGATAGCGTATCGAGCGATCCCGAAGTGATTGCGGCGGCGCTGCTGAACCAGTACAGCATGCTGCGCCCGGGCCATAAAAAGCCCGAAGAATTCGGCGAACGCATCGGCGAGCTGTGGCAGCAAACCTCCGCCTGGGCGCGCATGGGCGGCGATGAAACCGCAAACCAGCCAAAAACGCCCGAGGCGCTTGCGATCCGTCAGGCCGTGCGTCTGTACTTCCTCGAAGAACAGGTTGCTTGGCTGAATTCCGCCAAGGGTATGGAACATGATGCCCGCGTTACAACACTGGAACGCCTCGAAGACAGCCGCGACATCGTGGCACAGGCGGCAGCATCGCAGGATAATCCCGTTTTCAAGGCGCGCCTTGATAAAGCGGTGACAGAGGCCGACGCGCTGATCCACAAGCCCGAAAACGTAAAGATCCGCAAGCCCGGTGCCCCGAAAGTGGACTCCGGTTGGTAAAAACAAAGAAATAATGTAGTATCCGCCCTAAGAGGTTTTGACATGAAATTCGCATTCGCACTTCTCGCCGCCATCATCTTCTCCGCCCCTGCATATGCATATCGCGGCGAAGCCGCTGCGGGCCGTGGCGATGCCGAAACCGCGCCGAAAATCGTGATCGCGAAAACCTCCTCCACCCAGCGCGCCGTTGCTGAATCTCTCTCCGGCCGCATCCGTTCCGCACTCGAAAGCGAGCCTTATACGCTCGGCATATCCACCCCGACCGAAACCAGCGACATTTCGATTAGCCGCTAAATAATCCGCAGCCTCCCTGTATGCGTTTCACCCCGCGCAGCAGCGGCGGGGGAGAAAACCGTTGTGCCATCCGCAGGAAAATGACGTTATGAAAATAATTAGATGATAGACCCAAAAAGCTAATTCAGGCATTTTGCTATGTGATTTATTGAATCTTAGAGGACTCCAATGACCATCGACTACGGCAACACCATCCACCTTCCCAAAACCGACTTCCCGCGCCGCGCAGGTTTGGCGCAGCTGGAGCCGAAAATCCAGAAGCGGTGGGCGGATATGGACCTCTATAAAATGCAGCGCGATGCGTCGAAAGACCGCGAGACGTTTATCCTGCATTTCGGCCCTCCCTTCGCCAACGGGCATATCCATCTGGGGCATTTGCTGTCGAAGACGCTGAAGGATTTCGTGACCCGCAGCCAGCAGGCGACCGGCAAGAACGCGCTGCTCGTCCCCGGCTGGGATTGCCACGGCCTGCCGATCGAATGGAAGATCGAGGAAAAATACCGCGCCGAGGGCAAGAAGAAAAACGACACCGACGCCGTCGCCTTCCGCGCCGAATGCCGCAACTTTGCGCAAGGCTGGGTCGATGTGCAGAACGCCGAATTCCAGCGCGTGGGCGTGATGGGCGACTGGAAAAATTATTACAGCACCATGCACCCGACATCCGAAGCCACCATCGCGCAGGAAATCCACAAATTCCTGCTGAATGGCGGCCTCTATCGCGGGTCGAAACCCGTCATGTGGTCGATCCCCGAACAGACCGCGCTTGCCGAAGCGGAAGTGGAATACAAGGACGTGACGTCCGATACCGCATGGGTGAAATTCCCCGTTGCGACAAAGGGCAAGAATTTCCCCGCCGCCTTCGATGGCGCCTCCGTCGTTATCTGGACGACGACCCCGTGGACGCTGCCCGGCAACCGCGCCGTGGCGTATGGCAAAGACATTGATTACATCGTTGTGACCGTCACGGCTGTTGGCGAAGAAGCGCTGGTGAAGGCGGATGACAAGATGATCGTGGCGGCCGCGCTGCTGGAGCCGTTCCTGAAAATCGCGAAGATCACCGGCAGCACGCAATCGGAATCCGTGAAGGGCGAAGCGTTCGAAGGCACAATCTGCCATCACCCGCTGCACGGCAAAGGCTATGAATTCACAGTTCCCATGCTGGAGGGTGATTTCGTCACGACCGATGCAGGTACGGGTTTCGTGCATATCGCGCCCGGCCATGGCGAAGACGATTATCGCCTCGGCCTGAAAAACCATATCGACGTGCCGCATACCGTGAAGGGCGACGGCACTTACTTTGAAGATGTGCCGTTGTTCGCGGGCATCCCCGTTTACATGCCTGACGGCAAAAAAGGCTGGGCGAATAAAACCGTGCTGAAGGAAATCACCGAGTCCGGCAATTTGGTCGCCAAGGCGCAGATCCAGCACAGCTATCCGCATTCGTGGCGCTCCAAAGCGCCCGTCATCTTCCGCAACACGCCGCAATGGTTTATCTCGATGGAGAAAAACGACCTGCGCGCGAAGGCGTTGTCGGAAATCAAGAAAACGCGCTGGGTGCCCGCACGCGGCGAAAACCGCATCGCGGCGATGGTGGAGCAGCGCGGCGACTGGTGCGTGTCACGCCAGCGCGCCTGGGGCGTCCCCATCGCCATTTTTGTGAACAAGGCGACCGGCGAAGCGTTGAAGGACGAAAAAGTCCTGAAGAACATCATCGATATCTTCAATAAAGAAGGCTCCGACGCTTGGTTCGCGCGTCCCGCTTCCGATTTTCTTGGCGCGGGTTACAACGCCGATGATTTCGAACAGGTGAAGGACATCATCGACGTCTGGTTTGAATCGGGTTCCACGCAGGGCTTCGTGCTGGAAAACCGCCCCGACCTGCACCGTCCCGCCGATTTGTACCTCGAAGGCTCGGACCAGCATCGCGGCTGGTTCCAGTCATCGCTGCTGGTCGGCTGCGGCACGCGCGGCGACGCGCCGTTCAAGGCCGTGTTGACGCACGGTTTTATCCTGGACGAAAAAGGCTACAAGATGTCGAAAAGCACGGGCAACGTGACATCGCCCAATGCGCTGATGGAAAAATACGGCGCGGATGTGATGCGCCTGTGGGTCGCGGGATCTGATTACACCGAAGACATCAAGTTCGGCGAAAACATCCTGTCCGGCCATGTCGATATCTATCGCCGCGTCCGCAACACCTTCTGCTATTTGCTGGGTTCGGTCACGGGGTTCAAGGCATCCGACCGCCTGTCGTATGACAAGCTTGGCGACTTTGATAAATGGGTGCTGCACCGCCTGTATGAAATCGACCAGACCGTGCGCCAGTGCGTGAATGATTTCGATTTCCTGAAACTGACGACCGTCGTGCACAACTTCTGCGCGCGCGACCTGTCGGCGTTCTATTTCGACGTCTGCAAAGACACGCTTTACTGCGAAGCGGTGGGCAGCGACAAGCGCAAGGCCGTGCTGACTGTGCTCGACCATGTGTTCAACCATCTTGTGCATTGGCTGTCGCCGGTGCTGGTCTATACAACCGAAGAAGCATGGCTGTCGTATAAAGGCCTGACGCTGGATGATGCGAAAGAAAGCATTCATTTGTCCGTCATGCCCGAAGCGCCCAAGGAATGGCTGAACGCCGACCTTGCCGCGAAATGGGACAAGATAGCGGCCGTGCGCGGCGTTGTGACCGGCGCGCTGGAAATCAAGCGCGCGGAAAAAAAGATCGGCGCGTCGCTCGAGGCTTCGCCGCAAGTCTATGTGTCGGACACCGCGCTTGCGGGCGTGCTCAAGAGCATCGCGTTCTCAGATGTTTGCATCACCTCCGGCATTGATGTGCAGCAGGGCAATGCGCCCGACGGCGCGTTCCTGCTGGCAGGGGTCGAAGGCGTCGGCGTTGTGTTCAGGAAGGCCGATGGCGCGAAATGCGAACGTTGCTGGAAATATACCGGCGATGTGGGCAGCGTTTCGCACCACCCCGCGATTTGTGCGCGTTGCGCGGAAGTCGTTGAACGGGAACATAAATCCGCAGCCGCATAACGGGGCTGGCGAAATAACGGGCGCGGCCTATATAGCCTGCCAGTGTTAACGTTTTGATATAAAGGAAAATGAAAAATGACCGGCACCGCAACCGCACAAGTCCTGCCCCATGTGAACAACCTTGAATCGCTGAAAGACGCGCTGCCCGATTTCGCGAAAGACATCCGCCTGAACCTGTCGGGTGTCATCAAAGCGGATGACGTATCGGGCGGGTTATCGCTTAATCACGTCATGGGCGTGGCGCTGGCATCGGCCTATGCAACGCGCAACCGCACGGTGATTGCCGCGCTGGAGGGTGAAACCGCCTCCATCCTGTCGCCTGAGGAAATCAACGCCGCCAAGGCTGCCGCTACCGTGATGGCGATGAGCAACATTTACTACCGCTCCACCTATATGGTCGGCGACGACGAAATCGGCAAACTGCCGGCTGGCCTGCGCATGAACGTGATCGGCAACCCCGGCGTCGATAAAGTGACGTTCGAGCTTTATTCGCTTGGCGTTTCCGCAATCAACGGCTGCTCCGCCTGCCTCGCCGCACATGCCAAAGGCGCGCAGGCGCATGACGTGACCAAGGTCGGCGTGCAGCATACGTTGCGTATCGCCGCCGTGTTGTTCGCGGCAGCCCAAGCGGTTTCGATTTAATTTTTACAGGGAGTTATTTTCATGAGCAAGAAAAGCGCAAAAGTGATCGATGCCCTCGAAAAACTGCTGGCGGATAGCTATACGCTGCAGCTGAAAACCCAGAACTATCACTGGAACGTGACGGGTCCCAGTTGTAACTCGCTGCACCTGCTGTTTGAAGCGCAATATACCGACCTCGCCGCCGCTGTCGATACGATTGCCGAGCGCATTCGCGCGCTGGGCGGCAAGGCACCCGGCAGCTTCAAGGCGTTTGCGAAACTCGCCAGCATCAAGGAAGAAACGGAATCGCCCAAGGCGGTCGAAATGGTGAAAAACCTTGCGAAGGATCAGGAAACGATCGTCGCATCCGCCGAAAAAGTGCTGAAGGCCGCCGAAGAAATCGGCGACGAGCCGACGGTTGACCTTGCGATCGGCCGCCAGCAATTGCACCAGAAAAACGCCTGGATGCTCCACGCGCATCTGGAATAAGCCATGCCGGGTTTCCTGCTGACATGGAATCCCGCCATCGGCCATCAGGGCGACAACTGGTCTGACAAGGATTTGGTCACAAAATTAATCTCTCCCTTCCGCCGGAAGGGGGAGATTTTTTTGAACTGGCGCACCGCCGCTCCGCGCAAGATGGAAATCGGCGATCAGGTGTTTTTGTTGAAACAGGGCCCGCGCCCCAAGGGCATCTTCGGCATCGGCATCGTCGTCAAACAGGCCGAACGCGAACCGGACGAACCCGACCGTTTCCGCGTGCGCGTGCAGATCACAAAACTGGTCAACCCCGTGAAGGGCGAATTTCTGGCGGGTGAAATGGCCTGCACCGATTTGATCGGCAAATTGCTGGTGGGCGCAAGGTTCAGCGGCAGGTCGATCCCGGAAGACCGGTTGAGGCTGCTCAATAAATATCTCGCTAAAGGCTGAAACTGTCGCCGTGCTTGTGGCGCGTTACCACGCCGTCTTTCAGCACCGTCACGCGGCCTTTGCCAACGACTTCGAATGTGCCGTTTTTGACGACGACGCCGGTATCTTCATCCAGCCCGATGCCCGTCTTGCGGCTGTCGGCGGCAGCGGCGCCGAATAAACGCTTCAGCCTATGGCGCTGATTGAAATGTGTATCGAAAACGACATCGGGCGTAAAACTCAAACCCTCGCCAAGGCCAAGGCCGCCCGGCTTTAATGCTTTGCGTGGCTCGCCGCCCGTGATCATCAGCGATGACATGGCGGCGGCACCCGCGCTGGTGCCCGCAACAACCGCGCCTTCCGCCTCGCGCGTGGCAAGCGCGGCAAGGAACGCCGTGCCGCCAAAGGCCGCCGACAATTTTTCCTGATCGCCGCCGGAAAAGAAAACGACATCGTAATGTTGAAGCGATGCGATGCTGGCAGGCGCGTCGGCCTCCGCCTTTGTCGTGATATGGCGGATATCGGGCGTGACGTTCAGCCGCGCGAAGGCATCGCGGTATTTTTCAGCGACTTCTTCGGGGTATCCGGTTGCGGTCGTGATGACCAGCACGCGCGGGGATGCAACGCCTGCCTCCGCCAGCACGCGCTTCAGCACGGTCATCTCGCCCGTCTTGTCCTCTGCGCCGCCGATGGCAATGATCGTCATTCAAGTTCTCCGGAAGGATAAATTTTATGGCAATGGCGCGGAATTGTCAAACTAGCCTGAAAACGCTGCGAAATATTGCACCAGATGGTCGATGAATTTGCGGGTGCGGGCGCTTAAGTGACGCTGCGGCACATAGACGGCCTGAATCAGCATCGGTTCTTCCTCATATTCCGGCAGGATGATTTCCAGCTCCCCCGCATTGATATGGGGGCCTGCGATAAATGTGGGCAGCACGGTGATGCCGCAATGGCTGACCGCAGCCTCGACCAGCAGCGATCCGTTGTCGCTGGTGAATCGCCCCGCCACGGGCTGCAGATGTTTGCGCCCGTTGATGCGGTAACCCCAGGCCTTGCCGTCGTTCACGCCGCTATAGACCATGCAGTTGTGCTGCACCAGGTCTTGCGGTTTTTCGGGCCTGCCGTGTTCGCGCAAGTATTGCGGGCTGGCGACCGTTACGCGGCGGCTCTCCGCCAATTTGCGCGCGACCAACGATGTATTGGTGATATCGCCGATACGGATGGCAAGGTCGAAATCTTCCTGCGTCAACTCCGCCGCGCGGTCACCAAGGTAAAGCCGCACGCCGACATCGGGATATTTATCGAGGAACGACGCAACCGCAGGCCCGAGGAATTTGGTGCCGAAGGTGACAGGCGCGCTGACGCGCACATCGCCGACGGGGTTTTCATTTTGATAGCGCAGGTTTTCTTCGACTTCGGCCAGCTCATGGATGATGCGCCGCGCATGGTCGAAATACTGGTATCCCGCATCGGTCAGCGCCACATGCCGCGTCGTGCGTTGCAGAAGGCGTGTGCCCAGATAACCCTCGAGGTCTTTCACGCGCTTGCTGACCACTGAATTGGCGATATTCAGCCGCCGCGCGGTTTCCGCGAAGCTGTTGGTCTCGGCGACCGTCACGAAGGCGAGGATGTTGGCCAATCTGTCCATAACTTATATTAATCGATAAAATAGAAATATTAATGACAAATATGGCGTATTCCGCTTTTAAAACGAAAAGATATATATTGGTAGGTAGAAAGGTTGGTGTCAGATGATGAACATCGCAAAATCAAATGATCGTGGCGAAACAGGGACTTACTGGCTGCAAAGCTTCCACAGCTTCTCCTTCGGCGAATATTATGACCCCCGCAACATGGGGTTCGGCCCCCTGCGCGTCATCAACGAAGATGTTGTGCGCGCTGGCACGGGGTTCGATACCCATCCCCATGCGAATATGGAGATCATGACCTATGTGCTGGAAGGTTCGCTGGAGCATAAGGACAGCCTTGGCAATGGCGACATCATCCGTCCGGGCGATGTGCAGCTGATGAGCGCGGGCAAGGGGATTCTCCACAGCGAGAAAAACCCGTCTGAAACCGAAGACGTCCACCTGCTGCAAATCTGGATTATGCCCAATGTTGCGGGCACACAACCCGGTTACCAGCAAACGACGTTCAATCCGGCGGAAATGCAGAATGCATTGCGGCTGGTCGTCTCGCCCGATGGCGAAAACGGCTCGCTGGTCATCAAGCAGGATGCAAAGCTCTGGGTTGCGCGCATGGATGCGGGCGCGGGCGTTTCTCTGGAAATGAAACCGGACCGTAAATACTGGTTCCAGATGGCGCGCGGTGCGGCAAACGTGCTGGGCAAAACGCTGGAGCAAGGCGATGCGCTCGCGCTTGATAATGAACCCGGCAAGGCGGATATTAAAGCGACTGAAAAATCCGAACTGCTCGTGTTCGAACTGCCCCGTTAACAAAGGAAACAATAACAATGGCCACAAAAACAAAAATCCTCGTTTTCGCCGGGGCAACGCGCGAAGGCTCGTTCAACAAGAAACTCGCAAAGCTCGCCGCGCAAGCGGCGGGGGATGCGGGCGCCGATGTGACGCTGGTGGATCTGAAAGATTATCCGATGCCGCTGTATGACGGCGACGATGAATCCGCATCCGGCCTGCCGCCCAAGGCGCTGGAACTGAAACAGCTGATCAAGGATACCGACGGCATCATCATCGCATCGCCCGAATACAACAGCGGTTATTCCGGCGTGCTGAAAAACACAATCGACTGGACCAGCCGCCCGACGGCACAGGGCGAAGGTTCCGCCGCCGCATTTGCCGGCAAATATGCAGGGCTGATGGCGGCATCGCCCGGCGCGCTCGGCGGCTTGCGCGGGCTTTACGCGCTGCGCGAATTGCTGATGAACATCAATGTGACCGTATTGCCGCGGATGCAGGCCGTGGGCGGCGCGGGCGCGGCGTTCAATGATGATGGCTCGCTGAAGGATGAAAAAAATGCCAAGGGCGTTTCCGGCATCGCATCCGACCTCGTGAAACTGCTGCAAAAAGTGAAAGCGTAAGCGGGGATACCTTGAACACCAGACCCACGCTGCTGGAGGGAGATCCGGGCGCGCATATCAGGCGCCTGACGCTCCCGCTTGCCTGGGGTATGCTGGCGATGACCAGCTTTTCGGTGTTCGATGCGTGGTTTATCTCGCGTCTGGGCACGCAGTATCTGGCGGCGCTCGGCTTCACGATACCTGTGCTGATGTTCTTCATGGGCATCGTGTTCGGCACATCGGTCGGCACAACATCGGTGATTGCGCGCGTCTATGGCGAGGGTGATTTTGAAAAAGTGCGCCGCATGGCAACCGATGCGCTCAGCCTCACGGTTGTCAGCGTCCTGATTGCTTCGGTCGCGGGTATCCTTTTCATCGACCCGATCTTCCGCCTGATGGGCGCGACCGATGATTTGATGCCGCTGATCCATCGTTACATGATGATCTGGTATTGCGGGTTGCCGTTCCTTGGCCTGCTTATGGTGGGCAATGCCTGCATCCGCGCGACGGGGGATACCCATTTTGTATCGAAAATGATGACGCTGCTGGCTGTCAGCAACATCATCCTCGATCCGTTCTTTATCTTCGGCTGGGGGCCGTTTCCGGAATGGAAACTGGCGGGCGCGGCGGCGACGCTCGTCTGTTCCTATTACCTGACCTGTTGCGTATCCATGTACTTCCTGATTTTCAAAAAGAAAATCCTCACGCATCCTGTTATCCATCCGGGGCTGCTGAAATCATGGGGCAGGATTTTACATGTGGCGGTGCCGTCGATCGTCAGCAACCAGATCGCGCCCATTTCCGCCGCCATCATCACATGGATGGCGGCGCAGTTCGGCAAGGAAGCGGTCGCGGCCCTGGGCGTTGCGACGCGGATCGAGAGCATGGCGACGCTGTTGTTCTATTCTATGGGCGCGGCGATTGCGATCTTCACGGGGCAGAATTACGGTGCCGGAAATTACGGCCGGATCCAGCAGGCGACCGCCACGGGCGCCAAATACTCGATGATCTGGGGGCTGGGCGTCGCCGCGATTTTATGGGCCTTTGCCTACATCATCCCGACATTCTTTGATTCCAACGCGCAAGTCATCGCCTATACCGCGCAATACCTGCACTGGGTGCCGATCAGCTATGGCGCGCTGGGTGTGCTGGTGGTATCGAACGCTGCGCTGAACGCGATGGGCAAGCCGCTGCCCGCCACCACGCTGATCCTGCTGAAAACTTTCGTGATCTATGTGCCGCTCGCCTATCTGCTGCAGGCGAAGATGGGCTTCAGCGGCATTCTGGCGGCCCTGCTCATCACCAATTTCATCCTCGGCGTCGTTGCCTATTTCTGGAACCGGAAAATCGCGTCATAGGCTGCGAAAAATGCCGTTTGCAAATACTGACGGCGTTCCGTATTTCGAGAAAGTGTGATCAGCGTTTTGGCTGCGGATACAGGATCGTATCTTTCGGCAACGTCGAGAGGCCGCGATCAGGCGGGTTCGATACGGGCGTGAATTCCAGCGTCTTGCCCACCAACCCGCCGAGCGTCACAACCTTTTTCCAGCCGCTGATGGCATAGCCGCGGATTTTCAAGTTCTTGTTGTTGCCCTGCGGCAGCTGGATATCGAAACCGAACGCCTCTTTGCGCTGTTCGATCCAGATTTTCCCCTGCCAGCGGCCGCCACCCATGTTTTTCATGTCGCGCAGCTGCGGCTTATATTCAAGCGCCTTTTCAAAATCGGCGGGCGTTAGCTTGTTCTTGTCCTTGCTTACATTCCCCGCGACAAGATTACGGGTTTTGTCATTCGCGGGGTTCAGCGCTTGGATGCGGAATTGTATGCCGGTGGAATCCGTCCACACATCGATCACGCCGTCATATTCGGGATGCGTCCAATAGCTGTGCGCGGTCTGCGGGAGGGTCTGCTCGATGCCTAGCGGGACGACAGCATTCTGCGCGCGGATCGGGCGTACCGACGCGGCAAGGAAACCCAGCGCCAGCGCCGAAGTTGTCGCAAGGGTTGTGAAGATTCTCGCACGTTTACTTGTCATAACCAGAAATATAAAGGAAGTGGCAATGCCGCGTCAAACAGAAATTAGCGCGTTGATTTAATTGCCGAATTTGCGCTGGCTGTCATAGCCGAGGCCGAGCGCGACCGAGGACAGCTTGTTTTCCTCCGACAGTTCCGCATTCGGGAAGCGCGAGCAGACGGCCTGTTTCAGCAGCGGCGTTTCGGTCGGCCCGCCGGTCAGGATGATGATTTCGATGTCGTCATCGGCGAGGCCCGCGGTTGCCAAACATTCCGTGATCGATTCCGAGATGCGGTCGACATGGCTGGTGATCGCGGTGTTGAACACCTCGCGCTGAATATCCAGCTTGAATCCATTCTCGATGAAATCCAGTTCTGCTGTCGTGCTTTCTTTATCCGTCAGATCGATCTTGGCGGATTCAACAGATGACAAAATGCGGTGACCGAGTTCGTGTTCCAGCGCATGCACGAAACGCCCAAATCTTTTTGCCGCATGCGATTCAGACAGGATATCGCGCATATCCTTTTTCACCTTCGGCGTGTAAAGGAAATTCACCTTCGACCATTCCGACATATCGTGGAACGGCGACAGCGGCACGTCGAAGCGTTTTTCGCCATAGGTGCTGCGATAGCCGAAGGCGGGCATAAAGCTGGAGAGGCTCAGGGATTTATCAAAATCATTGCCGCCGATGCGCACGCCCGAATGGCCAAGGATATCCTGGCTGCGATCGGCGCGGTTGATGTATTTCTGCGATACCTTGATGACCGTGAAATCCGACGTACCGCCGCCGATATCGGCGACAAGGGCGCGTTTTTCGCTGGTGACCTTCACCTCATGCGCAAAGGCCGCTGCGACGGGTTCATACTGGAACGCGATATGCTTGAAACCTGCTGCGGCCGCGATCCGCTGCAATTCACCCTCCGCGCGCGCGTCGCCTGCCGGGTCGCCGTCGATGAAATGCACGGGCCTGCCCATCACGGCATGGGTCAGTTCGTGGTTCAGCTGTTTTTCGGCAGTTGATTTGATATGGCCGATGAAATTGCCGATGATGCTGTCGAAACTGCGCATCCGGCCATTCACCAAGGTGCCTTGATTCATAAGGGACGTGCCGAGGATACGCTTGAGGCTTCGCATAAAGCGGCCTTCCTCGCCCTCGAAAAACAGTTTCTGCGCCGCGCGTCCATAGGCGGGCAGGGGCGATGTGGCGGCGTAGAAAATCGCGCTCGGCAGTGTGTCGGCATCACCTTCGACCTTCAGGAGGCGTGTGCCGGCCGGATCTCCCAGCGCAATCGCAGAATTCGACGTGCCGAAATCGATGCCGCATGGATGCATATGCCACCTTTTGGGAAAACGTGTTTTTATATGTTCCGCAGCGTTAAATCAAGGAAAACCCCGCAACCTTGCGGCGGCGGGGTTTTAAGGCGTTATAATTGCGGCAGAATTACGCGATCTTTTTCGTGCGTGTTTTGATTTTCTTCGCAAGGAAAGCGTAGCTCATGATTTTATAGGCAAGCTTGGCGGCAAGGAAGTCGCAGCCATGCATGTTGGGCTTGGGCGCCAGCTCGTTCACATCGGCACCGATGAAGGTCGATACCTTCGCGACTTCGCGGATGATGTTGACGGCATCATCCCAGAACAGGCCGCCCGGCTCCGGCGTGCCGGTTGCGGGGATCATGCTGGCGTCAAACGCGTCGATGTCGAAAGTGACATAGACGTTCTTGCCCTTGAAGTTGCGCACGATCTCCTTCATGTCCCACAGGTGCTTTTCGCGCGCCCAGTAGATTTTCAGGCGTTTTTTGTTTTTTTCCAGGAACGGGATTTCGCCGGACGAGATATTGCGAATACCGAACGAATAGACACTGACGTTTTTCGCGTCCATCGTGCGGCAGATGGCGGATGCGTGGGAATAATGTTCGCCGTGGTATCCGTCGCGCAGATCGGCATGCGCGTCGAAATGCAAGACCGCCACATCCTTGAAGTTACGCGCATAGGGGCGGATCGCGCCTGCGGTGATCGAATGTTCGCCGCCGAAGACGAAGGGGAATTTGCCCATCGCCAGCACTTCCTCCACTTGCGCGTCCAGCTGTTCCAGCGCGGTTTCGACCGATTTGGAAATTTTCACGGGTTTCGCGGTCACGACGCCGTATTCGCGGAAAGGCTCGCTCCAGAATTCGTCATCGAACAGCTCGACCTGATGCGATGCGTTGATCATCGCGGCAGGCCCCTTCGACGTGCCGCCGCCATAGGACACCGAAGCCTCGAGGCCGAAGGGGATGACGACGACTTGCGCGTTATCGACGCTGACCGCGTCCGCTTTTTCAAGGCCGAGGAAGCCATCGGCGGGTTTCATGAACTGCATTTTATAATTCCTTTCGTTTATTTTGCGCGAGCCAGACGGTGCGGCCCCCGCAATCGGTGTCTGTCAGGTTTAGGACAATAACGCTAAATCCGTTGTTTTCAAGCAGCGTTTTGTATTCAGCCACGGAAAGGCTGGCATGGTGGATGTCGTGCCCCTCCATGTTGCCATAGCTTTCGCCGTCTTCCGATCCGGTGTTGAACAGCAGCACAGCGCCCGCTGCTGCATGCTGCGCGAAACTGGCGAACATGGCACGCTGGTCGTCGCGGGTCAGGTGGAAGAAACTGTCCCAGGCGAGGATGACGTCGTATGTTCCGCTCAAGCGCGTTTTGCGGATATCGCCCACGCGCCAGTCATGGGCGGGAAACCGCGATTGCGCGAGTTCAATCATGCGCGGCGCGATATCGATGCCGGTCACCTTGAAACCATGGGCGATGAAAAACGCCGCCATCGGCTCCGCGCTGCCGCAGCCGAGGTCGAGCAGTTTCCCGTCCGGCTTTGCGAGCGTCAGCACATGGTCGAGGTATTTTTTCTCGACCAGCGTCTTGTTGCGTACGCCATCGAACCAGTCGGCGATTTGCTGGTACTGCACGGCGACTTCGGTATTGCGGGTCATTCTTCGATCATGCCGCTGCCCGCCGAAATGGCAAGGAAAGCGTCGCGGTCGATGTTCACATGCGGGCCGAGGTCATAGGTGTCGAGATCCTCGATCGGCACCCAGACGAATTCCGAATGTTCCGGCGTCAGCTTCACGTTTTCGCCAAGCGGGCGGCAGAGATAGGCGAGGTTCAGCAGCGGCTGCCCCTCGCGCTTGCCGGTGCGGGCGTTGAAAATCTGCATCACGTCAATCTTCAGGCCGGTTTCTTCCTTGTATTCGCGGGCCAGCGCGTCTTCGGGCGCTTCGCCATGCTCGACGCCGCCGCCACAGAATTCCCAGCCGATGAATTCCGATCCGGGCGCAGGCGCGCGTTTCAGCAGCAATACCTGACCTTCGTCGTTCATCAATACGCCAAGGGCGCGGACATTGAATTGAGCCATCATAAATTCCTTCAAAAAGATTTCCGGCCGGTGCCTTTTAAGGGGCTCCGGCCGGAAAATTCATTTAAGCCTTACTTGAACAGCTTGTTCCAGTTGCGGCGGGGGCGTTTTTTCCAGTAGCCGCGATGGTAAGCGTCGGATGCCAGCAGCGGCATGACCGAGCCTGCCTCCGCAAATACCATCTGTTCCAGTGCAACGTCCACTTTACCCCAGCTGCACGCTTCCTTCAGCGTGGAGGAGGAGCAGGCGCCGTCGCGCACGTCGGCGATCGTGATCTGGACCGCGTATTTGTGCATGTCTACATCTTTGTGGCCAAGGATTTCCGCGCAGACAACGGTGTCCTGCGTGAAGTTCTTGGGCACGCCGCCGCCGATCATCAGCAGGCCGGTGGTGCCGGCTGCGATTTTCACGTCGGTCAGTTCGCGGAAATCCGCAACCGCGTCGATGCACATATAATTCTTCGGGTTTTTCTTCTGGTGCAGCACGAGGCCGAAACCAGCGGAAGAATCCACGAATGCCGGGCAGAAGATCGGCACGCCGTGCTCGTAGCACGCCGCGATCAGCGAGTTTTTCTTCTTCGCTTTTTTCGTCAGGTACTTGCCCATCTCCCAGATGAATTCGCGCGACGAATAGGGGCGGCGCTCGAGGCCCTGCGCGATTTCGAAGATCGTGTGGTCAACGGCCTGCAGGTCTTCTTCATCGATATACGTGTCGTAAATGCGGTCGATGTAGAGATCGCGCAGTTCGCGGTCGTCGACTTGGGCATCGGCACGGTAATGCTTGAAGCCGAGCGCTTCAAAGAAGTCCATGTCGACGATCGATGCGCCGGTTGCGACGATCACGTCGACCATGTTGCTCTTGACCATTTCCGTGTACAGGTCCATGCAGCCGCCGGCCGAGGTGGAGCCAGCCAGCGTCAGGATGGACGTTGCGCCCTTGTCCTGCAGCATGGTGTTGAAAATGTCGGTCGCACGCGCGAGGTCGCGCGACGTGAAGGACATTTTGCCCATGCCGTCGATGATCGGGCGCGCATCGAATTTCTTGATGTCGATATGCTCGATCGGGGTGTTCAGCAACGCCGCTTTGCGGTTGCTTTTCGGGTGGGGCTTTGCTTTCACGGCTTTCAGGTTGCTTTTCATGTTCGTAGTCCTTTTTTATCAATCTGCCCTGCGCGTTTCAGGCCGCCCCTGTTGCAAGGAGTGGCCCGAAATGGGTTTTACGCGGTCAATTTGTGGCGAAAATTATCCCGTCACGCAGAGTTCGTTTGAATCCGTCGTTTCCAGCGCGTCATCGTAGAGCGTGACCAGCGGCGGGGCCTTGACGGACACGACTTCGTGGGCGGAAAAGCCGTTGAAGTCGGTACGCATGGTGTTCCCATAGGCGCCGAGCTGGCCGATCTCGATGTAATCCCCGTCCCGGACGTCTTCCGGCAGGTAAAAGGGGCCAGGCATATAATCAATGCTGTCGCAGGTGGGCCCGTAGAAACGGAAACCCTTGTGCGGCGCACTGGTGCCTCCCGGCGTCGGACGGATGAGACGAACCGGGTAACGGAAACCCAGGTGGCCTGCGTCGAACAGGCTGCCATAGGTTCCATCATTGATGTAAAGGACATCGTCCTTGCGAAGTTCAACCTGCACGACGACCGAGGCGCTTTCCGCGACAAGCGCGCGGCCGGGCTCGCACCAGAATTCATAGCGGTCCGGGTGGGGCAGGGTGTTGAAGCCCTGGTCGATGGCGGTTTTGTAATCGGCAAGCGCAGGGGGCGCCATGTCGGGATAGATCGACGGGAAGCCGCCGCCGATATCGATGACGTCGACGCGGGTGCGCGGGATTGCGCGCAGGATGCCGCCCACGATGTTCAGCGCGGCAACGTATGCGGCAGGGTCCATGGTCTGGGAACCCACATGGAAGCAGATGCCCAGCTTGCGTGACAGCTTGCGCGCCATTTTCAGGATCTCGGGCGCCTTTTCGGGCAGGCAGCCGAATTTACCCGCGAGCGGCAGCTCCGACGAGGTGTTGGGGACAGCCAGACGCAGGTACAGGCCGAGGTCTTTCGACTTGCCGGTGCAGGCGACGATCTTTTCCAGCTCCTCGACCGAGTCAAAGGAGAAATCGCGGACGCCGAAATCGAAATACGCCTGTTCGATGGCATGGCGGCTTTTGACCGGATGCATGAAGGCGATATGGGAGCCAGGCGCGATCTCGTTCACCAGCTGGATTTCGGGGATGGACGCTGCGTCGAAATGCTTGATGCCCGCGTCGCGCAGACCCTGCAAAACGTATTTGGCGGGGTTCGCCTTGACGGCGTACAGCACATGACCGGGGAAATTGTCCAGAAACCACTTCGCAGAGGTTTCAAGGGCAGCCGGGCGGAAACAGGTAACAGGAATATTGGGACGTCGCTGGCGTACTACGTCTTCGGGGCCTTCGTATTTTTCCATTCCATGAAACCCTCCTGGGGGCTTTCATGAGATAACCGCACGCGAATCGTTCGCTGCCGTGCCCTCATAATTAACGTTATAGGTTGATTCGATTCAATGTAAAGAATTTTTGAAAATTCAGGGGGCTTGCGGCTTTCACATCATGTTACAAAATCTTCATGATCCCGGTTTTGGCTGCATCTGGCGCTGCGGGGGAACAAGCAACCCGCGCGGGATGTTTTTAAGCGCAGGCTCGACCGCCGCAATGTCGACGCCGTGGCGGGCGTTCGCCGCAACGTAGTCGATTTTCCGCACATCGTTCACAAAAGTCTGCTGCAGCTTGGTCATCAGCACGGGCAGGGCGGCGTTGTCGGGCTGCAGCTTGATGCCGTCCATCAGCGCGGTCTGCAGCGCGCCATAGGCGCCGATCATGGTCTGGGGCGTGATCTTGCCATACAGGGCAAAGGCGCGCTCCTGCAGCATCGCGCTGGCGTCCCAGGCGCGTACCTTGGCCAGTCCCGCCTTTTCCTTGTCGGTCAGCGGGGCGCCGCCCTTGGGCGCGTGCTTGGCGGCCTGCTCGGCGGCGGCGACCGTGCGGCGGAATTCCTGCGCGCGGATGAAATCGGGGTCTGCGCCGGCCAGAATTATCAGGGCGCGGCGCTGGGCGGGCGTTTTCGCGTCCTCCAGCATCACAGTATAGCCCACGATATTGGCGGTCAGTTCCCTGGCGTCCATGACCTTGAAGTAAAATGCCTGTGCCTGGCTGTCGGTCATGGCGCGGAAGGCGGGCAGGCCCATTTTCACGATCCGGGTTTTCATCTCCGCCAGCACGGGCGGGGAAAAGTGGAGAGGGTCGCCCACCAGTTTTTTTCGCCAGTCGGACACCGCGTCGATGGCGGTCAGGTCGGCCTTGCCGGCGCGGATCATGTCGCCCAGCGCGCCGACATCCGCCAGCGCCTCCTTGTTGTAGCGCAGGGCGATAAATTCCCTCACAGCCGCACTATTGTGGAGGGCATCGGGCTTTTTCAGTTCCTTATCCATCGCATCTTCGTTAAATCCCTGCATCGGATAGCGGGAGTCAAGGCAGTGCCACGATTCATGCGTGTTCACGAAAGTAATTTTCTGCTGCAGCGTCAGGCCGGGCAGGTTGAAGGGCAGGGCGTGACCCGAGGACGGCACGATCACGCAAGCCTCGCCCGCCGCACCCGTCTGGTTCAGGAAGGCGGCGGGGTTCTGGGTTTTGACCAGACCAAAGCTGAATTTGTGAAAATTCGCCATATTTCCTGCCACGATGCGCGCGCGGCTGGGGTCATACTCGACACCCTGTTCGCCCAGCATCATCTGGACGACCGCCACGGCGGGCAGTCCCAGCGACATCCCGGCGTCGAAACGGGCAGGGTCAAGCAGCACGGCGCGGTCATGAAGCCCCTGCATATGCCGGAGGCTCAGGGTCAGGCGTTCGCCCAGCACGCTCAAATCGTGGGAATAAGAATCGCCGGTGTGGATTTTCGATGCCATGAATTCGGTGCGCGCAGCATCGATCAGGGCGATCCGGACCTGCATGCTGTATTCCAGCGCGCGCAGGTCGGGCGGTGCGGTTTCGGTCACCGCCGGCGCATTGAGGTTCGGCGCGGTCGGCGTGCCCACTTGGGCAATCGCAGGTGTCATCCCGCCCAGCAAGATGGTCGTGAGCGCGGTGGAGGCCGCGAATTTGCGCCAGACGCGTGACAGTTTACCCTTCTGGGGGAGGCTCATCATCCCCTCCCTTTCGCGCGGAAGGTTTTCAGCGCGGGTTCGGCCGCCGCAAGGCTCGCGCCCGATGCCTTACGCCGCACAAAAACCCGACATGCCGAGGTCAGGCTGGTGGTTTTTTGCAGCGATTTGATTCCGTGCTCCGTCATGCCATCCGGTCATTCAATAAATAAGCGCGATATAACTGCCTGAATCTCCACCTGAATCTACAACGGCAATTACCCGAGCCTATATTATACTATACATAATTAAGGATTCGTGTATTATGTCGAACGCTTGACCAAAAACCTATTGAAAAATAAAGATTTTTCAATAGGATGCAGCGCAACAAAACGAAAAAACATAACACGGGCGGAAAACATGACCAACAAGCTTCGCAACATTGCCATCATCGCACACGTCGACCATGGCAAAACAACCCTCGTCGACGTTCTGCTCCGCCAGTCGGGCCAGTTCCGCGCGAACGAAAAAGTCGCCGAGCGCGTCATGGACTCCAACGACCTCGAAAAAGAGCGCGGCATCACGATCTTGGCGAAGGTCACGTCGCTGATGTGGAAAGACACACGCATCAATATCGTCGACACCCCCGGCCACGCGGATTTCGGCGGCGAAGTCGAACGCATCCTGTCGATGGTCGATGGCGTTGTCATTCTGGTGGACGCTGCCGAAGGCGCGCTGCCCCAAACCAAATTCGTTTCCGGCAAGGCCCTGAAACTCGGCCTGAAGCCCATCGTCGTCATCAACAAGGTCGACCGCCCCGATGCGCGCCCCGACGAAGTGCATGAAGAAGTGTTCGACCTT
>JBBRVE010000045.1:0-23350 GCA_038247245.1 Bdellovibrionales bacterium | reverse complement strand
GCTTCGACCTTGTGATGATCGGCCGCGCCGTGAAGCACCCGATGCCGCCCACCGTGCTGCAGGCCCTGAACCCGCCACTGGCGGTTGTGGCGGCGGAATCATCGACACTGATGCGCATGGCGGCCGCCACCATGTCCGGAAAGTCGGAAATCAAAGTGCCGGAAAGCCTTGAAGTTGCCTATGGCGCATTCGGTGCCGCGATGGCGGAACTGCATCGCACCCACGTGCTTGCGCCTCTGACAGAAGGCGAAACGGGCCGCGTGTTTGCGCTCAGTTTTTCGCTGGAACAATTGCACCAGAACCTGCGCGACCTGGTCGCGCGCGCCAACGAATTCGGCGGCGAGGATGATACGGTTACGACCGGGTGATTTTCTTGAACTGCGCGGTTTTCGGCGCGGAGACTTCGTGCGCCGTACCGCTGCCCACTACATCCGTAATGGCGGTAATCGCATCGACATGATCGGCGTGTTCGCGTTCTTTGCGTCCCGCCACCAGGCCGGCCAGAAAAGCACTGTCATCACGCCATTCGGTGATGGGATCCACGGGCTCTTCTCCACGCGCTGCGGGTTCCTGTATTTTTAGGATGCGGTCGGCGGTATCGTCGCTGCCCGCAGAACCGAAAAGGCCGGAGAGCTTTTTCGTGATTTTATGCCACGCGCCAGACATGTCCGGAATTAAAGTGTTTTCTTGAAGGTTGCCGTTTTCGGCGCGGCGATGCCACCCGTAGGCGTTTCGGCCTTGAAAGCGGTGGTGGCGACAACTGCATCCGCCTTGGCCTGCGCGGTCGCATCTTCGCTGCCGAATTTCACCTGGCCGCTTTCGACCATGCCGCGCCATTTCCAGTCTGCTATTGGTTCGGTAACTGCAGCAACAGTCGCAGGATTTTCCCAAGGGCTGGGATCGGGCTTACGGGCGTATTCGTCGGTCGGTTAGACCGAAGACGTATTGAACGCACCCATAAATGTCGAGATTGTTTCTTTTAAATTCATTCCCATTTCGCACCCCTGCTCTGCCCGCCATAATTTGGGAGCATGAACAGATTATATCGCGAAAGAATTATTATGTCAAATTTGGGTTCTTTTTAAAGGGTTTTGCGACGGAAACTGGCTGTCTTGGGCGCGGTGACAGTCGCCTTCATGCCATCCCTCATGGTTGTGACAATACCAAAAACCCGCGTCGCCGTTTCCAGCTTTTCGGCTTGCACTCCGAACTGGCGCGACAATTCCTGACGGCGTTCTTCGCCTTCCGCGATCATCTGATCCATTTTCGCGACAACGGCCTGAAGGCGCGCAGGATTGATGGGCGATACGTAATCGCCGTTTTCATCGCGCTTGACGTTCTGGCTCGCTTTTTTAATCATGCTTTCAATATCGAACATTTTTCACCTGCCTTGAAACGAATTACCTTTTGAAACGCGCGGTGCGCGGGGCCCTGACTGTTCCCTGCACACCTTCTGCCATGACGCTCACCACCTGCGAAACGCGCTGCGCAGTTGACACTTCCGGCGGCGCAACGATAGCGGGCGGCGCATCATCGGGCGGCAGGATACCGATATTCATTGGCGGCTTCGGGATATTAAATTTCTTCTGCGCGCTGATGAGGGGGGAGAGCTTGAACGGCTCTTTCGCATGCGATATCTCGTGAGTGAAAATCAGTGCGTTTTGTTTTTGGAAATCGTTTTCGCGTTCAGGCAACTTGTTCAGCTGGATATTCGCAAGCTCCAACTTTTTATCGGCGTGTTCCATACGCTTCAGCTCATTCTCGCCATAGGGGTCGAGATAGGCCGAGGCAGCCTTTGCTATCTTGTTGAAAAAATCCTTCACGTTCCCCATCCCCGCCGCGCATGATCAGCATGGGAAAGAGCATATCAAAGTATATTAATTATGTCAAATATACACGCATAAAACCTTGTAATCTCAAGGCTTAGGTATGCGCGGCGGACTAGCGGCGGGCGGGTTGCGCTTTTCCGAGATGACGGTTGTTTCGTTCGCCCTGGCTTCCCATGTCACGTGAAAATCCCAGTTGGGGTCGAATTCAAGTTTGATGAGCTTCAACGCGCGCTCGGCATCACGCGGCGGCATGCTGGCGGGCACTATGATCTGCTGCTGGTCGCAGGCTTTTTCCGCGCAACGCAAATCAACCTGTTTTGCCAATTCCTCGTACGCCGCTTTCTGGTCGCTGGTCATGGTGGATTTAATGAATTGTATGCGCAACAAACGGAACAGCGCAGGGTCGGTGAAATTCCGCTTAAAATTGTTGAACATGCTCATCGTCAAATCCTTTTGATTAAGGCTTCATCCCGCCGGCTTTTTTCTCCGCCGTCGGTGCTGCCGTTGAAACCAATTCGTTGCAGGCATTCTGGATGCGCTCGCAGGCCTTGGTCAGCGTTTCCTTGTCAAGCGCATAGGACACGCGGAAATAAGGCGACAGGCCGAATTCGACGCCCGGCACCACAACCACGTTGTGTTTTTCCAGCAGGTAGTTGCAGAAATCGGTGTCGGTTTCGATCACTTTGCCATCGGGTGTTTTCTTGCCGATTGCGCCTTCGCAGGAGCAATAGACGTAGAATGCACCTTCGGGTGTTACGCATTTCAGGCCATCGGCCTTGTTCAGCATGCCCGCCACAAGGTTGCGGCGTTCCTGGAATTTCGCGCGCCAGTCTTTCAGAAATTCCTGATCGCCATTCAGCGCAGCGGTCGCAGCAGCCTGCGAGATGGAGGACGGGTTCGAGGTTGATTGACCCTGCACCTTGCTCATTTCCTTGATAAGGCCAACGGGGCCAGCTGCGTAACCGATGCGCCAGCCGGTCATTGCATAGGCTTTCGACACGCCGTTGACGGTCAGGGTGCGGTCATACAGTTCCGGCATGACTTCGGCGATGGTCGAGAATTTGAAATTGTCGTAGGTCAGGTGTTCATAGATGTCATCGGTCAAAACCCAGACATGTTCATGACGCTTCAGTACTTCGCCCAGCGCCTTCAGCTCGTCGGTCGTATAGGCAGCGCCGGTCGGGTTGCTGGGAGAGTTGAGGATGACCCATTTCGTGTTCGCGGTGATCGCCTTTTCAAGATCGGCGGGCGACATTTTAAATCCGCTTTCAGCCGTCGTCTTCACCGTCACAGGCGTGCCTTCGCAGAGCATCACCATTTCAGGGTACGACAGCCAATACGGCGCGGGGATGATGACTTCATCGCCGGGGTTCAGCGTCGCCATGAATGCATTATACAGCACCTGTTTGCCGCCGGTCGACACGATGACCTGTTCGGGCGTGTAATCCAGATGGTTTTCGCGCTTGAATTTCGCGGCCACAGCCTTGCGGAGTTCCGGCGTGCCGGGGACGGGCGTGTATTTCGTCTTGCCTTCGTCCATCGCCTTTTTCGCGGCATCGCGGATGAATTCGGGGGTCAGGAAATCGGGCTCGCCAACCGCGAGGCCGATCACGTCCTTGCCGGCCGCTTTCAGCTCGGCGGCCTTCGCGGCGAGCGCGAGGGTTGCGGAGGGCTTGATTTTCTCAAGACGCTTGGCAATCAGGTCTTTCAATTCGCGTTTTTTCGTCATCGGCACACCTTTTACGTTTTTTATTTTTCGAGAAGCTTGAACGGGGTCGCAATGTCAAAACCCTGCACATCGAACCATGCCTTCAGCGTGGCAAGCGCGGGGTCGTTGATGGCGTTCATGAACAGTTTATGCACATGCGGGATGAATTGCAGGTAGCGGTCCTTGTTGTCGCGCACGAACAGGCGCACGAAAATGCCCAGAACCTTGGCATGGCGCTGCGCGGCCAATACACGATAGGTGTAATTGAACGCATCACGGTCGAGGTTGTCCATGGCGGCAAAATAACGGTCGAGCAGATGTTTCTGCAATTCCTGCGGCACATCGCGGCGCGCATCTTCCAGCAGCGACATGACGTCATAGCTGAACACACCCGTCAGCGCGTCCTGGAAATCCAGTTGGCCGCAGCGGCGGATGCCCTCGGCGTCCTGGCACAGCATCAGGTTGTCGACGTGGTAATCGCGCAGGACAAGCGTGCCCTGATCGGTCGGGAATTTTGCAAACAGGTTGCGCCAGACTTCGCGGAAGGATTCTTTCGAACCTTCGTTCAACAGCTTGCCGGAAATCGCAGGGTAATACCAATCGACCAGCAGCATCGCTTCGTCGATCAACTGCTTTTCGTTATAGGCCGGCAGGTTCAAATCAAGGCGTTGCGGATGCTTGTGCAACTGGATGAGCGCATCGACGGCCACTTCGTACAGCGGCTTCGCATCCATGTTGCGGTTCAGCAGACGCGTATAGGTATCGTCGCCGAAATCCTCGATCACCAGCAAACCGTTCGGGATGTCTTTTGCGTAAATTTCGGGGGAGCGCAGGCCGAGCTTGCGCAGATGCTCGGCAATCGCCACGAACGGTTCCACCATCACGAAGGGCGGCACGGGCGGACGGTCGGGCGGGTCCTGCATCAGCAGCATGGGTTTCGCCGCACCCGCAAGGCGGTAATAGCGGCGGAAGGATGCGTCTGCGGGCAGCGCCTCCAGCGTGACGCCCTGCCAGCCGAGTTTCGCGATGAAATCCTCGCGCAGTTTCTGGCGATGTTCGGCAATTTCAGGCATGGGTTGTTGCTTCTGGGCTTGCTGCATTTTTTATGACCTTTTCGAAAACACCAGCAAATTAGCATTTTTGGCTAAAGCTGGACAGAAAAAAACCCCGTCTTTTCATGAATTTCCGGCCAACTTGACCCCCTGACTGTTTTAACATAAAATGGAGACAGATAAGGCTTCGGACGTGCTGCACAGCAACATCCAGGGTGCTTAAATGGCAAAAGATATCAAAGATTTATCGCTGCCCCTCAACAAAGTCATCGAGCTTGGCCAAGTCGACCGCTGGCTACGCGGCATTGCCGATATCGTGCCCCACCCGACAGATCATACCGAAGACGTGATGCAGGAACGTGAATTGCATGCATCGCTGCCCGGATTGACCGTCGCCGTTCTCGACAGCAACTCGCATATCCTGCCCTTCGCCGAAAACAATCTGGTGGAGCAGGCCGACATCACACGCATGAAGGGATTTCACAACCTGATACATTCCGCATCGCGCAACAACGTACGCGTGGATGTGGAGAGCGTCGGCGGCGCGGCGCTGGAAGTGAATTTCGAACCGGACGAGCCGTTTTCGCGCAGCCGCGTGTTTGGCGCGACTTACGCCAATGTCATTCCCGCCGTGATCGACGCGAAGCCGGCAGGCATCAGGAAATAGGCGGCTTTTTATTCGCATCCAGTTTGCTGGTATCGAATATGTCGCGCGCCTTCTGGATTTCCGGCCAGTTGCCCTCCACCCATTCCAGCATTGATTTGACAGGCACCAGCAGGCTTTTGCCAAGCGGCGTCAGTTCGTATTCCACGCGTGGCGGCACTTCGGGGAAGAAATGACGATCAACCGCGCCGTCACGCTCCAGATTGCGCAGGGTGGTCGTGAGCATACGCTGCGAAATCCCCTCGATTGCGCGCATGAGTTCGGAGAAGCGCATCCGCTGCCCCGGCGCATTGGCGAGGTTGAAAATCAGCAGGATCGACCATTTATCGCCTACGCGGCTCAGCATCTCGCGCAGGGGGCATTTGTCGCCGCCGGCGTTTTTCAGGGCTTCTTTACATGTTTCCGGCATAGGTTACCTCAAAGTAACTAACTGATTTAATTGTGCCTTCTTTTTTTATACCCAAGCGAATTATATCATCAAGTATCAAATAGTAACTAATAAAGGAAAGACCATGCCTAAAAACATTCTTGTGATCGATAGCAGCCCCAACGGCGCGAATTCCCTCTCCCGCAAAGTAACCGCCGATACGGTGGCGCAGTTGCAGGCGAAATACCCCGGCAGCACCGTCACCACCCGCGACCTCGACAAAAGCCCCCTGCCCCACCTGACCGGCGAAACCGTGGCCGCCTTTTTCACACCGCCCGAAACCCGCACGCCCGAACTAGCGGCGGCGATCAAGCTGTCGGATGCTGCCACCGATGAATTATTGGCAGCAGATATTATCGTGATCGGCGCGCCGATGTGGAATTTCAGCATCCCCTCCGTGCTGAAGGCTTGGATCGACCATGTCGTACGCCGTGGCCGCACCTTCGCTTATTCCGCAACGGGCGCCGAAGGCCTTGTGAAGGGCAAGACCGTATTCCTTGCCCTGTCGCGCGGCGCGAAATATGCGGAAGCGCCGTACAAGCAGATAGAATTCCATGAAACCTATCTGCGCAGCGTGCTTGGCTTTATCGGCCTTACAGACGTACATGCCATTATTGCCGAAGGCGCATCAATGGGGCCGGATGGCATTAAAAACGCGATCGCATCCGCCGAACAGCAGCTTGCGGCAGTGATGACAAAAGCTGCATAATAACGCCAAGGACAAAAGCAATGACAACGGCGAGCGTAAAACAACCCGCGATCTTTATTCCGCATGGCGGCGGCCCCTGTTTCTTTATGGACTGGAACCCGCCCGATACGTGGAAAAAGATGGAGGCTTACCTCGCCTCCCTCGCCGCTTCATTGCCTGCAAAACCGAAAGCCATGATCGTTATTTCCGCGCATTGGGAAGAAAAGGAATTCACCGTTTCGACCAATCCGAACCCTGAAATGGTTTACGATTATCACGGATTCCCCGAACATACGTTTCAAATTGAATGGAACGCCCCGCATGACGCGGCACTTGCGCAAAAAATGCTCGACCTGATCCGTGGCGCCGGCATTCCGGTGCGCGAAGATAAAAAGCGCGGCTATGACCACGGCGTTTTCATTCCGCTGAAAGTCGCCTTTCCCGATGCCGATATTCCGGTGGTTGTCGTGTCGATGAAGCACGACCTGAACGCCGCCGAACACCTCGCCCTGGGCCGCGCGCTTGCCCCGTTGCGCGATGAAAACGTGCTGATTATCGGCAGCGGCATGAGTTACCACAACCTGCGCCAGTTTTTCGGCGGGCGCGAAAATACCGATGCCCAGAAATTCGACGACTGGCTGACAGCAGCATCGACCGCCGCACCCGACACCCGCAACGCCCAGCTGGCAGACTGGGAATCCGCCCCCGCCGCCCGCAATTGCCACCCGCGCGAAGAACACCTGCTGCCCCTGATGGTGGCGGCTGGCGCTGCGGGCAGCGATACAGGCAAGCATGATTACGGCGACAAAGTCATGGGTCTGGCCGTATCCGCCTATCGGTTTGACTGATGCCCGTTGACGAAGGCGCGCGTTTGGATAAACTTGCCTCATGAAGCAAGACACCCTCACCATCGCCCATTGGGCCGAAAACCTTGGTTACCCTCTCCGGTCTATGGATGACTGGGTAAAACTGGTCGATAAACAGGCCGCGACCGCCGCGAAGGAAAAAGCGGATATCCTTCTGATGCCCGAACATACTGGCGAGCATTGGATGTTTTTCGCGCCAAAATCACTGCAGCTGGTCGATGAAACCCGCTGGATTGCGGAGCAGGCAGCGGCAGCGATGCCCGCCGTTGCGAAGATTGCCAAGAAACACAATATCGCCATCCTTGCGGGATCAACATCATGGCGGCACGAAAAAACAGGCAAGTTCCGTAACCGCGCATGGATGTTCTTTCCTGACCGCAAGCCCGTGTTTCATGACAAGCTGGTCATGACGCCGTCCGAAAAAGATCCCTGCGGCTGGAATTTCGAAACGGGCAGCGAGGTGAAGGTTTTCAAATGGCGGGGTTTCCGCCTGTCGATGGTCATCTGCCTCGATATCGAAATGCCGCATGTGGCGCATAAAATGGCGAGCGCCGATATCGACCTGTTGCTCGTGCCCTCGATGACGGTCAAGGAAGCCGGATACCACCGCGTCTATTCCTGCGCCCGTGCGCGCGCGGTTGAGTTGATGACCGTTGTTGTGGTTGTCGGCAATGTGGGCGCGGCAAAAAAACACGGCAAGGCGCGCGATGTATATCGCAGCGGGGCGGCAACCTATATACCGTCAGAGGAAATTTTCGGCCATACGGGTATCTTTGCCAATATGCCCCTGCACACCAAAACAACGGGGGCTGGAAAAATCCTTTATGCGCGCAATATTCCTATCGGTAAAATCCGCGCATTGCGCCACGGCAAGCCTGAAGCATGGCCCGGCCCGTTCGATGCAAAGCATGTAAAGATAATTGATAACGCTTAATCCACGCGTTTCAGGCAGACGGTGCGGCCGGGTTTTTCCTTGGTGACCGTGACCTGCACCAGCGTGCGGTGGCCTTCGTCATCGGTGTAATATTGGTCGCCCGCCGTGACGGGTGCCTGCAGGCGTTCCTGAATGGCCTTCAGGTTATCATGCGGCGCAGTGGCGCGGATTGCAGCATCGAGCGCCAGCAGGTTTTTCGTCGCCACAATATCTTGCCAGCCCGCCGCCAGCCCCTGCCGCGCAAGGCGCACGACATTTGTCCAATAGGCTGTTTGCTGTTCGGGTGTTTTAAAGGTTTTCGCTTTTTCCTGCAGCACCGCGATCTTTTCGGGTGCGAAAGTGCCGGGATTGATGGTCAGCACGTTTATGTCGTCGGGCCTGTCCTCGCCGCCCTCCAGCGTCAGCAAAATATCGCCAAGACCCGTGCCTGCTACATCCGCATGAATGACGGCGTCAAGTTCCGGCAGCAGCGGGTTCAACGGCGTCAGCGCCGCGCGCAAGATTCGCACTGCATTCTGCCAGAATACAAGCTTCGCCGCTTCATCCTTCAGCTTGGCGCTTTCCACCTTCAACTGGTCGAGCGATTGACGGTTGAGTTCAACCTTAAAACCCGAAAGTATGCCGGAGGCAGTCGGCACATAAAGCTCCCGAGCCGGCCCCGACATAGCAAGCATGTAAAAATAAACGTCCAGCATCTTGTCGAATGAATCGGCCAGATGAACGGATGCGGGCGGTGTCGGGTTCGGGAATTCGCCCAGCTGCAAATAATGCGCGCCGCCGAAACGCTCCATCGTCGCCAGTTCGCGCGCATCGATAAAACGCCCCCGGCTGCCCGCCGCTACTTTATCGGTGCCTGCCAGCAGGAACAAAATCTCGCGTGCCTTCTGCCGCATGCTGTCATCGGCGGTGAAATAATCCGCGAAGGGATGGCTCTGAAACGCCACGACGGCCTTGATTAGCGCATCGGACCCCAGTGCCTTTTGCCGTGCAGCCTCGGCGCGCAGCGCGGGCATCGCTTTCAGCGACGGCAGGTCGGGCAGAAGCATCGCTTCGGACGATATTAACTCCGGCACCACGACCGGTGGCGGTTGCGGCAGGGCAATGGATTTCAGGTGCGGCGGCGGCAACTCATCATAACATTCGTCGAACCCCGGCGGGCGGGCATAGAATGCGTGATAAATATACGCGGCAATGCCCAGAACCAGCACAAGCGCACAGGCGACAGCAATGACAGACGACCTTTTCATGGCTTCAAGTCTAGCCAATTTTATCCGCCAAGTCGACTAGGCCGCGCCCGTTTCACCGCCAGACCAAATCTCCCCTTATTTGGGGCCCGCATGTACCGCGGGGGCGGCTTTCGGCTTGGCATTGTCGTTGCCAGAGGGCGCTTGGGCCGGGATTGCCTCGATGCCCATCAGGTCGCCGACGGTATTGTCGGAAAACGCGTCGGGTTTGAAGCCTTTGCCGCCGATATACTGTTCCATGAACCGCCAGACCTCGTCCTTCTGGCCCATGAAATCAAGTTTCGGCTTCACGGAAATCGTGCCTTCCAGCGCGGATGATTGCTTGATCCAGTCGGGATCAGCCTCCACGTCATACTGCCCCGCTGCGACGGAGCGGTCAAAGAAGTTATAAAGGTGGAAACGCACGCTGTTCGCCGGAATTTCGGTCATAACGGTTTTCAAACCGCGCCCGCCTTCCGGTGCGGGCACGCCGCGCGTGATGAGGTTCAATTCATCGCTGGGCACACCGCCATCGGCGCGGGGTTCAAGGGGCAGCTGGATGTAATCAAATGCCAGTTCGCGGAAGCCGAGGCTTTCGTAATATTCGCGGCGCCAGAACTGGTCGGTTTTAGCACCTGCGGTGTCGACCAGCATGGATTCCATCGACATCAGCAGCGGCGCGTTTTGTTCGGATATCTGTACGATGTCCATGTTGCCCGCGCTGCGGTCTTTATAAGTTTTGGCAAGGAATTTGCGTGCTTCGTCCTCGGCAATACCCATCGTGAAATCACCAAGACCCATGGAACGGAAACGCGGGTCGACGAAGCCGTAAATAAGGTGCTGTGTGCCATCGACTTCCTTCGACACAGCCTTGTCTTTTACGGCGCTGAAGGTGATGACGTTGCGGGCGGCGATCACTTCGCCGGTAGCGGGATGCTGCACGACAATCCATTGTTCGCGGAACGGCGCGCCGGAGGCCTGAAGTTGTTTGTCGTGGTTCTTTTCCATCAGCGACAGCAGCTTGGCCAGCTCTTCACGTTCTTCGGCAATCGGGAAAATTTTCTCGTACAGCGAATACATGCGGGTCATCAGGCGCGTTGAATCGCCGATGGCGGGATTATCAATAATGGTGATCTTGAGGCTGTTCTGGAAGGTTTGTTTTGCGTGTTCGAGGTCACCCTTGTTCCGGGGGGCGCCACCCATATCGACGGCAAGTAGCGCCAACACATCTTTAGACCTGGCAAGCTGATCCTTCATTTCTGCCATGGCGTCTTTGGCGTTGGTCAGAAGTTGTTTCGCGTTGGTACGCGCCTCATCCATACTCGGTTTTTCTTCGCTCATTGCCTGTGCCTTTTTTGAAATTGATTTGCACGCGGATCTTCCCGGTCCTGCCGTTGTTGTGCAGGCCGAGGGCGCGTGTGGGCTGTGTTATACTCATATTTTGCATAATCTAATGGTATATAAATACCCTATATGCGGCAAGCATATTTTACCAAGCCATTGAAATATAACGCTTAATTAATTATGGGATTTCATCTGCCGCAGTAGGAAGGTCGTCAAGATACTTGATGCAGAGTCGTCGCTTCGTAGAGCCTTTATGCACAATCGCTTTGGCCGATAAAAACCTGCCGTCACGATTACGCGTTGCGCCTTTGTTATCCGCGAAACTGACTTCGGGCGCGAGTGTTTCGAGTATGGCCGTCAAGGTAAGCCCGGGGGTTGTAGTTGTAATTGCCTGTTGCAACTGGCGGAGGCTGTCAGCGGGAATGCTCAATACTTTATCGGGCGATACGACGCGTACGACACTTTTCCAAAACCGGAATTTGCGGCCCATCGAAGGCAATACCGCCGCCCCTTCGGTCAGGGCCGCAAGCAATTGCTGATTGACCGCGCCCTGGGCTGTCAGCATTTTACCTTTCGCTCCCGCCTGCATAAAAAATTCTGAATAGTATTTATTGCGCCATTCCCGGAACGCCACTTTTTCTATCGTTGAACCATGCGGAGCAAGCATAAAATATCTTTCCGCCTGCAGGTATTTTTTGCCGCGCACGCGGTCTAGAAATGCAATCTGTCGGGCGTCTATAAATTCGCCCCTTGCATCCAGGCTTACATTATCAACCGCCGCCCAAAGAAACATCAAAGTATCGAAATCATGCGCCAGCGTTTCATCGGAAACAAAAAGCGAAAAAAGGTCTAGCGCAGCAAGCCTTGCCACCATGTCACGAAGCCGCGTGTCGCCAGTCGCTATGTCACGCAGTATGGCTTCATGCAGACTTGGCAGCATGTTTTTGCCAGCTAATTGCGGCAGTCCTGCGATATTGGCTGGCAAAGCCATTTCGTTGCCCCGCACGCGCCCCGCCATGGGAGCGGCGCGATAAACTGCAACATCGGCGTCTGACATCTGCATGTCTTCCATGCACTTGTCTTTCCACAGCTCGATCTTTTCATAGATTGTAAGTTCCGGCGCGCTTGACGCAACCGCGACTGTGGCAGCCATTAAGATGGGGACAAGAACGGCACTGGAAATTTTTATGAATTTCATAAATTAGTCTGTAAGAATAGCGGCGGCTACTTCTTCTTGCCCTTCGTACCGCCGCCCTTTTGGGCAGCGGCCAGCGCCATCATGGTGTCGATGTGCTTTTGCGAGGTTGTGCCGGGTCGGCTGACCGCGCCGTCGGGCTGGCCGAAGGCAACGCTGTCAGCCCCGCCCTTCAATGCGCCCAGCATCGCGCCGCCGAATTCACCCGTCTGCTTGGGCGCGATTTTCTTCGTGCCAGCCGGCACTTTCTTTGCACCTTCGGGTGCGGAAACGTGGTTGATGGCATGGGTAATGATGCTTTGCAGGTGCGGCGTGACAAGGCCGAACAGCAGGCTCTGGTCCTTTTCCATCCATTGCAGCAGCAGGCGCTGTGCCTTCAGGTGGTTGCCATTCGATTTTTCCAGCGCATCTTTCACGCGCGACATCGCATATTCACGGCTCATGGAGGCCTCCCCTGTTGTGCACCCAGCATGCCATATCCCCTTATAAAACTCAAACGAGGGCAGCCAGTTCCTTCATGATCTTATGGACACCGCGCACCCGCACCGGCAGGTCGTCCCACGGGCGCATAAAGACCAGTTTCTGGTCTTCGGGGCGGATTTTGGCCGTACCGGTCTGTTTCTGGATATATTGCACCAGTTTCGGCAGGTTGATCTTGGCGCTGCGGTGGAAGGCCAGCACCGCGCCCTTCGGCCCTGAATCCACGCGTTCCACCCCCGCCATGCGGCACAGCTGCTTGATTTCCACAAGGTCGAGCAGGTTTTCGACATCCTTCGGCAGCGGGCCGAAACGGTCGATCAGTTCGGCAGCGAAACCCTCGATCTCCGCACGGTCGGCTAGTGCCGCGATGCGGCGATAGATCGAGAGGCGCAGGTTGAGGTCGGGGATATACCCCTCCGGAATGACGACGGCCATGCCCAGGTTGATGGTCGGCGCCCAATGGTCGCTCGACTGGATTTCGCTCAAACCGTCGCGCGCGGCGGCGACCGCCTCCTCCAGCATTTGTTGATAAAGCTCGACGCCGATTTCGCGGATGTGGCCGGACTGTTCTTCGCCCAGCAGGTTGCCCGCGCCGCGGATATCAAGGTCATGCGACGCCAGCTGGAAGCCCGCACCAAGCTGGTCGAGCTGTTCAATGGCGTGCAAACGCTGCTCCGCCGTTTTCGTCAGTTTCTTGTCCTGCGCGAAAGTGAGATACGCATAGGCGCGCTGCTTGGCGCGGCCGATACGCCCGCGCAACTGGTACAGCTGGGCAAGCCCGAACATTTCGGAGCGGTGGATGATCATTGTATTCGCGTTCGGGATGTCGAGGCCGGATTCGACAATCGTTGTGGATAGTAAAATGTCATATGCGCCTTCATAGAAGGCGGTCATCTTGTCTTCCAGCTCCTCCGGCGTCATCTGGCCATGCGCCACGACAACCTTCAATTCCGGCACCAGCGTTTTCAGGCGGTCCTCGATATCTTCAAGGTCGGAAATGCGCGGGCAGACATAGAAGCTTTGCCCGCCACGATAATGTTCGCGCATCAGCGCATCGCGCAGCACCACAGGGTCATAGGGCAGCACGAAAGTCTTCACCGCCAGCCGGTCGATGGGCGCGGTGGTAATGAGGCTGAGTTCCCGCACCCCGGACAGCGCCATTTGCAGCGTGCGCGGGATAGGCGTGGCGGTCAGCGTCAGGACGTGTAGGTTATCCTTCAGCGCCTTGATCTTTTCCTTTTGCTTCACGCCGAATTTTTGTTCCTCATCGACCACCAGCAGGGCGAGGTTGGAAAACTTGATTTTCTCAGACAGCAGGGCGTGCGTGCCGACGAGGATATTGATATCCCCCTTCTCCACACCAATCCGCACCTGCTCCGCCTCGCGCCCCGTCACGAAACGCGACAGCAGCCCGACGCGGATGGGGAAGCCGTGAAAACGGCGCGAAAAACCCTGATAATGCTGGCGTGCCAGCAGCGTGGTCGGCGCAATCACGGCGACCTGATACCCCGCAAGCGCGGTCACGGCGGCGGCGCGCATGGCGACTTCGGTCTTGCCGAAACCCACATCGCCGCAGACAAGGCGGTCCATCGCCATGTCTTTTTCAAGGTCTTCCAGCACATCCTGAATGGCGCGTTGCTGGTCTTCGGTTTCGGGATAGGGGAAACCGGCGGAAAATTTTTCGTAACTGCCGTCATGCGCATGGATCGGTTCTGTTTTGCGCAAAATACGCAGCGCCGCGACCTTCAGCAATTCATTGGCAAGGATCAGCAGGTCGCGCTTGACGCGCGCCTTGCGCGCCTGCCATGCCGAACCGCCAAGACGATCGAGCACCGCCCCCGCCTCGGCCGAGCCATAGCGCGACAGGACATCAAGGTTTTCAACCGGCACAAACAGCTTGTCGCCACCGGCATAGATCAGTTTCAGGCAATCATGCGGGATGCCGTCGACGATAACGGTTTCAAGGCTGTCGTATTTACCTACACCGTGGTCTTCGTGGACGACGTAATCGCCCTCATGCAGCTGGCTGATTTCGAAAACGAAGGCGTCGCTTTTCTTTTTCTTTTTGGCGGTGCGGCTCAGGCGGTCACCGAGCATATCCTGTTCGGTCAATACCAGCAGGCCTTCGGTTTCAAACCCGCGTTCCAGCCCCAGCACGGTAATGCCCACGGTTTTGCCATCGATCTTGTCGGGGCTTTCAACCGGCTCGATCTTCAATCCCTGTTCGCCGAAAATCGTCCGCAAACGGTCGGCGGATCCGTTGCTGTAGGCCGCCAGCAACACTTTCTTGCCGCTGCCGGATACCTTTTCGATGTGGTCGCGGATGACGCCGTAAATATCGGCATTCGGCAACGCGCGGATATCGCCAAAATCGCGGCTCTTGCGCGCGCCGCCGTCTTTCTGCCCAGGCGCGGGGTTGAACGGCGATAGGTCGTACACATCATGTTCGCGCAACCGCACTTCCCATTCCGCATGGGGCAGGTAGAGGCTGTCCATCGGCACGGGGCGATAGGCGGCAGATTGGTTATCGCCCTTTTTACGGTTAGCGGCGTCGGATTCCTGCATGATGCGCCGCGCCTGATACAAATCCTCGACCGCTTTCATGCGTTCGATATGCGCGTGTTCGACCTGATAATCGAGCGTCACTGTCGCATCGGGCAGATAATCGAACAGCGTATCCAGCTTGCCGTAGTAGAGCGGCAGCCAGTGTTCCATGCCCGCATATTTGCGGCCTTCGCTGATCGCTTCATAGAGGGGATCATCGTCGCGCACCGTGCCGAATGTTTCGCGATAGGCAGACCGGAAACGCGCGATATTTTCTTGTGTCAGCAATGCTTCGGAGACCGGATAGAGCGTCAGCTCCTTCCGTTCCTCCGTCGTGCGCTGGCTGAGCGCGTCGAAGGCGCGGATGTTTTCAATCTCGTCACCGAAAGTATCGATACGCAGCGGATCGGGCGAACCGGAAGGGAATATGTCGATCAGGCTGCCGCGGATCGCATATTCACCCGCTTCGCGCACGGTTTCGGTGCGGTGATAACCGTTAGCCGTCATGAATGCCTGCATCTGCGCCATGTCGAGGTTTTCGTCCTTGCGTGCGCTGAAAACGGAATTTTTCAGGATGTCGCGCGGCGGCACGCGCTGGCCGACGGAGGATACCGTTGCCAGAATGATCAGCGGCTTGCCTTGGTTGCGGTGCAGCAGGCGCGACAGCGTGCGCAGGCGCTCCCCCACCACATCGGTGGTCGGCGAAATGCGGTCATAAGGCAGGCAATCCCAGGCGGGGAAGCGCAAGACTTCGACCCCCTCGCCGAAAAAACGCAAACCTTCGGAAATTTCCTCGAATCGCATGTCGTCGGAGCAGACATGCAGCACCGGCACCCGGCTCTCGCGTGCGAGCCTGGCCAGCAAAACGGAATCGTACCCCTCCGGTACACCAAAAAGGGGGTACCGTTGCGGTTTTTCCTTCAGCTTGGGACTGCTGGTGGTCATATCAATCCCTGTAGGGTTTTATCCCCGCCTTTGCGGGACGCAATTCCTATCATTTATCCGCGTAAAACGCCAATAAAAGCTGCACAACCGCGTTATCCTCGGCTGGCGGAACGGGCTCCTGCCCTGTTATCCAGTTATATATGTCAGGGTCGCTGTTATTCAAAAAACGGTCATAGGCGGCCAGCTGTTCCTCGCCAAAACCAGCCATATGGGCATCGGCGAAGCGGCCGAGCAGCAAATCGACCTCCCGCGTGCCCCGATGCCAGCTGCGAAAGCCCAATTGCTTGCGTTTTATGGATATATTGTCCTCGACCGGAACTTCGTGCATATTCAACCTGTTCAATTTCAAGGATCACAATGATGTCCGACAAAAATTTCTTCAAGGATAATTTCGTTCTTATTATCGGCCTGGCCCTGCCCGTGCTGCTGATGGTGGGTTTCATGGTCGTGGCAAGCCTGCCGCAAAAGATGGGCGACCCGCCTAAATACGACCTGATTTTCTGGACGGCGGATTACTATTATAACGCCAACAACAGCGGACGCCCCGTGAACGTGTCATTGGTCGTGAAGGACGGCGTGTTGAAGGCGCAGTATAATAAAGTCCCCGACCCCAAATATCCGAACACCCAATGGCTCAAGCTGTACCAGTTCGAAGCGAAAACACAGACCGTGCGCCAACTGGAATTCGGCGATCCCTATGACATGGACAAGATCGACCCCTCGCGCGAAGACACCGTCGAGGCAACGAAGGGCATGAAGCTGGACACCACGCTGAAATCACCCGATGGCTTCGAACTCACGGCCGAAAATTACCGCCGCTACGGCCTGGTGAATGAGATCGTCGGCGGCTGGCGGAGTGATTACAACATGAAGCTGCGCAACGGCATGACGGCAGTACCGCTGAAAACCGGCAATGCCAGCGATACATTTTACAATGGCTCGACCAATTTTGTCGGCTGGGTGACGGGGACAAATTAACATGACCGCAAAACAGGACGCCCTTGTCGAAGTCGTGGACATCATCAAGCGTCACGGATTGACGCTGGAGGAAGTGTACGCCGCGCTGCAGAACACTACCGAATTCCAGACACAAAAATCCAGCAACCTGCTGATGCGCATTTTCGGATACCTCGGCGGTTTGTTCGTTATTTCCGGCCTTGCCACCTTTATCGGCATGGCATGGAACGACCTTGGCCCTGCGGGGCAGATCATGTGCACGCTTGGCATCGGGTTCTGCCTGTTTGTCTCGGCGCTGACCTGCACGACGAACGACAAGCTGGAGGCGGCGGCAACGCCGCTGTTCCTGCTGGCCGCATTGCTGCAGCCGGTTGGTATCGGCGTTCTAATGGATATTTTCTCGAACGGCGGCAACCCCGCGCATGGCGTCCTGCTTCTGACTGGCGTGATGATGGTGCAGCAGGGCTGCGCGTTCATTTCAAAAGACCGCACGGTGCTGGCCTTCACGACATTGGTGTTTACAGGGTTGTTTCTGTTCACCCTGCTAGACCTGATGCAAATTCCGTCGGAGCTGATCGGGATTGTCATGGGTATCTCCCTTACCTGCATCGGCTGGAGCCTTGATAAATCGAAACACAAGCCGCTGGCATGGCTCTGCTACCTGACGGGCACCGTGATGACGCTGTGCGTGGCGGCGGATATGCTGCGCAACACGCCGTTTGAAATCCTTTTCCTCGGCCTGTCCTGTGGCGTGATCTTCCTGTCCACAGTTGCGCGCAGCCGCACGCTGCTGGTAGTGGGCACGATCGCGCTGCTGAGCTATGTCGGGTATTTCATGGACAAATACTTCGGCGGGCTGCTGGCGGGGCCGATTGGCCTGATACTTGTCGGCGTGTTGCTGATCGGCGCTGGCGTTGCCGCCGTCAAGGTGAACAACAAGTACATCAAGCAAAAAGGATAAGGCGTGACGGGGCGGCCCTTTATCCTCGATCCGCTTTTTCAGGCGACCAAGACCGTGCCCGGCGTCGGCCCGCGCATGACCAAGCTGCTGGAAAAGGTGGCGGGGCCGCGCGTTTGCGACCTTTACTGGCACCTGCCCGCCGGCATCATCGACCGCCGCTTTTCGCCCAAGCTGCGCGACCTGATCGGCGTGGCGGAGGCGGTAGCGACGGTGAATGTGCATATCGAAGGGCATTTCCCGCCCAAGCGTCCCGGCCTGCCCTATCGTATCAAATGCACCGACGGCACAGGCTGGATCGACCTGACGTTTTTTCACGCGCAGGGCGATTATCTGGAGGTGCAATTCCCCGTCGGCGAAAAACGCGTTATCAGCGGGCGGATCGAGCATTATAACGGCCTCCTGCAAATGCCCCATCCCGATTACGTGACAACACCCGAAACCGCCGACCAGATTCCGGCGATTGAACCGATTTACGGCCTGACCGCCGGCCTGACGCAAAAGGCGTCGCAGAAAATCATGCGCGCGGCGCTGACCAAAATTCCGGTGATGGATGAATGGCTCGATCCCGCCTATCAGCAGCGCGAACAGATGCCGCGCTGGCACGAAGCAATCCAGCAGGCGCACAATCCGGCCGATGAAGCAGGCATATCGCCCGAACACCCTGCACGCCGCCGCTTGGCGTATGACGAATTGCTGGCGAACCAGCTGACCATGGCATTGATGCGCGTGAACCAGCGCCAGCAAAAGGGGCGTGCGCTTTCGGGGGACGAAGCATTGTTCCAGAAGGCATTGGCGGCATTTCCGTTCGAACTGACCGGATCACAAAAATCCGCCGTCGCGCAAATCCGCGAGGACCTGCAAAAGCCGCTTCGGATGCACCGCCTGTTACAGGGCGATGTCGGCAGCGGCAAGACGGCTGTTGCGTTCCTGTCCATGATCCACGCCATCGGCAGCGGCTGCCAAGCCGCCATCATGGCGCCAACCGAAATCCTCGCGCGGCAGCATGAAAAGACCATTGGCGCTCTCGCCGCGAAAATCGGGTTAAAGGTCGTGACGCTGACGGGGCGTGACAAGGGCAAGGCGCGCGCTGCGATACTGGAATCGATTGCCGATGGGTCGGCGCATATCGTCATCGGCACCCATGCTCTGTTTCAGGAAGATGTGATCTTCAAGGACCTTGCGCTTGTCATCATCGACGAACAGCACAGGTTTGGCGTGCATCAGCGATTGTTGCTCAGTGAAAAAGGCCAGACCGCCGATATGCTGGTCATGACAGCAACGCCGATTCCGCGCACCCTCACCCTCACAGTCTATGGCGATATGGAGGTGAGCGTGCTGAACGAAAAGCCCGCCGGTCGTCAACCTATTGATACGCGGCTGGTATCGGATGAGCGCATCGGCGAAGTGCTGGAGGGGCTCCAGCGCAAGGTGGAAACCGGTGACCGCATTTACTGGGTCTGCCCGCTGGTCGAGGAATCCGAAAAGCTCGACCTTGCCGCCGCCGAAGAACGCTTCACGATGATGAGCATGCGCTTTAGCCGCGTCGGCCTGCTGCACGGGCGCATGAAGCCCGCTGAAAAAGACGCCGTGATGGATAAATTCTCGAAGGGCGATCTGGATATCCTCGTCTCCACCACCGTGATCGAGGTCGGCGTCGATGTGCCGGAGGCGACGGTGATGGTGATCGAACACGCCGAACGCTTCGGCCTTGCCCAGCTGCACCAGCTGCGCGGGCGCATCGGACGCGGGTCTGGGAAATCGGTTTGCATCCTGCTGTATAATTCGAAACTCAGCGAGATTGCCAAAAAACGCCTCTCCACCATCCGCGATTCCGAAGACGGGTTCTTTATTTCCGAACAGGACCTGAAGCTGCGCGGCGCAGGCGAAATGCTGGGTACACGCCAGAGCGGCCTGCCCGAATTCCGCCTCGCCCATCCCGAATTCCATGCGGATTTAATACAAACGGCGTTCGATGATGCGCGCCTGATCCTCGACCGCGACCCGCAATTGCTGTCGGAACGCGGCCTTGCCCTGCGCACGCTGCTCTACTTGTTCGAGCGGGATACGGCGATCAAATATTTAAGGTCTGGATAATCAGCGCTGCGACTGCTGCACAACCTGCAGCAACACGTCATTCACCTTGTCGGGGCCCAGAACTTTTATCGTGTTCTTGGACAGGCGCGCCTTGATGGCGGGAATGTCGATGACGTTATTTTTCATCAGGCCATGGCCGGTGCCCAGCGCGCCATACAGGTCGCTGATATACGCATCCGCCAGTTTCGGCTCCATCGCCTTGATATTGTCCTTGGTGCCGTATGGCACTTCGAGGGAGATCACGAGGCTGACCTGCTGGGTCAGGCCCTTTTCGGTGATGATCGGCAGTATAAGTGGTTTCATGTCGAGATATTCGAAATCGGGTGTGGCGGCGGCAGGCGCTTCTTCGGCCGCCATGGCGATTGCGGGCGCCATCAGCACCATTCCCAAAAATCCGAATAAAATCACGAAGCTACGCATACTGTCCCTGCCTTGAATAAGCCCATCTGCTATTTTATGGCAGTTAGGTTAAGCAAAGGTAAAGATTTAGACGGCGTTTTTTTTCACCTTTAGTTCAGCGAGATACGATTTCAAATCGCGCTTTATTTCCGGTGCCATGATGTACAGCACGAACACGTTTGGAATCGCCATCGCAAAGAAAAGTGCGTCTGTAAAATCAATCACGTTTGAAAGCTTGGCGGCGCAGCCGACGACAACGCACAGGCAGTAAAACACCTTGAAGCCAATGATGAAACCCGCACGGTTTCCCGCAAGATAGGTAAACGCCTTTTCTCCAAGGTAATACCAAGAAATCAATGTGGAATAGGCGAAAAGGAAGACCGTCAGACCCAACCAGTAGATCGTCCATTCCCCTGCCGTTGCGAACGCGCGCGCGGTAAGCTCGACACCCGCCATACCTTCGCTGCCCGTATATACGCCGGTCACCGCAATAACCAGCGCCGTTGCCGTACAAATGATGACGGTGTCGATAAAGGGGTTGAGCATGGCAATCAGGCCCTGCGTGATGTGGGAATCGGATTTTACCGCCGCATGAGTGATGGGGGCGGAACCACAGCCCGCTTCATTAGAGAACACCGCGCGCTTCACACCGGCAATCATGGCACCGATAATACCGCCCGCAACTGCCCCTGTATCGAAAAGGCCACCGAAAATGCTGCCCAGCGCAGCGGGCAGCGCCGATATATTTACGCCGATCACATAGAAACTCATCGCCAGGTACAGACCCGCCATAAGAGGGAAAATCTTCTCGGATATCTTTGCAATCGAGCGTATCCCGCCGACAACGGCAAGCGCCGTCAAAATGGCAAGCCCCACGCCGAACAACCACCCTTTGTCCGCGAAATAACTGCCCTCGCCAGCGACGCGAAGATACATCTGGTAGGTCTGGTTCGCCTGAAACATGTTGCCGCCGCCAATCGAGCCGCCGATGCAGCAAACCGCAAAAAATACAGCAAGAAACCTGCCCAGTTTGGGAAGCCCACGATCCGAAAGCCCGCGATTGATATAATACATCGGCCCACCTGACGCCGAACCTTGCGCATCGATTTGCCGGTATTTTACGCCCAGTGCGCATTCCAGGAACTTTGTCGTCATGCCCAGAAAGCCCATCAGGATCATCCATACCGTTGCGCTGGGGCCGCCGATTGAAATCGCCACCGCCACGCCCGCGATATTGCCAAGACCCACAGTGCCGGAAAGGCTGGTCGATAATGCCTGCCAGTTGGAAATTTCACCCTTGCGGTCGGTCGACTGGTATTTCCCCTGCAGCAACTGAATGGCAAGACCAAAATAGCGCAGATTGATAAAGCCGAAAAAAAACGACGAGAAAATGCCTATCGCCATCAGCCAGATGATAATAAGCGGCACATCCATGCCGCCCAGCGGAACTGTCATGAAAATGATGCTGCTAACCCATGCGGCGACAGGCTTCATGGTTGTGTCGATGGCTTCATCAAATGAGGCAAAGGCAGGGTTTGCGACAAGGCAAAGGCATGCGGCGGTCAGCAGTCTTTTAAGCATCTGTTTTCCTTTTCAGAATTTCCAAAAACTTACCTGCCTTTTCGCTAAAAGAAAAGGCGGCAAAAATACTGCGTTATGACATACCAGCTATGCCGCCGGATTAGAAAGCCGATGTAAAGCAAGGAGAACTCATGTATTCTCGGTGAAAATCCAATAGAAGGTGTTCACGTCATGGCCGTCCTGCCCGTCAATCCGAAAGATAAAGCCCAAGCGTATCAGCTGGTGGTCGGTTTAACGGTCATCACGCTGATTATTATCGGCTGTCTGGTCATCTTGCTGCCCTTCTTCCCCGCCATTTTACTGTCGACCATCTTCACGCTCGCCACATGGCCTGCCTTCGAATGGATTTTGTCGCGCACCAAGAACCGCACGGTGCTGGCCTCCGCCCTTATGACACTGCTGCTGGCCGCCTGCTTCATCGCGCCGCTGATTATCATCGGCACCAGCATCGCGGAAAACTACCAGAAGGTTTACGACGGCATCACGACCTTCCTGCAAGGCGACCCCAATACAACCGCCGCTTCGCTCGCCTCCGTCAAATACATCGGCCCTTACCTTGAAAAAGGCTGGCTGATGTTCTCGACCGACAAGGCGCGCATGCTGGAAACGATGAAGGAATATGCGAAGCCGACTTCCGCCGTGCTGCTGCGCATGGGTTCGACCATCGGTTACGGCATGCTCGACATCACGCTGGGCGTCATCATTTCCTACTTTTTCTTCCGCCATGGCACACATGTGGCCGTGCGCATCCGCGCGCTGTCGGAACGGTTCGGCGGCGAATACGGCAACAAACTCCTGGCTGTCACGACCAACACGCTGATCGGCGTCGTTTACGGTATCCTTGGCACGGCATTGCTGCAGGGCGTTGTGGCCGCCATCGGTTTCATGATTGCGGGCATTCCGGGCGCGACATTCCTTGGCCTGATGACCTTCTTCCTGTCGCTGGTGCCGATGGGCCCACCCCTGATCTGGGGTCCGGCTGCGTTGTGGCTGTTTTCCGAAGGTGAAACCGGCATGGCGATCTTCCTTGTCCTGTGGGGTGCACTTGTCGTCGGCTCCATCGACAACTTCATGAAACCTTACTTCATCAGCCGCGGCTCCGACCTGCCCTTGCTTCTTGTCCTGCTGGGCATCATGGGCGGTATGGTGGCCTTTGGCTTCATCGGGCTGTTCATCGGCCCGACATTGCTGGCCTTGGCATATGCGATGGTGATCGAATGGTCCACCACGCGCAGCACCCCCAAACCGGCCGACGCCAAAACGAAAAACCTGCCTTCTTAGGGGCAGGTTTTTCACTTCACTTCTTTTATCGGAAGATTAGGGTCCAGACTCATAAAATCCACCATACAATGGCTGCAGCGAGACAGACGGAAGCCAGGAAGTTTCTTGCCAGCCTGTCATAGCGCGTGGCAATGCGCCTGAAGTCCTTCAGCCTGCAAAAGGCATTTTCGATGCGGCG
>JBBRVE010000044.1:0-23768 GCA_038247245.1 Bdellovibrionales bacterium | reverse complement strand
CGTCTTGCCTGAACCCGTACCGCCGGAAACAAGCGTATTCGCGCGGCAAGCACCGATAATCTTGATCATCTCCATACAGGCGGGCGTCATCGCATTGAATTCCAGCAGCTTTTCGAGTGTGAGTTTTTCCTTGGCAAATTTACGAATGGTCATGCAGCAGCCATCGATCGCCAGCGGCGGGATGATGACGTTCACGCGGGAGCCGTCCGGCAAACGTGCGTCGCAAATGGGCGAGCTTTCATCGACGCGGCGACCGATAACACCCACGATACGCTGGCAGATGGTCAACAAGTGCTGGTTATCGCGGAATTCGATCGGCGCGATCTGGATCTTGCCCTTCAATTCGATGTAAATCGTTTTCGGGCCGTTGATCATGATATCGGCGATACCCTCCATCGCCAGCAATTCTTCCAGCGGGCCGAAGCCGAGCATATCGTCGGCAGCCTCTTTGGCAATTTGCTGCAATTCAGCGGGCGTGACATCGAGGCCGCGAAACTGCCCGATTTCCTGCACGGCAGAGGTGATTTCGTTACGGGCGGCTTCCGCATCCATGCGCGACAGCGATTTCAGGTCGATACCGTCGCGTAAATCCGCCCAGATACGCTTGCGCGCGCGGTCCATACGCGGGTTGGCGGCGGCTTTTTCAGGGACAGACGCTGCGGCTTCCTTGTTGCCGTGACCGCCGCCCTGACCGCCTGCGGGTTTTGACGCAGCGGCGGCGGGTTTGGGCGTTTCGGGCGGTTTCGGTGCCGGTGCGGGCGCTGCAGCAGCAGTCGGTGCGGTCGTTGCTGCGACGGGCGCAGGCGCGGGTGCTGCGGCCGGCGGTGGTGGCGCGGTTCCGTCTGTACGTTTGCCGAACATGAACGATGCCCTCCCCGCTTATTTCTTTTTGCCGCCGAGGTTCTTGAGGAAACCAAGCGATCCGCCGCCGTCTTTTTTGTCTGTTTTTGTTTCCGCAGCAGCCGTGCCCGAGGCGCGCGACGCAATCACGCCAAGCGATTTCATGATATCGGCTGCGGCTTTGTTCTGACCGACGGGCTTGCCCAACGTTTCACCAGCCACAAAAATCTTGGGCGCATAGGGGATGACTGCGCTCGGATCACGCTCCAGCGCCATCTTGATGTCTTTCGCCGCGACCTCTTCGGAACTTGCGCCCTGCATGTTGATGACAATATCGGTTTCGTTATTGCCGCCGCGCAGATGGCGGATTTCGTTCATGGCCGTGCGGCAGTTGCGCAGTGAGGGCAGCATGGGCGTCGTGACAGTCACGATATGTGCGGAGCGCGAGATCATGCGTTTCTGGGTGGCGGGAGCCGCGCCCGACAAATCCATCACCACGACCGGATATTTCTGCATGATGCGGTTGACGAGTGTTTCAAACCCCTCGGCATCGGGCGGGTCGGTCAATAATGGTTCACCGCCGCAGACGATCAGCGACAGGTGATCGGAAACCGACTGGATAATGCGCTTCACGTCGTCTTCGGTGCCCGCCGCGCCAATCCGCACAACTTCGGTGCGTGACGCCAGCGGTTCGATACCATACGCGATACCCAGCGATCCGGCACTGCCCGCGCAGTCCATCAGCATGGTTTTCTGTTTGAAAGTTTCGGCAATGCTATAGGCCAGCAGCTGCGCAACCGTCGTGGTCCCGACACCGCCCTTGGCGCCGATGACGCTGACAAGCCGCGCGCCGGCCAGGCCCCGCTTATCGACCAAAGCCTTGGCGATGACGTTCACAAGGTCGGTTTCGGAGACGGGACGCACAAGATAATCGCGTACACCCATGCCGACAAGGCTGCGGTAAAGATGCACGTCGTTCATCGGCCCGATAATGACGGCATCCGTCCCTTCCGCACAGGTGCCGGCCAGCTGGCCCAGCAGCGCGATGAAGTTTTCCGATATGTCGTTTGTTTCTATGATGATGACTTCGGGCGACGCCACTTGCGAATAGGCGGCGATGGCGGCCTCGATGCCGCCTTGCGTTACCTGTACGCCAACACGCGCAAAGCGCCAGTCGGCAGCCAGCTGTTGCGCGGTTGCGGCCGTGCCTTCATCCAGCGCGAAAAAATCCACGCGGGACGCCGGCAGCAATGATGTCGTGATATCGCTCATGCCACTCCTGTTACTGCGTTGTCGGCTGGCCGGCACTGATACCGCCGCCGGATACGGATGTCGTGCCCGTTGTGCTGGCATTCAGCCCGGTCAAAGGCGGGTTGCTGCGGCCCGACATGTAACCCTCTGTCATCGGCCCGTTACGGCGCGAAACGCCATCCGGCGCGCCCGCATTGCCCATCAGATCTTCGGGGTTTGCGATCATCTTGCTCAGCATCGTGCGTGTTTCGCAGCCGATTTTGTAATCCTCGATCTGGGGCAGCGACGCCGTGCCCTGCGCACCCGGCAGGCGCGTACAATCGCGCGGCGCTTGCGCGACCACGGCGGTATAGGCGAGCACAGCATGGCGCGCGCCTTCGCGGTCGGCGGTTTCGGTGTAATCGACCTTCACGTCGTCCATGCCATATTTGGCAAAGGCGTTTTTATATTGCTGGCCTAGCTGCATGGCTGCCGCGCGATTGGCGTTGCCATGCTTGCGCAGATAAGGCACCACAAGGCGTGCGCCGCTCCGGCCGTTCTGCATGTAATCATTGGCAGCGATGTTCACATCTGTCGCATCGAATTTTTCCGCCGACAAGGTGCTGGTTTTCATGACATCGGCCACCACGATCTCGCCGGTTTTCACCTGGCTGGGCGTGTACATGCTGCAACCCGCGACCGGCATCATGGCCAGCAGCAGCGCAGAAAGGGCGGAAAGCTTCGGGGCCGAAAGTTTAGTGCGGCGCATGGACAATCTCCTTAATCTACAATATAGCCATAGGAATGGCTGCCGGACAGGGTAGCGGATACACGGTCACCATATATTTTACGCAAGCCCGCGATGAAAGTCCTCGACAACGGCGTTGCGGCGGCGACCTGCATCGGCTTGCGACGGGGCAGCGGCGCAGAAAGAACAGCGTTTTCAGTGACCTTGGCCGTCACTGCTTGTTGCAGTGCAGAGGTTGGTGCAGTCATGCCGGCAGCAGGCTCGATTTTCGCGAGCGTTGTAACCGCTTCCACCGTTTTGAGCGTTGCAGGCTTTGCGGCGGCAAGCTTATGCCCCTCGCCCATCACGGGTTTGCGCTTTGGCAGAGGTATCGCAACATCGAAAGTCGCCAGTACGGGCAGGCCATCGACCGACAAATCATTCGCCGACATTTTTCCGCCCACCGGAAGCGCAAGGCCAGGGTTTCCTTCAATCGGCGCTGAATCGACAGCCACCACGGGCGCACCGACCAGCTGGTTTACTTCCGCTTTCTGCACAGGTCTGGATTTGACGCGCGGCTCCATCTGGCGGTCAAGGCTTGCGCCCTTTTGCCCGGCAGTGCGGTCTTCCTCACCCTGACGGCGGTATTCGGTTTTGCGGGGGCGCGCAGGTTCCGGTGCGCGCTCCAGCATCGGCGCGGTCGCGGGTGCCTGCTGCATTTTAGGCGTAACACCCGGCGTCGGCATGTCGCCCGGCGCCCAGGTGGGGTTTTTGCCGTTCGTGCCGGTGTGCAAGATGGACTGCAGCGCGTCGTTGCCCATCTGCGTCACGCGTTCGGCATGCGCATCGGCAAAAGGCTCGACCAGATAGGGCGTCACAAGGAACACCAGTTCCGATTCACCGCGCTGGAAAGATTTAGACTTGAAGAGGTTGCCCAAAATCGGGATGTCCTTCAAGCCCGGGAAGCCGTTGAGCGCATCGACGGAGCGCGAGCGCATCAGGCCCGCCATCATCAATGTGCCGCCTGATTGCATCTGCACCGTCGTCTGCGCACGGCGCACCGACAGGCCCGGGATGATCGTGTTGATCAGCGTCACGCTGTTCGCTTCCGACCGCTCGGACACTTCCGAGGTCAGCTGCAGCGAAATGCGATCCTGATCGAGCACGGTCGGGATAAAGTTGAGCGACACGCCGAACTGGCGGAATTCGATCGTCACGTTGCCGTCCTGGTCACGGCCGGCCGGCACGGGGAATTCACCACCTGCAAGGAAGCCCGCGGTTTCGCCCGAAATCGCGGTCAGCGTAGGTTCGGCAAGCGTATTGATCAGGCCGTCGCGTTCAAGCCCACGCACGTCGATGTTGAAAGGACCGAAATGGCCGCCCGGCGGGTCTACCGTCAGGACGCCGTTACCGAACTGGGTCAGCGCAGAGAGGCCGACGCCCGTCACGGTATCGAAATCGGTGCCGTTGATGCTGACGCCTAGTTCACGCAGCACGTCGCGCTGCGCCTCCAGCACCTTCACCTTGAGCATGACCTGCTGTTCGCCTGCAACCGTCATCAGGTCGACAAGCGTGCGGTTCGCGGCATTCGCGCCTACAAAGCGGGTGGATACGTCGCGGATCTGGTTTGCGACCATGGCGGACGACGCACGCCCCTTCAGCACGACACTGTTGTTGACGGTGCTGACGGTGATTTTTTCCTTGGGGAAAAGGTTTTTCAACGTGCTGCGCAGCGTGGCGTCATCGACCGCCACATGCACGGCGATATCGGCCAGCTGGTTGCCTTCGGCGTCAAAGGCCAGGATATTTGTGTCGCCCACGCCGCGACCGACCACATATAACCTGTCGGCGCGAAGGCTGCCCACATCGGCGATGCTGGGGTTGGCGACCAGGATGTCGGCTGCCGGCTTAGACAGCATAATCGTTTCGGCCTTGCCCGCGACCAGATTGACGCTGGGCGATGCCGCTCCTTGCGCCACAACCGAAAGGCCCGCCGTCCACAGGACGACTGCCGCTGTGGCGAACAGCTTTCTGGCATAGCTGCGGTTCATGATGGATGTCATGAGATGTTTCATGGGTTTCCTCCCTGTTGTCCGCCGGCGCGGACGGGTACGTTCTGTACGGTATTGCCGTTATAGACCCTGACGGAGGCGGCGGGGCCGCCCGTGGTCATGACCTGGTTCAGTTTACGAATGACTTCTGAAGTGCCCGCTTCGGTTGTGAGCGGAGTTACAACAGATTCAGCAGTGTCTTTTTCGCCGATGCGGCGCAGCGCCAGCGACAATTCGCCCATTTGTGTGGCAAGCGCCAGTACTTCGGCGCCTTCGCGGGTGACTTCGACCGTCACGACCTTGGCGATCTTGGCCTCGCGGCCTTCATCCTTGAAGCTTTGGTCAACCGCCATCACCCGCACGTTTGACAGAACTGTCTGGCTGGCGAAACGGCCGATCAGCACCTCGCCCACCGCCTGTGCCGGACCGGGCAGGTTCGCCTGATAGGACAGGATAATATCGACGCTGTCGCCGGGCGCGACGAAACCACCCACCGACGTCACGTCATTGATGCGCAGGCCCACGGCGCGCATGCCCGGGGAAATGGTGGCGGCCAGGAAGTTCTTGCCACCCTTCACGTCGGGGATCAGCGCCTGACGGGTGATCGGTTCGCCGCCTTCGACGGTGCGACGCAGCGGCGTATCAAAAATCTCGGGCATTTTGTCATCGGGATATTCGTCGCGCTTATAGACGCCGCTATACATGCCGCCGGACGGCCACGGTTCCCAATGTACGTTTTCGTTTTTCAGCTTTTCGCCGATCAGTATCTGCTTGTTCGCGACAAGCACCTGCGACGAGGTGTCGGCTTTCGCAGCACCCTTCGGGGACACTTTGGCCTGCACGATGAGGGCGACAACGATCGCCACCATCAACGCACCGCCCATGACCATTAATACGCTTCTATTCATGATAACTCCCCAATCGGATAGTACCCCGATTTCATTCTTGCACAGGAAACCCCGAATGTGTCCAGAAAAAAATGTGGATTCTTAATGGATTATTTTAAAAACCTCACCTAATTGGTGAGTTATGAGTCCGCTATGCAACAGGGCCATCCATGCCCCGAAACTTATGGCAATGCCATATGGAATCTTGTTTTCGCCCTTCTGCGCTGCCGCCACCCAGCCGCCTTCGCGCGGGTTTATAAAAGGCTTTTTCTTTTTCATCCAGAGGGAAAGCACACCGATCACCCCGCCCGCAACCGCCATCCAGAACACGAATACCATCACGCCCTGCGCCGCGATCCAGATCGCCAGCGCGGAAGCAAACTTGGAATCCCCGCCGCCCATCATGCCTGCGATAAACATCAGGTAGGTCACGCCGAAAATAATTCCGAGCGCCAGAAAGTGTTTCCATAGCGGATCAAAAACATCAGGCGAGGATATGCAGGCAACGCCAAAAGCGGCCAGCACGATCAGGGAATAGAGGTTGGGGATGCGCAAGGATGTCGCATCCGACACGCAAGCCATGAGCGTGACCACAAAGACAATGGCGATACAAAGGAGGACGATCATGAAAAGGAGAGCCTCTGGCAGGAACATGACGGTGCTACCCGATACGGGGACGCCTGTGGTGTTAGAATAGCGTTGCCGATACTGCCCTCACTAGCCGAAGGCGGTCAGCACGCTGTCAAAGAAGGTTTTCAGCTGCGAGCCCAGCGCAAAAACGGCGGTGGCGATCGCAATCGCGATACCGGCTGCAATCAGCCCGTATTCGATAGCCGTTGCGCCTTCGTCCTTCCGGATGAACTTTCTGATAAATTGCTTGAACATGAAAAACTCCTTAGATACCCCTGCCCCAAGCCGTGAAATACGGGCTGCCCCATATTTCTACTTTAGTGCCCCATGCTTAATGCCCCATTAAAATGCGGCAAAGGATGGTTAACGCCGCCTGCTAAAACAAAAGCCCGCCTTTGTAGGACGGGCTTCTGTTTAGCTAGCAGTAGCGCCCGTATTAGAGCTGGTCTTTCACGCTGGTGAACAGACCGTTCAGGCGCGAGCCGAGTGCGAATACAGCCGCAGCGATAGCGACCGCGATGCCGGCAGCGATCAGGCCGTACTCGATTGCGGTTGCGCCTTCTTCGTTACGAATGAATTTCTTAAGCATATTACCCTCCATAGGTATGTTTGAGTTTTGTTGTTTGCGTTCGTTGTAAGGTTGTGAACCCGTTCCCTTATATCTTTATCATACCGCGGATTCGCTTAACATTCAGTAAATAGAGGGTATAGTGTAGGTTAATTTTGAAGTATTCGCATGGATTTCATAGTTATCGGGACTTTTATTTGCATCAAATTTGATATTCTAAAAAGTATTTAAAATTGTTCCTAGTCATCCATTGTAATCAAAAGGAAAAAGCCGGAAATTGCTTTCCGGCTCTTTCTTTAACGCTTGTGATTCAGTTGCAACAGTTAATAGACGATATGCAAAGAATTGAGCTGGTTTGCGATTGTCGTAAATACGTTTTGCAGCTCTGAGCCGCTTGGTGATACGAACGCATACGCCGGGCTTGTGGCGCACGCTTTCAACATGTTCTTACTGGCGGTAGATACGCCAGTACCCAGCGCAATTGTATAGATGAGGATGTCTTTATTCTTGATCGTCGTGCAAAGGTTTGCGGTGCGTGTGTCGAGTGTATTCTCCGCCGTCGTCTGGCTCGTCGAAATGCGCCCGTCGGTTAGCTTGCCGTAGGCAGTATAATTGTTATTGCCGAAAGTGTTATCGCCGTCCGTCATCAGGATAATGACTTTATTCATGCCGGGATGATTATATGCCAGCGGTAGTTTTGGTTCGGTCGAGTCCATCACGCCACCCCACATGCCCGTCCAGCGCGGGCTGAGCATCCGCCAACCCCAGGCGAGTCCAAGGTTGATCATTGTCGCTCCGTTCGCCTGCATCGCGTCAAGCTTGGTCACAATGTCGCTCTTGACGTTAGTCATGCCCAAAAGCGACTCGGCGCAATATTTGTTTGGCCCGTAACCTGTATTACTAAGCGGTGATTTGTACACGTAATCTGGGCCGCTGCCGCAGTCGGTCAGCCGTTTCACGACAAGGTTATCGACTGTACCCTCGAACCCGTTCGTTGTGCTGATACCGATGGTGCTGCCGCTGCTGGGGGTCAGGATTTGCGAATAAGTGCCAGCCGACGAATAGGCCGAGCTGGAGCGGTTGCCGACCGTCGCATAGACCGAACCCGCAGAACGGCTGACGATGGTGAAGGTCACCTCATAATCCTCGCCTGTCACCAACGATGTCGACGGGGATCGCGTCACGGCGCTGCTGCTTTCCGCCACGCGCTGGACGGTCAGGTTGTCGATGTTACCCTTGAAACCGTTCGCCGTGGAAATGCCGATCGTGGTGCCGCTACCCGCCGTGATCGTCTGGGTATAGGTGCCGGTTGCGGACCGTGACGTCCCGGCCGTGCCGCCGACAGTCACGTTCGCCGAGCCCGCCGTGCGCGTGACGATGGTGAAGGTCACGGTATAATCAAGCCCGTTCACAAGCGCGATAGACGGCGTGCGCGTGACCGAGCTGTTGGCGGTCGAGCTTTTCGTCAATTGGCCACTGGTGACGGTCCAACCTGACCCCAGCGTCCAGCCCGAACTCGATGAGAAGTCGCCATAGGTCGCAACGTTCGTCATGTCCGTGCTTTTCGTCAGGATACCGGCGCCGATGGACCAGTCTGTGCCGAGCGTCCAGCCGGTTGCTGAGGAAAAGTTGCCGTTGGTCGCAATGTCGGTGCCGCGTGTCTGGTACCAGACGTTGTTCGTGGTAGAGCTGCATGTAGAATAGAAGCTGGGGAATTTTGCAGTCGTCGTTTCGGACACGTCGATCGCATAGGGCGGATCATCCGTCACGTCCCTGTTGCTGGTTTCGCGCGCCTCCACGCAGCCACCCCAACCCGCGGGGCCCCAGTTGTTCGAATTCGATGTCAGCCAGTTGGTACGCGACGAACCAATATTGACGTCCTGCGAAAACGGCACCACCCCCACGAACAGAGTCTCCACTTTCGAGGTCGGGCCGTACAGGATATCGAGAAGTTTTTTGGCGGCTGTTTTAGATGCCGTCAACTTGCTCACGCCGCCCCCGGCGTCCGCCGCCATCGAACCGGTGTTATCCATCACCATCACCAGTTCAAGCCCCGAAATTTCACGGCGCACGATGGTTTCTGCGTAGACGTCGATAAATTCCTGCCCGAAGATGTTCATGAAGACAGTCCGCGTTTTTGATTTCGCATGGACATCCACCATACCGGGCGGCGTCAGGACAGTGATGTCATAGGCCTCACCCAGCGCGCCTTCGGGATAGTTCGCGTCGAAATAGGCATGGATACGCGCCTCCACTTCGGCCGCCGAGCCGTCGGTGTTGCCACCCGCGAGCGCTGCCTTGTCAAGCGCGCCCGACAACCGGGTTTTCAGGTTATAGGCCTGCGCAAGGTCGACCGCGACGCCGGCCGCCGCGAAAAACGCAGGCATGCAGAACACCACCACAAGGGCGACGACACCCGACGTATCGGCTATCCATTTGCGCAAAGATGCAATCAGGGCGCATTTTTCGGGCGCGCGCGATTGACCGCCGCCGCGCAGATTTTTATTCAGCATGAAGATCCTCCTGTGGAACAGGGAATATAGCCCGTTGCGACTTTGCGGCCACGGGCAAATGATTCAATTTTCATTACCACTGGCGCGCCCAGATAAGACGTAAAAATAGGCGTAAACACATAGCGCACGGTCACAACCAGCACACCCTCGTTTTGTCCGCCCAGACCAGCGGTGCGCGCCAGAGCCTCGGTATTCGCGGCCATATTAAACGTGCGGCGCCACTGGGCCGTCGGCACCTTGGTCGTGCCGATGAATTTGACGCTGGCGATATCCACGCCGTATGAATCGGTCGGATACGGCATCATTGCCATGCGTCCGGCCACAATCGCGTCATCTATGTCGGCGGGTTTGGCCTCGACCTCCCGCGTCAACAAGTCGCTGACCGTCTGCGTCGCGTTGGTCACTTTCTGGTTGGTCACAAGGCCGATGCCGATATCAATGGTGCCGCACAGGATCACCAGCAGCAGCGGGAACAGGAATCCAGCCTCGACCGCTGCCGTCGCACCGTCGTCTTTCATCCATTTTACAAGGCCACGCAACATGTTTTTCCCGTCTTTAGCAGTTCATAGGATTGAGTGATGTGCAATATGGCTCCGTACGTATCACGACCGTCGCCATATGGGCGACCCAGTCCTGTCCCGAGCCCGCCGTCAGCATGGAACCCAGGAAAGGCGTATAGAAATGCCATTGATAATACGCGCGGACAAGAATCACGTCGCTGTCGCCACCGGCATCAAACGGGTGCGGAATCAAATTGCCCTCTTCGTCGAATTGCGGCTCCATCGTGTCGGCGAGCGAAAAGGTATTATCGCCCATATGAATGACTTCATATTGGATCTTGTCGCAATCCAGCATTGCTTCTGCCTGATGGCACAGCAGCGACTTGAAAGATTCTTCCGGATCTTCTGCCTGCTGCACCTGCCCCGTGCGGATACGGCGCGCGGCTTCGGCGGAGGCGCCTTCCAGCACGGTGCCGCTGGCAAAGAACATCGACAGCTCGATGATGCCGAAAATGATCGTGAAGAGCGGCATGGCGACCAGCGAGAATTCAACCGCCGTCACACCCTCTTCGCGTCTCAGCCATCGTCTCAAGGTCTTGATCATTCATTGCCCTTTAAGAACATCACAAATGACGCGCAACATCACGGCACGCCATCCATTACCCATTCTTTATCTTAGACTACTGTGCTTAAACCCCTGTTAATTTCTTGCACAAAGTACAACAAATTCAATCATTTAAAATTTTAGGAAAATGCGCGGGAGCTTTACGATCCGGCGACTTCACGGCCCCATTTGGCGGCCAGCGCCATTTGCCTTTTTTCTATATCTTTCAAGCGCTTCTCGTTACGCATGACCATGATGCCGGCCACGAAGGGCGTGACGTTGAAGTAGATCAGCCACCCGACCCCCGCCGCGCCATAGGCAAGGATCAGGGTGCTGGCCTGCATTAATAATTCAAAAGACTGGTCAAGCCGCTGGCCACTTTCCCAGAGCGAAAGCCACGCGGGGATACTGCCCGCGAAATTCATGCAGCCGACCGTCAGCCAAGCGGTGCGCGGCTGCGCATTGTCGATTAACGCCGCCACAAAGGTGGGAATCATGCAGCCGCAAATCAGCACCGTCGTCGGGAAAAACACCCCCGCCGTCAACAGCAGTGTCAGGATCGCGAATTTAACGCGCCATGGCATACGTGCTTTTTTCTGCTCCTGTTCTTGCACCACCGCCATATCAGCCCCCCCCCGTCAGCCGCAGGAATAAATAACCGACAAGGCAAAGCGACGACAGCGACGCGGAAAACAACATGGCCATCTGCCGTCCTGAAGCGCGGCCAAAGGTGCTACGCCGTTTCAGTTGCTGCTCAATCTGGTGGCGTTCACGCACCAGCCCTGCAAACTCGCGGCGCGCCAGCACGAAACGCTGGATATCATCTTGCACCAGCGCCGCGTTATCGATCAGGTCCAGGATGCTGTTCAGGTCGCCTTCGTTCGAAAGCTTGTTCATGCGCTTGGTCAGCTCGGCGCGCAAATCGCGGTCGTTGAACCGTTCAATGGCGGGCGTCAGCATCGATATCAGCCAGCCGCCCACGCCCGGTACGGGGCCTGTATTAAATCGCCGCTGGATCGCGGCCAGCGTGCGCGCCACGCCGACCAGATGATACCCGCGGTCGCGCGAAATCACATGCCCCAGATGCGGGTCGATCATTTTCGGTTCCCGCACGGAAATAAACGCCATCATGTGGCGGTCGAGGATGCTCTCGGGGCGGTTCGGCTTTTTCGCGATGTCTTCCAGCGCCAGCAGCAAACTGCCCGGCCCCAGCACGACGTAATTCAGCAGAAGCGGGCTCATGCACACGACTTCCTTGTCGAGCATGTAGAGCACGCGTTCGATCCCGTAGACGGGCATTTTCTGGACAAGGAAATTGCGGCATTTCTCGAACAGAGTGATAATGCCCGATGAATCCGCAAGTTCGTCGAAGCGCTGCTGCACCCATGTGGTGAACATCTGGGTGGCGATCATTTCGGCATGGCTCTGTACTTCGTCCTGCCGCGACATGGCTTCGGCGAGCGCAACGCCCAGACCCGTCGGGAAAATCGCCAGCCCTTTATATCGCACCGGCGCACGCGGATCGAGTGCCATGCAGATGCTGGATACGACGCGCTCGCGACTCGATCCCTTTTCTTTTTCCCAGACTTTCACAATCCGGTTTTCCAGTTCCTTATCCTCGAAATTCCGTTTGATCCACTGCGTAAACTGGTCTTTTTCCATTACCGTCAGCGCTTCGGCGGGATGCAGCGAGAAAGCGGCAGCGACGGAGCGCAGGTCCCAGAATTTTTCATCGCGGAAAATAAGCGGCCGCGACGCCTTCACGGGCACATATTGCGGCTTGGAGTTGATGCGGCGGCCCTCTGCCCAACGCAGCGCCTCGTCAAGGTCCCAGCGTTGTGTTTCGTCATCATTGAGCACGCCGCGCAGGAAGTCGCCGATATTGCCGGGCAGGCGGTCGCCGCCCGTGGCAAAACTGAGCGAGCCGCTTTGCATTTTTAGATTCGTGATCTGCGCCGGTGTTTTGCCGGCGGCAAGGTTGACGCCGCGCATGATCTGCGCCACGCAGAAACCCAGCGCATACAGGTCGTCCTTCATCGACCCCTGCCCGCGCCCGGATGCCTGCGCCATGCCGCGCTCGATGGTTTCATATAATGGATGCAGGCGGAAAAACGCAGCAGTCGATAAACATTCACCCAGCACGACCGCTTCCGCGCCGGCAGCGCCCGTCAGGAACATGTTATCAAGGCTGATCGCGCCATGCATCATATCGGCGCGGCGGAATTCCAGCAGCACGTTCAGGATCGGATGTATGAAGGCGGGTATCAGGCGTTCTTCGTGCAGACGGAGTGGCTTGCTGTCTGGCGTCTCCTGAAATTTTCGGCCGCCCGGTGTTTCAAATACGAGCGCCAGTTTCTGGCGGCCTTCGGGTTTCCAGTCGATGATGCCCGCTTCGATCAGTTTCAGCAAATGCGGGCTGCGGATGCTTTTGTAAGAACCTATATTGGTGACGCGCGGCACGCGGCTGTTGCGGCACAACAGCGCGAACTGTTCGCCGCCCGAGCGACGGTCGCGTGCCTCGAAGGCCTGTGTGGCGACAGAGGCAAGATCGGGGCGCGCCTGATCAGGAAAAATCTCAATATCCTGTCCCACCATGACACGCCCGTCGGCGTTGGTGGCGGATAGTATCGAAAAATATCCGACCTGCGATTTCGGCTGGCTGCGCTTCTCCGCACCCAAGGCGCCGGAATCATCATCGGTGTCGTCTGGCGACTCCATGGTGTTCCCCATTATCCCCATCCCCATTTTACGGGCATATGGTTAGGAATTTATTAAATAATTCCTATGCAGAGATTTCGCCAAATGTCTGTTTTTCCGCGACTTTGAATTGCGAGTGAGAACGCTTCTTATTTATGAAAAAATTGTTAATTGACCTGCGCTATACTGAAGATATAACTTATCCATAACGAGAGCAGAGCACACAGAAATTCGGTTCTCTACACTTTAGTGATCTTCACTTACACACATAAGCACCCGAGACGTTAAAGTGTTTCAGAAAAGGGCCCGGTCTTGACCACCGGGCCCTTTTTACGTCTGCAGGGTTATTTTTATCAAAGACCGCCAAGGCTCAGCAGCTTGATCTCCAGATAATCCTCAATCCCGTATTTCGAGCCTTCGGTGCCGATGCCAGATTGTTTCCAGCCGCCGAAGGGCGCCTGTGCCGCCACAATCGCGACGCTGTTCACGCCGACCATGCCGTATTCCAGAGCCTCGCCCACGCGCCAGATACGCGCCATGTTGTTCGAATAAAAATAAGCGGCAAGACCGTATTCGGTATCGTTCGCCAACTTGATCACGTCATCATCTGTCTTGAATTTAAACAGCGGGGCGAGCGGGCCGAAGGTTTCTTCCTTGAAGAATTTCATGTCGGGCGTCGCGCCCGTGACGACGGTCGGTTCAAAGAAAGACTCGCCCAGTTTGTGGCGCTTGCCGCCGGTCGTGACCTTGCCGCCTTTTTGCGCGGCATCGGCGAGGTGTTGTTCAACTTTTTCCATGCCCTTGACGTTGATCATCGGGCCGATCTCGACCCCCTCCTCCAGTCCGTTGCCGACTTTCATTTTCGCAACCGCTTCGGTGAATTTCAGCGCGAAGGCGTCATAGATACCTTCCTGCACGAAAATACGGTTCGCGCAAACGCAAGTCTGGCCCGCGTTGCGGAATTTCGACGCCATCGCGCCCGCAACAGCCGCATCGATATCGGCATCGTCAAACACGATGAACGGCGCGTTGCCGCCGAGTTCCATCGAAACTTTCTTGACGCTCGCCGCGCACTGCGTGAGCAGAATTTTTCCAACGGCGGTCGAGCCGGTGAAGCTGAGTTTCTTGACCGTGGGGTTATCCGTCATTTCCTTGCCAATCGGCTGTGCCTCGCCGATCACGATGTTCAGCACGCCTTTCGGGATGCCTGCACGTTCCGCCAGTTCAGCCAGCGCGAGCGCGGAAAACGGCGTGAATTCGGAGGGTTTCATGACAACCGTGCAACCGGCGGCAAGTGCCGGACCCGTCTTGCGCGTAATCATCGATGACGGGAAATTCCATGGCGTGATCATTGCGCAGACGCCCACGGGCTGTTTCAGCGTCACCAAACGGTGCGTTTTATTATGCGTCGGGATAACGTCGCCATAAACCCGGCGGCCTTCTTCGGCCATCCACACGACGTAATCGATCCCGCTTTGAATTTCAGCTCTGGACTGCGTTAGCGGCTTGCCCTGTTCCGCGGTCAGGATTTTTGCGAGGTCGTCGATATTTTCAAGCTGCAGATCCGCCCATTTTTTCAAAATCTTCGCACGATCGGATGCCAGCATCGTCTTCCAGCTCTCGAGCGCTTTCTGCGCCGCATCGATGGCTTTCTTGGTCTCCGCCGCGCCCATATTCGGCACGGTCCCGATGATGTCGCCTGTTGCCGGGTTGTTCACCTCCAACATGCGGCCGCCCTCTGCGCCCGTCCACGCGCCGTCGATATAGCCCAGCTGCCGGAACAGCGCGCTGTCCTTCAGGTTCAATTGGGCTACTACATCGATGATTTGTACTGCTGCGCCGGGCATGGGACGTCTCCTTTGGTTTGATACCGGATAAGATAGTCCTATCCTGTGCGGAGGGGAAGGTGGCGCAGAAATAACTTTATTTTACAAGGCGATAACCGTTATTTAATCGTTTTCTGTAAAAATATGACCATCATATATGAAAGGATGCCGGTTTCTTGCTGCATGAAAAACTGACAGAAATGCTCGACAAGGCGGCTGCCAACACCGGAACGAAGATGCACCAGTTCATCGTCGGGCCGGCGGGGTCGGGACGCACGACGCAGGCGCAAGGCTATGCGGCGGAAATGATCGCGCGGGGCTTCGCCAACCAGACGCGCAGCCGCAAGGATTTTGAAACGGTTTCTTTCGACAACCCGGGCGATGTGAATGCCGTGACCAAGCTGATGGGCGATGCCACGGGCGGCGTGCTGATTGTTGAAAATTTTCGTCCGCGCCATGACGGTGATGACGGGCAGAGACTGCTGCATAACCGCCTTGTGCGCGCCATAGACCAGCGGACGACGACAATCGTGTTTATCTCGACACCCGCCGATCTTGCGGAAGCCCTGCGCAACATGCCGGAAATTTCGCAGCGCCTGCGTACCACCATTAATACCCCGAAAACATTCACTCCCGAGGAAATCGCCGCCTATCACGACGACCTGAAGGAAGGGGACCGCATACGCCAGCGCAGCGCCGAATGGAAAGAGGCGCGTGACGAAGATTTGCGGCCGCGCGCTGAACTTACCGCGCCGAAAACCGCACGCTTTCGCAAGCGGCAGGTGAAGACATGACTCTCACCCCCGAATTGCAGCGCGCGGTCGACATCGCCGATGCCTTTGACAAGCGCGGCACCGGACAGGCGATCATCGGCCCCTCGCCGTCCGGCAAGACGACAATGGCACTCGAATATGCGGAAGCATTGAAGGCCAAGGGTGTCAGCGACACCGTCATGATGCGCGACGCCCGCAAGATAGACGACAGCGACCCTTTTGCGGCCGTGAAGGTGTTTACCGAGGCGGAAGATTCAATACTCATCATCGAACATCTGGGCGAAGCCAGCGCCATCATCCAAGGCCGCATCGCCGCCGGCATCGCGGGTGCGATGGAAAGTGAAAGCACGGTCGTGATCCTGACGGGTGGAGACGCGCTGCAGGATATGCTGCGGAAAAATCATTTAACCTCCCGCTTCGGCACGCCGGTCATTCTGGAGAAACTGACGGCGGAGCAGATTGCAGAACATCGCATGACACCCGAAGAGCGGGCAGCGGCGGAGCAGGAGAAAACGGCGCGTGAACAGCGCCTCGGTGAATGGCGGGATGCGAAGGAAATCAGTCTTGCCACGACGCGCGCGATTCAATCGCCGCCGACAGCGGTATTCAAACCCAAAAATCCCGATAAAAATTAAGCCGCAGCGTGAAGCTTTGCTTTCGTCACATCGATCTCGCGCTGCACGGATGCCAGCTTGATCGCGTCTTCTTTCGCAAAGGCAGCATCGTCTTCCAGCGTTTTCAGCGACGCTTCGAGCGCGGAGCGGTCGAGTTCTTCCACCGCAATCGCCTCTTCCGCCAGCACCGAGCAGATGTCGGGGTTGACGTCGGCGAAACCGCCGGCGACGAAGATTTTGCGCACGGAACCGTCCGCCGCCGTGATCGTCACGACGCCGGGGCGGATGGAGGACAGCAGCGGGGAATGTTTCGGCAGCACGCCGAAATCACCTGCCGCACCCGGCACGACCACCATCTTCGCTTCTTCGGAAACGAGGACGCGTTCGGGCGAGACAAGCTCGAACTGGAAAGTACCGGCGGTGGTGATAGCGTCTGCCATGTCAAATCCCTCGCGTTACTGTTACGCCGCTTTTGCCATTTTCTTGGCTTTTTCGACGGCTTCCTCGATCGTGCCGACCATATAGAAGGCCGATTCAGGCAGGTCGTCGTAATCGCCGTTCACGATGCCCTTGAACGCCTTGATGGTGTCTTCCAGCTGGACGAACACGCCGGGGGTACCGGTGAAGATTTCGGCCACATGGAAAGGCTGCGACAGGAAGCGCTGGATCTTGCGGGCGCGGGCGACGGTGAGCTTGTCTTCTTCCGACAATTCATCCATGCCAAGGATCGCGATGATGTCTTGCAGCGCCTTGTACGACTGCAGGACTTTCTGGACGTTACGCGCAACCGCGTAGTGTTCTTCACCAACCACGCGGGGGTCGAGGATGCGCGAGGTGGAATCCAGCGGATCGACTGCGGGATAAATGCCCAATTCCGCGATCTGGCGGCTCAGGACAGTCGTCGCGTCAAGGTGCGCGAAGGAGGTTGCGGGTGCAGGGTCGGTCAAGTCGTCGGCAGGAACGTAAATTGCCTGAACGGACGTGATCGAGCCTTTGTTGGTGGAGGTGATGCGTTCCTGCAGCGCGCCCATGTCGGTTGCGAGCGTAGGCTGGTAACCCACTGCCGAAGGAATACGGCCAAGAAGTGCGGACACTTCCGCGCCTGCCTGCGTGAAGCGGAAGATGTTGTCGACGAAGAACAGGACGTCCTGGCCTTCTTCATCGCGGAAGTATTCCGCGAGGGTTAGGCCGGTCAGGCCAACGCGTGCGCGTGCGCCGGGGGGTTCGTTCATCTGGCCGTACACCAGCGCCACTTTGGAACCGGGTCCGTCGAGCTTAATGACGCCGCCTTCGATCATCTCGTGGTACAGGTCGTTGCCTTCGCGGGTACGTTCACCCACGCCTGCGAACACCGAAACACCACCGTGGTTCATGGCGACGTTGTTGATCAATTCCATGATCGTGACGGTTTTGCCGACGCCGGCGCCGCCGAACAGGCCGATTTTACCGCCTTTTGCGTAAGGGGCGAGCAGGTCAACGACTTTAATGCCGGTGACGAGGATCTGGGTTTCCGTCGACTGGTCGACGAATTCAGGCGCCTTGCGGTGAATGGGGAAGTGCAGTTTCGCATTCACGGGGCCGCGTTCGTCAATCGGCTCGCCGATGACGTTGATGATGCGGCCGAGCGTTTCGGGGCCGACGGGAACCGAGATGGGCGCGCCGGTATCGGTCACAGCCTGACCGCGGACGAGGCCTTCGGTCGCGTCCATCGCGATGGTGCGGACGGTGTTTTCGCCAAGGTGCTGGGCGACTTCAAGTACAAGTGTCTTGCCGTCGTTGTCGAGGGTCAGCGCGCCCATGATCGGGGGCAGCACGCCGTCAAACTGAACGTCCACGACAGCGCCGAGGACCTGCGTGACGCGGCCGGTGCTTTTGTTGTTCGTTGCGATTTTCATGGTAATTCTCCTTGTAACGATTAAACGGCTTCTGCGCCGGAAATGATCTCGATGAGTTCTTTGGTGATGTAGGCCTGGCGCGCGCGGTTGTAACGCAGCGTCAGCTTGGCGATCATGTCGCCCGCGTTGCGCGTTGCGTTATCCATCGCCTGCATGCGCGATGCCTGTTCGCCCGCAGCCGAATCCAGCAACGTCTTGAATATCTGGATCGACAGGTTGCGGGGCAGCAGGCTGGCAAGGAGCTCTTCCTCGTCCGGCTCGAATTCATAGATGGCCTTGAGGCCGCCCGTTTCTTCGGTTTTCGCCACGGCCGCGATCGGCAGCGGGATGATCTGCTGCACGGTCGGGTCCTGCTTCACGACGGAACGGAACTGGTTATAGATGACTTCGCAGACATCGAATTCACCGCGCAGGCCGAGTTCGAGGATCAGGTCGGTGATCTGGCGGGTTTCGGTGAAAGCGAGGCGCTTGCGGCCGATGCCTTCAAAGCTGTTGAGGATTTTTTCGGGATGGTCGCGTTTCAGGCTCTCGCGGCCCTTGCGGCCCACGGTAACGATCTTGACGGTCTTGCCCTGATCCACCAGCTGGCGAATGCGCTGACGCGCGAGGCGCGTGACGAAGGCGTTGAAGCCACCCGCCAAACCGCGGTCTGACGTCACGACAACCAGCAGGTAGTTCTGGTCGCGGCCGGTGCCGCCCAGCAGGAACGGGCTTTGCGAATTGATCGTCACGTTCGACACAAGGCGCGACAGCATTTCGGCCATCTTTTTCGCATAGGGGCGGCTGGCCTCCGCCTGCAGCTGGGCGCGGCGCAGTTTCGAAGCCGCGACCATTTTCATGGCCGACGTGATCTTGCGCGTGGATTTCACGCTCGCGATCCTGGTCCTGAAGTCCTTTAAGCTCGGCATCGGTTAAACCTTTTCCGTTACGCTGCTTTTTTGCCTGCGGTGAACGTCGCGACGAAATCGCCTGCGAATTTTTGCAGGGCGGCTTTCGTGTCGTCCGAGATTTTCTGTTCGTCGCGGATCGTTTTCAGGATCGACGCGCCCGCGGAACGCAGGGCTTGCAGATACTGGACTTCGAACGCGGTAACGTCTTTCACGGCGACGGTATCGAGGTAACCGTTCACGCCCGCGAAGATCACGGCGACCTGTTCTTCCATCGACAGCGGGCTGTACTGCGCCTGCTTCAGCAATTCCGTCAGGCGCGCGCCGCGTGCCAGCAGTTTTTGCGTCGATGCTTCGAGGTCGGATGCGAACTGCGCGAAGGCTTCCATCTCGCGGTACTGCGCCAATTCCAGTTTAATGGAGCCGGCAACCTGTTTCATCGCTTTCGTCTGCGCGGCGGAACCGACGCGGGAGACGGACAGACCGACGGAAATAGCCGGGCGCACGCCTTTGTAGAAGAGCGAGGTTTCAAGGAAGATCTGGCCATCGGTGATGGAAATCACGTTGGTCGGGATGTACGCCGAAACGTCACCCGCCTGTGTTTCAATGACGGGCAGCGCGGTCAGCGAACCGGCGCCGAGGTCGTCGGACAGTTTCGCAGCGCGTTCCAGCAGGCGCGAGTGTAAATAGAACACGTCGCCGGGATACGCTTCGCGGCCCGGCGGGCGGCGCAGCAGCAGCGACATCTGGCGGTACGCAACGGCCTGTTTCGACAGGTCATCGTAAACCAGCAGGGCGTGCATGCCGTTGTCGCGGAAATATTCGCCCATCGTGCAGCCGGTGTAGGGCGCAAGGTATTGCAGGGGCGCGGGTTCCGACGCTGTCGATGCGACGACGATGGAATATTCCATCGCGCCATTGTCTTCGAGCGATTTCACGAGCTGCGCGACGGTCGAGCGTTTCTGGCCGACGGCGACGTAGATGCAGTACAGCTTTTTCTTCTCGTCGGTGCCCTTGTTGATTTCTTTCTGGTTCAGGATGGTGTCGAGGGCGATGGCGGTCTTGCCGGTCTGGCGGTCGCCGATGATCAGCTCGCGCTGGCCGCGGCCGATCGGCACCAGTGCATCAAGCGCCTTGAGGCCGGTCTGCATGGGCTCATGCACCGATTTGCGCGCGATGATGCCGGGGGCCTTCACGTCGACGCGGCGGGTTTCTTTTGCCTTCAGCGGGCCTTTGCCGTCGATCGGGTTGCCAAGCGCGTCAACGACGCGGCCCAGCAGTTCCTTGCCGACGGGGACGGACACGATTTCGCCGGTCTGGCGGACGGTATCACCTTCTTTAATGTCGCGGTCTTCACCGAAGATGACCACGCCGACGTTGTCGGATTCGAGGTTGAGGGCCATGCCCTTTACGCCGTTGGAGAACTCGACGAGTTCACCCATCTTCACCTTGTCGAGGCCGAACACGCGGGCGACGCCGTCACCGACCGAAACAACCTGGCCGACTTCGGCCACATCGGCCTGTGCGCCGAATTTTTCGATCTGGGTTTTCAGGATGGAGGAAATTTCTGCTGCGCGGATTTCCATGGCTTATGCAACCTCTTTCATTTTGGCTTGATCTGAAGATTCGTTGTTGGATTTGAGCGCACGATGCAGGCGCTCCAGCTTGGTCTTGACGGAAGAGTCGATGAGGCGGGAGCCGACCTTGACGATCAAGCCGCCCATGATGGCCGCGTCGACATGCAGGTTGACCTGCACCGACTTGCCGAGAACTTTTGTCAGGTTCGACGCGATGGCGTCGATCTGCGCCTGATCGAGCGCCTGTGCCGCGGTCACTTCCGCAGTCACTTCGCCGCGATGTTCCGCGATCAGTTCCTGCGCCGATGCGACGATAGCCGACAGATCCGGCAGGCGGCGGTTTTGCGCAACAACACCCAGCAGCTTTTCGGCGAGTGGCGACAGCTTGAAATGTGCCGCCAGTGCTGACAGCGCCTTCACCTGATCGGCGCGGCGCAGCGTAGTGTTGTTGATGAAGCGGTCCATGTCGCCACCCGAGGCCAGAAGGCCTTCGATGGTGGTAAGGTCATTGGCGATCACGTCGATTTTCGACTGTTCGGATGCCAGTTCAAAAAACGCGGTGGCGTAGCGTCGTGCGATCGCCTGATTTCCCGTTTTACCTGCCAAGTGAAGCGCCCCCTCTGTCTTTATAATAAGCGGCTCTTATGCACCGCGAATTCGAGGCGTTTTTAGCATGAGTCTGATTTTGGATGCAAACTGAATCCTGTCTAAAGTCAGGCATTTCGGCAGCTTTAAGGTTATTATAGAAAATAACTCAGGGTGTGGCGGCTTTTTTCTGCGCTGTACCCAAAAGATAAGGCTGCATTTTCCCGAACACATTGTCCACACTCTGCTCGAGGCGGATGACTTCCTCCAGCTTGTTACGGGGCGACATAAAGTACACCAGCGCGGAATGGTTGACGATATAGTCGTCATCCTTGCCGGTCTTGCCGGGCAGCATATCGACCTGCACCCTGAACGCGTCTTCGGCCTTTTTCACCTGTTCTTCGCTGCCGGTCAGCAGCACGAAATCAGGCGGCAGTTTTTCGGCATAGCCCTTCAGCACTTCCTGCGTGTCGCGTTTCGGATCGACTGTGATAAAGATGGGCTGCAGCCTGTCGCCAAGGTCACCTAGCTTGTCGATCACCTTGCCCATTTTCTCCAGCGTCACAGGGCAGATATCGGGGCATTTGCTGTAGCCGAAATAGATCAGCAGGAATTTGCCGGGCCATGATTTTTCGGTGACGGCCTTGCCGTCCTGATCCTTCAATGCAAACGTGCCATCCACATGCATGCCGATGCTGGGCTGCGAATGCGCGCGCAGGAAGGCCTGTTTTTTCAGCAGCTGCGGCGATACGCCTTCGGCGGCCTGCGTCATCATCGTCTGTTCGATGTCGGTTGCGGCATGGAGCTTGGCATCTGCTGCGGCCTTCGCGGCGGCGGCAGTTGCGACATCATCCTCGCCGCCTGCGGCGGGATCTTCGGTGCCGTTGCCGATGCCGGGCTTCACGATGGCAAGACGGCCGTTCTTGCCGACCACGTCAAATGCCGGTGTGGGTTTGCCGCCGGCGATAACGGGTTCGGGCGCGTTGCGACGGTTGCCAAGATAGGCAGCCCCTGCCCCCAGCATAAAACCGATCACCGCCAGCACCAAAAACCGCAAGAATTTTCCCATGAGAAACGTCCTTTTCTGTCCTGATTATATATGACCCCGCCACCGTGCAATCAAGGAATTTTGCGATATAGGGGTTTGATTTACATGGATTTTCCAGCATTTACCTAATTTTCAGAATATCGTCCTATAATAAAGCCGGATAAGCAAAGGATGCGTCATGCTGGACAAACTGAAAAAACTGACCGAATTGACAGGCCAATTTTTCAACCAGCGCAACCATGCCGAAACCACAAAACCATCGCATTACCGTATGATCAGCGTGGGCGAAGGGCTGGAGGGGGACGGCAAATGGGAAGTCTCGTTCTTCCTGACCGGCTCCTTCACCAACCCGATGTCGATGTCGCCAGTCAGCACGACGAAGCTGGAGACGATGCTGCGCGCGCATCTGCCCGCCGAACACATGCCCGAGATCGAGCATGAAAAAACGCGCTATACATTACTCACCGCGCCCGAACGCGCAAAAGACCTCGCTTCCGAAATCGTCCATATTTTCCAGCAGGAAGGCATCCAGCCGATGGAGGGCGATTACCAAAGATACTCGCCCAAGAAACCTGCACAACGCGCCGCAACCCCCTGATTTGAATCGCAATAAAGTTACCCACATGCCCCCTTGCGACTCACTTGGTCGCAGCGCATACTGCCCTCACATTTTCATAGTTATTATGCGGAGTGATTGCCATGGGTACGGACAAGGCAAAGCAGGGCAAATTGAAATCGCAGTTCGACGAAGCGGTTGCAGGCACGGCTTACTACAGCATCTTTTCGATCGAACAAGCGCCCGACGACACAGCGCCCGGCAAATGGGAAGTCCTGTTCTTCGTGTCGGGTTCCAAAGACGATGCCAATGCGCAATCGCCCCTCTCGACCTCCGAACTCCACCGCCTCCTCAACAGCTATTACGCCCGCCACGGCAAGGACAAGCCGGAGTTTGAAGGCGAGCTGTCGAAAAACCTCCACCTCGGCCGCGTCGATACAAAGGAACGCGCCCAGAGCCTCGCCGCCGAACTCGTTTTCATTTTCGAAGACGCCGGATTAAGCGCGATGAAGGAACAGCTGGAAAAATTCCAGCCTATGTCGCCGGACAATTCGCGGCCGAAACCGAAGCCGCGTATTCGGAAGCCTTAAGCAGGGCAGTCAGCCTCTTTCAAACTATCTGACCTGCCCCCCTATTTTAGTCCAGCCGAGAGTAGAGTCATGCCGGGTTTATAGACGGGCTCTTTCTTCCCGTCAATGGATTGCTGGGGGCATGCCCCCAGCAAATTTTTTGCGGCGATTTTTGCCGCGTATTCCTTGGG
>JBBRVE010000043.1:0-24023 GCA_038247245.1 Bdellovibrionales bacterium | reverse complement strand
GGGGGCTGTGATTGCCGATATGGGCTGCGGTTCCGGCCTTGGTTCCTTCCAGTTTGCGCAGTTGAACCCCGCGGTGCAGGTCGTCGGCATCGACATCAATCCGGATACTGTTAAATACGCGGCGGATAATTACCAGCTGCCAAACCTGCGTTTTGAAATCGGCGATGTCGAAAAACCGGCGGGCGCAGCAGGTTGTTACGACGGTATCCTGAATTCGAGCGTGCTGCACCATATCTATTCGTTTAATGACTATAGCGCGGCGAATGTCGTGAACGCTTTGCGCAACCAGATGGTGTTGCTGAAGGAAGGCGGCATCATGGTCATCCGCGATTTCTGCGCGGAGCCGGAGGATGAATTCGTTACGCTGGATGTGCTGGCCGACGGCGAAGGGTACGAGATTGCGACGATGAGCGATGCCGATTTGCTCGTTCTGTTCTCCGCCACCGCGCGGTCACTGCGTCCCGAACGTGATCGCGGATTTTTTATCGAGGAAGCGCTGGTTGCGCCCACCGGATACCGCCGTTTTCGCCTGCCCGCGAAATGGGCCGCGGAATTCGCGCTGCGCAAGAATTACCGCACCGACTGGGCGGCTGAAGTTTTGGAAGAATATGCCTGGTGGACGCCCGCTGATTACCGGCGCGAACTGGCCGCCATGGGTGGGCGCGTGATTTACGCGGCGCCCAGCTGGAATCCGTGGATTGTTGAAAACCGCTTCCGCGACAAGATCAGGCTGCATAACGAAAACGGCGCGCCACGCAACTTCCCCGCGACGAATTACATCGCCGTCGTTGAAAAAGTTTCAAGTGATGCCAGCCTGATACTGGCGGAGCGCGCTGTTGCGGCAACGCCGCCCAAATATCTGCAATTCTCCAGCTGGAAAAACACAGAAACCGGCACGCTTTTCGATATGGTCGCGCGCCCCGGCATGGTGACCGATTGCCTGCCGTATTTGACAGGTGCCGACGGCCGCTTGATGGTTTATGCCAAGCACGGCTATCCGCGTCCCCTCACCAACCTTGTGCCGCGCAATTCGCCGAACCTCGATGAAAAAGTATGGTCAGGGCATGTGGTGGAGCCCGTGGCGATTGCGGATTCAAGCATGCAGCTGCGGGAGCGCCTTGCCGAACGCGCGGGGCTTTCCACGACGCAGATGCCTGAATTGCAGGAAGGTTTGCGTTATTACCCTTCCGCCGGTTTGATGGATGAAATCGTCGGCTCCGTTTTCGCGCCTGTGCAGGGCGACGGCGTGGATCACAGCTACGTCATTTCTCCCGATATTTCCGGTTTCAGCACCAGCGGAGAAGTCCGCCTGTACCCCGCGCAGGATTTGCTGCGTGCCTCGCAGGTGGGTTTGCTGCCAGAAGCGCGGCTGGAAATGAATATTTACGCGCTGTTACGCAAATTGGGCCAACGGCCCGACAAATGGCTGGGGCCCGAATTGCCGCGCCTTGGTCAGGTTGATATCTATACCTGCAGCGTCGATGCCATGCTGGAAAAAAATGGGGCGCTAAATTTTGAAATGGCCCCCGATGACGCGGGATACCTGCGCTGCCTGCGCTCTGCCTTTTCCGACCGCACCGCAAAAACCGAACTCGCGCGCCGCGAGCTTGAATTCGTGATTCCTGCGAAATCCAGCGCCAATGTCGCCTCCGTCGCCGTGCTGGCAATTGATGATCAGGGTGAAGTCAGCATCGGCGTGGAGCGACGGCATCTGCCCGCGCCCCAATTGCGCGAGGGAGATTCCGAAATCTGCGTGCTGCCTGCCTTCCGCTTGCCGTCGGCCATCGCGACAACGGAAAAGGCCGCCGAATATGTGGCCGCAAAATTCCTGCAGCCGCGCCGTGCGGTCGCAAAACTGGGCGAGGGTTATTTCTCCTCGCTTGGCATGACGCCGGAGCGCGTTTATCCCTATGCCGTGATACTCGATGGCATGTCGGATGTGTTCCAGCTGTCTGAAATGCTGGAATTCGTGCCCTTGCGCGATATCTTCACGCAGCTTGAACGCGTGCGGGACGCGAATCTGCTGGTATCATCCCTGCGCGCGATCCATGCACTCGATTTATGGGCCCGCTTTCAGGCGTGATTCCGGGCCTGATTTCGGTGCTGCAGGTTTTGCAACATCATAAGACGGATCATACATTTTCGATTGTATGAAAGCGGCAAGATTGGCGGGTTGCGGTACGTCCGCGACGTTTTCATTGCCTGCCGTCATAATGACGGCTTCCGCGATTTTGGCGGATACTTTGCGGATGTCTTTCAGTGGCGGATATAATGTGCCGTTTTTCAGGTCTTCATCCCCGACCATACCTGCCAAAGCGCGCGCGGATGCCAAAAACATGCTATCTGTAATTTTAGTGGCTTCGCTCAAATTTACGCCGAGCCCAAGGCCAGGGAAGATATACGCGTTGTTGCCCTGTCCTGCCTGAAATGTTTTGCCATTGACCGTGACGGGGCCAAAGGGGCTGCCGCTCGCGAACACGACCTTGCCGCCGCTCCAGTTATACGCTTCCTCCGCCGTGCATTCGGCGTGGCTGGTCGGGTTCGACAATGCGAAAATGACGGGGCGGGTATTGATCGCGCTCATCGCCTCGATGACTTCTTTGGTGAAGGTGTTGGGCGATCCGGTCGCACCGATCAGCACGGTCGGCTTCAGGTCGTTGATCGCATCTAGCAACGAAGCAGGCGAGTGATCCTGTGCAAAGGGTGCTTTGTTATCCTCGATCTTTGCGCGGCCTGTCGTGACAAGGCCTTTTGAATCGACCAGTGAAATGCGGCTGCGGGCTTCTGCTTCGCTCAAGCCTTGTGCCTGCAATTCCTTTACCATCAGGTCGGCGATGCCGGTCGCTGCGGAACCCGCGCCCAGAAACATGATGCGCTGATCCTTGAAATCGATGCCCGTGATGCGGCTGGAGGCAAGGACGCCCGCCAATGCAACCGCCGCCGTGCCCTGAATGTCGTCATTGAACGAAGTGATCTTGTCGCGGTATTCATTCATCAGGCGGAAAGCGTTTTCGGTCTTGAAATCCTCGAACTGCAGCATCGCTTTCGGGAATTTATCCTTCACGGCGTCCACGAATTCCTTCATCAGTGCGTCATATTCCGCGCCTTCCAGCCGCTTGTGCGGGTATCCCAGATACATCGGGTCGTTGCGCATGATGTCGTTATTCGTGCCGACATCGAACATGACCGGCAGTGCCTTTTGCGGATCAAGGCCTCCCGCGATGGTATAAAGCGCAAGCTTGCCGATCGGAATGCCCATGCCGTTGGCGCCAAGGTCGCCAAGGCCAAGGATACGCTGGCCGTCTGTCACAACAATCTGGCGCACATCCGCTTCGGGCCAGTTATCCAATATCTCGCGGATCTTGCCCTTGTCGTCGGGCGTGATGTAAAGCCCGCGCGGGCGGCGGAAGATGTGGGAGAATTTCTGGCTCGCCTCGCCGACCGTCGGCGTATAGATCAGCGGCAGGATTTCTTCGACGTTTTCCTGCGCCAGTTTGTAAAACAGCCGCTCGTTGCGGTCCTGCAATGATGACAGGTAAATATATTTCTCGATGCTCGTCGTCTTTCCGCGCATCTGCACAAGCGCGGTTGCGACCTGTTCATCCTGCGTTGTGACTTTGTGGGGGAGCAACCCGCGCAACCCTTGCGCGTCGCGTTCATGGCGTGTGAAGCCGGTCGATTTATTCTGCGCGGCATCATGCAAAATGGAGCGGCCATGCGATGCGTCCTGCGCGGGCGGTTGCCCGAACAGGCGGCGAAGTTTGGCCGCGGCAGCGTTAAACAGTTTTTTCATGCCATCACAGTATAGGCGAGGTGTTGGTTTTCAGCAAATCGCCGGTTAATATATTGGAATATCAGGCCTATTTTATCATCCGCGCGGGTATCAGCAACGCCAGATAGCAAAGCGCGCCCAGCGCCATGGTGACGTTCAGGCCAAGCGCAATGTTCAGCGCAATCGCAATCGCGCTGCCCGTCACCCCCGCCGCGCCGTTGATGCCCCAGAACCATGCCGTCGGCTGCGTGCTGACTTCCCGCGCCAATGCCATGCCGGTCGGGAACCCGAAGCCAAGCAGGCAGCCGAGCGGCAGGGTGACGCTGACGCAAAGCAGCGCGCGCGTGACCAGTTCCGCGCCTGCGAAATGAACCGTCATCCAGTTGATCGCAAAGATCGCGGCAACGGCGACCGTCGCGGTCAGGATTATCCAAACATTGCGCGCCCGTGCCGTATCGAGCGGCAGGCGGTCGCAGATAAAACTGCCGATGCCCGTCGACAGGACAAGGCTGAACAATACGATACTAAGCCCATAGGCAGGATGCCCAAGATAAACGCTGAGCCGCTGCAGCAGCGAAATTTCAATGAACATGAAACCCACCCCGATCAGCGCGAACCATGCTGTGCCGCCCATCACGAACCGCCTGTTCAGGCGCGCAACCGCATCGCGCATCGGCCAGATGATCGCCGCCGCGACCATCGCGAGCGAAAAGAGGATGATGATGTAAAGGTTCAATACCGCCTTGGCATGACCCAGCATCGCGCTGGCGTTGTTTTCCGAGATCAGCCTGAAAATCTGGAACGGCTGCGCCAATCGCACCATGTTGAAGAAGAAAGGCCGCTGGTCGGTCGGCGGGCTGATATCGAAGGCGCTTTCGCTGGCGATACTATCAAGGCTGCCCCGTGTTTTGGCGGCAAGGATATTGGCAAGGTCACCCTTCGCCGTTTTGCGCTGCGGCGAAATCAGCACCCTGAACTTCATGATTGCGGCGCGTTTTTCAAGTGCGGCCAGTTGTCGCGCCGTCAGCGGGTCTTTCGCCAGCACCAGCGTCGCGATATGGTCGGATGCGGCCATGAAGATATGTTTTTGCGGCGCGGTCGCGCCCTGTTCCAGCAGCGCCCCCATGGCGAGCGAGATCAGCCGCTCCACCTCGCTGTGCGCGTCGCTGATATACCAACGGCTGACCGTCATCACGCCGCCCGCATTCAGCCGCGCGAGGAACGTGCGCCATGCCTCGACCGTATAAAGCCCATTTTCCGAGAGCGCGAATGCGCCTGCGCCCGTCGATGCCCATGTGTCGATCAGGCTCATCTGGATGATGTCGAACGTATCGGGGTGGCTTGCGAACCAGCTACGCGCCTCGCTATGGATCAGCTTCACGCCCTTCAGCGTAGATATATTTGTATAGCTCTTGAACGGCTCGACCTTTGACAGCAGGGAAATCTGGATATCGTTGACATCCATCGCCGTAATGTCGCGGATGCCCGCCTTGCAGGCTGACAGCACGTCGCGCCCGCCGCCCACGCCGATGATGCCCGATTTTTTTAAATCCGGCAGGGCATAGGCAATGGTGGTGACGTCGTAATCCAGCGTCTCCAGCCCCTTGCGGCAATCGCCGCCGAATTTGTTAAGCGGCGTGCCCGCATCGCCGTCGATTTTCAGGACATAGAATGACGACGTCATATTCTGGGGCAATGTTTTGGAAGGCCCCCACAGATAGGGCGCGGCGTCTTCAACTGGGTTATCCACCGTTACGCGCGAGATTGAATTCCAGTGGTCATGCGCAAGCCTGCCCTGCGTCACGATATGGTTCTTGATCCAGAACGGATAAATGAACGGCCGCGCTGCCATTGTATTGCCGAGTGCCAGCAGCAACAGAAAAAGTACTGTGCCGCCGGCGCGCAGCCTGTCCGTTACGCCAAAGCAGAACGCCGCCAATGCGGCTACAGCCGCCACCATCATGACGGCAGAGGGCGCATCCACCGTTTCCATCAGCCCGAGCGCGGCAAGGCAGCCAGCGGCCGCGCCCACAAGGTCAAACGCATAGGTGCGTGCGAAAGGGTAGGGTGCGCGCGTGATCGCCAGGCTCAAAACATACCCCGCGAAATAATAGGAAGGAATGGTGCAGAGAGCCGCCATCGGCAGCGTCATCAATGTTTTTGTCGAGCTTGCCGCGACGATGGGCAGTATCATATGTGTTGCCAGCGCGAAGCCCGTGAAGATTGCAAAGTTGACGCAGGCATCCCCCATCAGCCTTGCGTAATTGTCCCGCTGCTCCGTCTCGTTGCCCTTGTGCACGTGCAACGCGCCCAGCGTCAGGCCGAACATGGCGACACTGATGACAAGGAAGGACAGGTGATACCAAGTGGTGACCGAAAAAATCCGTGCCTGCAATATCTGCAGCATCATCAAAACACCGCTCAGGACAAAAACGCCGGCATAAAATGCGCATGGCGAGGGGTTTTTCATGGGGGCAATCCTTGCAACTGGAACTCCCCCAGACTAGATGAACTGCCCGCGCCGCCCAAACGGATTTCCAGCAGGGGCAAATATTATGTTAATTAAAATAATCAAACCTGCTGTTCCGGAAAGCGGGCGAATCTGCGAATGTGACGCGGGCAGAATTTTGAAAACGCCTTGCACAAGAAAGAAGACAATCCATGAAGACAAAAATGTTTATGATCGCGGCGCTTGCCCTGCTGGCCTTCGCTGCGCCCGCCGTTGCCGCTACAGAAGGCGCTGCCAAGCCGGCGGCTGCCGCGCGTCCCGTACCGGTCACCACCAAATTCGACGACTGGACAATGCAATGCATCTCGTCCAGCAAAGGCAAATACTGCGGCCTGTACCAGAAAGCCTTTGCGACGGTCGAGGGCAAAAAAGCCATGGCCGTACTGAGCGAAGTTGAGCTGATGAAAGGCAAGGACGGTAAGAAAACCCCCCATCTGCGCCTGGTCACGCCGCTGGGTTCTTGGCTGCCCAGCAATATCGGCTTCAAGCTGGATGACGAAAAACAAAATATCGTGCCGTATTTCATGTGTGGCCGCACGGGCTGCATGACCGACCTGACGCTGGAGGCGGAACATATCGCCCGCCTGAAAAAAGGCAAACGCCTGCTGGTCGCATACCGCACGTCCCCCAAGAAAGAAGACCAGATCGAGGCCCCTCTCTCGATGAAGGGTTTCTCGACTGCACTTGATGCATTGCTGAAAAACGGCTGATAGTTAAGTTGCGTCTTTTTACCGCATTTGTTTTTTCGCTGGCACTGGCGGGCTGCTCCCTGATGGGGATGCAGCCCCCGCCTTCTGCGCCTGTCGTAACGGCACCTGCGGGATTTACACTGCGGCAGATCTACGCCGGACAGTTCACGCTGACCGCGCATGAAAAAATCCGCAGCCCGGGACAGGTGGCGGCCGTTTATATCGGCGGCGACGGGCCAGATGCGGGTGTCGCACCCGCGCTTGCCGCCCGCGACAAATCCGCGAATGTTATTTTCCTGACGCGCCCGTGCCAGAACGGCGCGACCTGTGCCGATGAATTCCGCGGCGCAAAACGGTTTAGCCCAGAAGTGATCGGCGCGATGGGCACGGCGCTGGATGCGCTTAAAAAACAGCATAACTTTTACGGTTTCAATCTGATCGGTTTTTCGGCGGGGGCGACGGTCGCCACATTGCTTGCGGCGCAGCGCAGCGATGTGCTGAGTTTACGCACTGTTGCGGGCAATCTTGATACGGCTGTGTATGGCCGACTGCATCATCTGCCCGCGCTCGACGGATCCCTGAACCCTGTCGATGTCGCGGCAAAACTGCTGCCGCTGGGCCAGAAACATTTTATCGGCGCGCGCGACAACACGGTCCCCGCCGATATCGGCAACAGCTTTATCGAGGCCTCGGGGCGTCCCGACTGCCTCGGCCTGACCGTCATCGATACGGCAGGGCATACCGATGGCTGGGCTGAAATCTGGCCGGATCTACTTGAGCAGCCCCTGCAGGGCGGCTGCTGATTTTTCTTTTAGGCAAAGAACAAAACTAGAACGATGTTTCTGATCGTGCTATATATAAGTATGAGCACGAAACCGCCATTATTCATTCCGGAAACCATCAGGGGCCGCGGCGCGCTGGAAAATCCGGCGGGCCGGTTCGAACCGCTGCGGGTGGAAGCCGATCCCGAAGGCATGACGCCGCTGGAGGGGGAGGAAGAAGAATTCGCCCTCCCAAAACTCAGGACGCAGGTGTTCCGCGATAAATCAAAATCCATTATATCGTCCAATGACAGTCCCGATATCGGGATGGAGGCAACGCTCAATCCGTATCGCGGCTGTGAACATGGCTGCATCTATTGCTTTGCAAGACCGACACATGAATATCTTGGCCTGTCGGCAGGGCTCGATTTCGAAACCAAGATTTTTGCCAAGCCTGATGCCCCGAAACTGCTGGCTGAAAAATTTCAGTCTCGCAGCTGGCAGCCCGCCGTTATATTTATGAGCGGGGTCACAGACCCCTATCAGCCGCTTGAGCGAAAAATGAAGATCACGCGACAGTGCCTTGAGGTTCTGGAGGAATTTCGCAATCCGGTATCATTTATCACCAAGAACCATCTGGTCACGCGCGATATCGATATCCTGTCGCGCATGGCGGCTTTAAACCTCGCTTCCGTCAATATGTCGGTGACAACGCTCGACCGCAAACTGGCGCGCGCCATGGAGCCGCGGGCATCCACCCCTTCTATGCGCCTGCGCGCCATCGAACAATTATCGCAGGCCGGCATCCCGGTAAATGTCCTGATCGGCCCTGTTGTGCCCGGCCTGACCGAACATGAAATTCCAAGCATACTGGAGGCCGCGTCAAAGGCAGGGGCAACCTCGGCCGGTTATACGATGCTCCGGCTGCCTTATGGCGTTAAGGATTTGTTCCGGACATGGGTGCAGGAACATTATCCTGAACGGGCGGAAAAAATCCTGAACCGCATTAGCTCCATCCGCGACGGCAAGCTGAACGATGCAGAATTCGGCAGCCGCATGCGGGGCGAGGGGTTCCATGCCAGCCAGATATCGCAACTGTTCGATCTGGCCCGAAAACGGTTCGGGCTTATGCGCCGCGCGCCCCTGACAACAGAACATTTCAGGCGTGACGCGCGCGACTCGCAGCTTAATTTATTTTCATAAAGTACAAACGCGGTACGAAAAATTGTTGGACAATTTTGCGGAATATTAAATTTTTAGGAAAATTTTCAAAAAATATTGCGGAAAGTCAGCCTGATTAAGTACTCGTTAATCCACACATGGGAAATTGTAATAAGGGGGGAAGAATTTCCCCAAGCATTTTTCATGGGAGAAAACCAGTCATGGCGATCGTCAACGGCACAGCTAACAACGATTCAATCAATGGCACAGCGACCAATGACACCCTGAACGGGCTTGCGGGCAACGACATCATCATCGCGAATGCGGGAAATGACACCTTGAACGGCGGGCTTGGTGCCGACGTCATGAATGGCGGGCTTGGCAACGACGTGTACATCGTCGATGACGCCGGCGACATTGTCAACGAGAACGCAAACGAAGGTACAGATCTTGTACAGTCCAGCATCAGCTACACGCTGACTGCGAACGTTGAAAACCTGACGCTTACGGGCGTTGGCGCGATTAACGGCACGGGTAACGCGCTTAACAACACGATAATCGGCAACGCGGCTGTCAACACGCTGGATGGCGGCGCGGGTAACGATACCCTGAACGGCATGGCGGGCGCGGACGTCATGATCGGCGGTATGGGTAACGACATATTCATCGTTGATAATGTGGGTGATGTCGTCTCTGAAAACGCGTCTGAAGGCACGGATACCGTGCTCGCCAGCATCAGCTTCAGTCTCGCATCAACTCCCAACGTAGAGAATCTCACGCTGACCGGCAGCGCCGCGATCAACGGTACGGGTAACGCGAGCGACAACACGATCATCGGCAACGCCGCGAAAAACGTGCTGTCCGCCGGCGACGGCAACGACTTCCTGAATGGTCTTGCGGGCGCTGACACAATGATCGGTGGCCTGGGAGATGACACTTTTGTCGTCGAAAGCACCGGCGATTACGTTTCCGAAGCTTCAGGTGAGGGCACGGATACCGTGCTCGCCAGCATCAATTATACACTGGGCGCAAACGTCGAGAACCTGACACTGACCGGCTCGAGTGCGCTAAACGGCACGGGCAACGCCGGCGTCAACGTATTGACCGGTAACAACGGCAGCAACACGCTGGACGGTGCCGCCGGAGCAGATACCATGATTGGCGGGCTCGGCAACGATGTGTACATTGTGGATAACGCAGGCGACATCGTGTCGGAAAATGCGAATGGCGGTACCGACCTCGTGCGTGCCACCGTCAACTACACGCTTTCCGCGAACATTGAAAAACTGACTCTGACGGGTGCTGCCGCGCTCAATGGTACGGGTAACACGCTTGTTAACACGCTGACGGGCAATACGGGCGACAATACACTCGACGGCGGCGCCGGAGCTGACGTCATGATAGGCGGCACGGGCAATGATACCTATATGGTCGACAATATCGGCGACAAAGTGACGGAAGGCACGGGCGCGGGCATCGATACCGTAATTTCTTCTGTGAATTACGTCCTCGGCACAAACATCGAAAGCCTTACCTTGTCCGGCGCCACGAACATCAACGCCACCGGCAACAACCTGAACAACACGCTGACCGGTAATAGCGGCAATAACACGATGAGCGGGATGGCGGGCGCCGATGTCATGATCGGCGGCGATGGCAATGATACGTACATCGTCGACAACGTGGGCGATGTCGTGTCTGAAAATGCGAGCGAAGGTACGGATACGGTTTCTACGTCTGTCTCCTATACGCTCGGCGCCAACATTGAAAACCTGATTCTGTCGGGCACCGCTGCGATAAACGGGACCGGCAACGCGATGGATAACCTGATTACCGGTAACTCGGGCAAGAACATCCTGACCGGTAATGACGGCAACGATACGCTGAACGGTATGGCGGGCGCGGATACCATGATCGGCGGCACCGGCAACGATACCTACTACGTTGACAATACCGGCGATGTTATCACCGAAAATGCAAGCGAGGGCACGGATACCGTTATCAGCACGATGAACTACACGCTGAGCGCGAATATCGAAAACCTGACGCTGGCCGGTTCGGCCCTGATCGGAACCGGAAATGATGAAGTCAACATCATTACCGGTAACGCGTCGAACAACACGCTCAACGGTATGGCGGGCGCGGATACGATGATCGGCGGCGCGGGCAATGATATTTACATTGTCGACGATGCGGGCGATGTCGTGTCGGAAAACGCAGCTGCGGGTAACGATACAGTACAGGCTTCTATCACTTACAGCCTTGCGGCGCTTGCGAACGTCGAACATCTGACTCTGACCGGTACTGACGATATCAATGCGACCGGCAACGCGCTTGTCAATACACTGACGGGCAATAGCGGCAATAACACCCTGGATGGCGGTGCGGGCGCCGACGTGATGGTGGGCGGTCAAGGCGATGACGTTTACATCGTCGATCATATCGGTGACGTCGTCAACGAAGGCTCGAACGCGGGCACTGATGAAGTGCGCAGTTCCGTGACATACACCCTGGCTTCAAACATTGAAAATCTTGTGCTGACTGGCGCGGCCGCCATCAACGGTACGGGTAACTCGTCGATCAATACTATTACAGGTAACGCGGCTGCCAATACGCTGAATGGCGGCACCGGCGCAGATACATTGATCGGTGGAGACGGGAACGACACTTATTATGTGGATAACGCGGGCGATGTGGTCATCGAAGCCGCCAACGAAGGTACAGACACTGTTTACTCCAGTGTCAGCTATACATTGGGCGATGATGTCGAGAATTTGGTTCTGACCGGCACCAGCGGCCTCAGCGGCACTGGTAACGCACTGGTTAACACGATTACCGGCAACTCAGGTGCCAATACGCTCGATGGCGGCGCGGGCGCGGATGTCATGATTGGCGGAGCGGGTAACGATACTTACATTGTCGATGACGCTGGCGATGTTGTGTCGGAACTTGTGGGTGGTGGCACGGACACAGTGCAGGCTTCTGTCACTTACAGCCTGGCTGCTTTGGCCAACGTCGAAAGCCTGACCCTGACGGGCACGGCAGACATTAACGCAACCGGCAATACGCTGGTGAACGTTCTGGTTGGTAACAGCGGCGCAAATACCCTGGATGGCGGCGCGGGCAACGACACCATGTCGGGTGGCGACGGCGATGATACCTATATCGTCGACTCTTCCGGCGATGTCGTGGTTGAATCCTCTACGGGGGGCATGGATACCGTGCTGTCCTCGGCCACCTTTACGCTTGGCAATTACATAGAAAACCTGACCCTGACGGGTGTAGGCGCGATTAACGGCACAGGTAACTCAGAGGTCAACGTAATTACGGGTAACGCTGCCGCCAACACGCTGAATGGCCTGGCAGGCGCCGATACCATGATTGGTGGTGACGGTAACGACACTTACATCGTCGATAACTTGGCAGATGTTGTCGTCGAGGCGTCCAACGAGGGCACCGACACCGTCATGTCCAGCGTTAGCTACACATTGGGCGCCAATATCGAGAACCTGACGCTGACGGGCGCTGGCAGCATTAACGGTACCGGTAACGCCGATGATAACATTCTGATCGGCACCGGCGGCAACAACACGCTGGATGGCGGTGCGGGTGCTGATACCATGATCGGTGGTGCGGGAAATGATGTTTATATCGTCGATGATATCGGCGATATCGTTTCCGAAGCGATCAATGGCGGAACGGACACTGTTATTTCTTCGGTCGACTTTACACTGTCAGACAACATCGAGAATTTGACCCTGACTGGCGCCGGCAACGTGAATGGCACGGGTAATACCGCGACCAACATCATTACAGGTAACAATTTCGACAACACGCTGGATGGCGGCGCGGGCGTCGATACGCTGATCGGCGGCTTGGGTGATGACACCTATGTTGTAGATGTGCTGGGTGATGTGGTCATTGAAGAAGCCGGACAGGGAACAGATACAGTGCTGGCCGGCGTCAGCTACACGCTGGGCACAAACGTCGAAAACCTCACGCTGACTGGCAGCGCCGCCCTGAACGGCACGGGTAACGCAGACGTCAACATACTCACGGGTAACTCCGGCGCAAACACGTTGAACGGTATGGCAGGCGCCGATACCATGATCGGCGGTCAAGGCAACGACACGTATGTCGTCGATGACGCGGGCGATACCATTATCGAGAATTTGAGCGAAGGCAACGACACCGTTCTGTCCAGCATTTCCTATACACTTGGCGCGAACCTCGAGAACATGGTGCTGACCGGCACGGCCGCAATCGATGCGACCGGAAACGCGGCTACCAATATCCTGACGGGTAACAGCGGCAACAACACGCTGGACGGTGGCGTGGGCGCAGATACCATGATCGGCGGTCTGGGCAACGACGTATATCTGGTCGACAACATCGCCGACGTGATTGTTGAAGACGCGAACGGCGGCAACGATACAGTCTTGAGCACGATTAGCTACACTATTGCGGCAAACGTCGAAAACCTGGAGCTGCTCGGCAACGGTAATATCAATGGCACGGGTAACGCGGGTGTTAACCGCCTCACTGGCAACTCGGGCAACAACACGCTGGATGGCGGCGCGGGTGCCGATGCGATGATTGGTGGCGATGGTGACGACACCTATATCGTCGATGATATAAACGACGTCGTGATTGAATACGTTAACGAAGGTAGCGACCTTATCCTGTCCAGCATCAGCTATGATATGTCGAGCCTGCTCAATATCGAGAACTTGTCGCTAACCGGCGTGACGGCGGTCTATGCAGTCGGTAACACTTCCGACAACATCATCACAGGCAATACCATCGCAAACACACTGGATGGCGGCCAGGGTGCGGATACCATGATTGGCGGCGCGGGCAATGACGTCTATGTCGTCGATAATGCTGGCGATGTCATCATTGAAAATGCGTTTGAAGGTACCGATCTTGTCAAGTCATCGATCTCCTACACCTTGTCGGCCAATGTCGAGAACCTGATGCTGACCGGAATGGTGGCGATTAACGGCACCGGCAACGCTTCCGTTAACGTGCTGACAGGTAACGCGGCCAATAACACCCTAGATGGCGGCGCGGGCGTGGATACGATGATCGGCGGTCTTGGCGATGATGTTTATATCGTCGATGTGGGCACCGACGTGATCAGCGAAAATGCCAACGAAGGCATGGATACGGTCATGACGACCATTAACTATACGCTGGGCGCAAATATTGAAAACCTTGTGCTGACGGGTGCCGGTGCCATTAATGGCACGGGTAACGCGCTAGACAACACCATTACGGGTAACGCTGCCAATAACGTCCTGAATGGCGGCGCTGGCGCGGACACCATGATCGGTGGCGATGGTGACGATACTTACGTGGTCGATAACATCAATGATGTAATTGTCGAAAACGCATCAGAGGGCACAGACACCGTCCAGTCCTCCATTTCCTATGTTTTGTCGGCGAACATCGAGAACCTGACGCTGACGGGTGCAGGTAACATCAATGGCACGGGTAATGCTTCAGTCAACGTGCTGGTCGGCAACAACGGCAATAACACGCTGGATGGCGGCGCGGGCGCCGACACCATGACCGGCGGTATCGGCGACGATACGTACATTGTCGATGATGTGGGCGACGTCGTGATCGAACTGGCAGCAGCCGGCAACGACACAATTATGGCGGGTATCACATATTCTCTCGCTTCTCTCACCGCTATCGAGAACCTGACGCTGACCGGAACGGCCGATAATGATGCCACCGGAAATACGCTCAATAACATCCTTACCGGCAACAGCGGTAATAACACGCTGGATGGCGGCGCGGGCGCCGACACGATGATCGGCGGTGCTGGCGACGATACCTATATCGTTGATAGCGCGGGCGATGTCGTGATCGAACTGGCGGGTGGCGGTATCGACACCGTTTACTCGAGCGCAACATTCACCTTGGCGGCTAATATCGAAAACCTGGTCCTCACGGGTGCGGGCAATATCAATGGCGCCGGTAACTCCCTCGTCAACACGATAACCGGCAACACCGGTGACAACACGCTCGACGGCGGTGCCGGCGCGGATACCATGATCGGTGGCGCAGGTAACGATACATATATTGTGGACGATGTTAATGATGTTGTGATTGAAGGGGCTGGCGCCGGCAACGATACAATTTTGTCGAGCACGAGCTTTAGCATCGCGGCGCTTGCAAACATCGAAAACATCACGCTTATAGGCGGCAGCTCGTCGACAGCGATCGGTAACGCGGCGGTGAACATTCTCATCGGTAACGCGGCCGACAACACGCTGGATGGCGGCACGGGCGCAGACACTATGATCGGCGGACTTGGCAACGATACCTACATCGTCGATAACGCGGCCGATGTCGTTTCCGAAAACGCCTCGGCCGGCACGGATACGGTGCTGTCCAGCATCACATACACGCTGGGTGCAAACGTTGAAAACCTCACTCTGACAGGCGGTTCCGCGATTAACGGCACGGGTAACGCCCTGGACAACACGATCATCGGCAATTCGGCCGCGAACGTCATCAACGGCGGCGTGGGTGCAGATACCATGTCTGGCGGCGCGGGTGATGACACGTATGTGGTCGACAACGTCGGCGACGTGGTGGTCGAGCTTGCAGGTGCAGGCGTAGACCTGGTTCAATCTTCCGTCTCTTACGTTCTTTCCGCGAACGTCGACAACCTGACCCTCACAGGTGCTGCAAACATCAACGGGACCGGTAATGACGATGTGAATACGCTCACCGGTAACACGGGCAACAATACGCTGGATGGTGGCGGTGGTGCGGATACCATGATCGGCGGAACCGGCAACGACACCTATGTTGTCGATAACGCAGGAGACGTGGTGATCGAAGGCGCTGCCGCAGGCACCGACACTGTTTTGGCGAGCGTCAGTTTCAGCATCGCGGCGCTTGCTAACATCGAGCACATCACTTTAACGGGAGCGTCCAATATCAACGCGACCGGCAACGCCGGCGTGAACATACTGATCGGCAATGGCGCGGATAACACGCTTGATGGCGGCGCGGGTGCCGACACCATGATCGGCGGGCTGGGCGATGACACCTATGTGGTCGATAACGCCGCCGATGTCATTTCCGAAAACGCATCTGAAGGTACTGATACCGTGCTTTCGTCGCTGACATATACGCTCGTTGCCAACTTTGAAAACCTGACGCTGACAGGCGTTGCGGCTATCAATGGCACGGGTAACGCAGCTGCCAACGTCATCACCGGTAACTCGGCCGCCAACGTGCTGAACGGTATGGCGGGTGCCGACACCATGATCGGCGGTGCGGGTAACGACAGTTATTTCGTGGATGACGAGAACGATGTGATCATCGAATACCTGAACGAAGGCACCGACTCTGTCTCTTCCAGCGTCAACTACACATTGTCGAATTACGTCGAAAACCTGACACTGACAGGCGCAGCCAACATCAACGCTACCGGTAACGTCGGAGTCAACACGCTTACAGGTAATACTGGCAATAACACGCTGGACGGCGGTGAGGGTGCCGATACCATGATCGGCGGGGCAGGTGACGACACCTACATCGTCGAAAACGTCGGGGATACCATTATCGAAGGCGCAGGCGCAGGCATCGACCTTGTCATGTCGAGTATCAGCTTCAGCATCTCCGCTCTCGCGAACCTTGAAAACATCACCCTGACCGGAACAAACAATATCAACGCCACCGGTAACGCAAGCGTGAACGTCCTGACGGGTAACAGCGCCAACAACACGCTGGATGGCGGCGCTGGCGCGGACACCATGATCGGCGGCCTGGGTGATGACACCTATGTTGTCGACAATGCCGGCGACGTTGTTTCCGAAGGTGCAGCTGCCGGTACCGATACTGTGCTGTCATCGCTCAGCTATACGCTGGGTACGAACCTTGAAAATCTCGTGCTGACGGGCGCTGGTGTGATCAACGGTACGGGTAACGCGCTCGCCAACACGCTGACCGGTAACTCGGCTGCGAACACGCTCGATGGATCGACCGGCGCGGACACCATGATGGGTGGCGCAGGAAACGACTACTATATCGTCGATAACGTCGGCGACGTCGTGATCGAGATCGCTGGTGAAGGTATCGATACGGTACAGTCGAGTGTTACTTTCTCGCTTGCTGGAACGAATGCGGAAAACCTGATCCTGACGGGTTCTGGTGACATCAATGCGACGGGCGACAACACCTTCAACACGCTGACGGGTAATTCCGGTAACAACACGCTGGACGGCGGTCAGGGTGCGGATACCATGATCGGCGGCGCCGGCAACGACACTTACTTCGTGGATGACGCTGGCGACGTGGTGATAGAAAACCTGGGCGAAGGCACGGATACCGTCCGCGCTTCGATTAGCTACACGCTGGGTGCAAACCTTGAAAACCTGATCCTGACTGGGGTTGCCGCCATCAACGGCACGGGTAACACCGGGGTCAACATCCTGACCGGCAACAGCGCGGACAATACGCTCGATGGCGGCGCGGGTGCGGATACCATGATCGGGGGCGTCGGTAACGACACCTATATCATCGATAACGCAGGCGATGTGGTGATTGAAAACAGCGGTGAAGGTACGGATACTGTGCAGTCTTCCGTTAGCTACTCGCTGGGTGCGAACCTTGAGCATCTGACGTTGACGGGCGCTGGTAACATCAACGCGACTGGTAACAACGCCGCGAATACCCTGTCCGGCAACAGCGGCAACAACACGCTGGATGGCGGCGCGGGCGCAGACGTTATGATCGGCGGCGCCGGCAACGATACTTATATCGTCGATAACATTGGCGATACGATTAGCGAGCTGGCCGGCGGCGGCACCGATAACGTGCTGTCGAGCGTTTCTTTCACGCTTTCTGCAAACTTGGAAAATCTGACGCTGACGGGCAGTGCAAATATCAACGGCTTCGGTAACTCCGCTGGCAACACGATTATCGGCAACAGCGGCAGCAACGTGCTGAATGGTGATGGCGGCTCAGACTTCCTGACGGGTGGATTGTCGAATGACGTATTCCTGTTCGATGCCGCGACTGCTTATACCGGCATTGATACCATTACGGACTTCAGTGTTGCGCAGGGTGACGCCATCAATATCGCCGACTTGCTGTCCGCTTACGATCCGATGAGCCACATGCTGACCGACTTTGTCCGCTTCACGGACTCGGGTAGTGATACCATCGTGGAAATTGACCGCGATGGCGCGGGCACGGGCTTCGGCTTCACGCAAATCGCGACGCTGACCGGCGTGACTGGCCTGACCGACGAAGACGCGCTGGTGCTGGCGGGTAACCTGATCGTCAGCTAAGCGTTGTCGAAACGACTATAAAAAATGCCGGGAAGGTTTATGCCTTCCCGGCATTTTATTTCGCGCAGGGGGTATGCCGCGGCTTCGGTATAAGAAATAACGAACAGCGCGCAAACCGTGTGCGTGTTTAGCGTAAATAATTGAAAATTAACAAAAAAAGGTGCTCTCATGAACAAGACAATCCTCACGATGGCGGCGCTGGGTGTGCTGATGGCCTCGACCGCATCCTATGCCGAAACCACTTCCGACAGCAGCTATCGCGCCAACCGCCCGCATGTGGCCGACAAGCTGGAAGACCGCGCCGATCGCGCTGAAAACGTCCGCGACCGCCGCGAAAACTGGCGCGACCGCATGGAAGACAAGCGTGACCGCCGCGAACAGTATTTCGACCTCAAGGAAGACAAGCGCGATGCACGCGAAGACGTGCGTGACGAAAGAGAAGACGTTCGCGATGCCAAGCATGACGGCGGCAAATACGACAAGGCCGAAGACCGGTGGGATGCCCGCGAAGACAAGCGTGACACCCGCGAAGATGTGCGCGACACCCGCGAGGACAAGCGCGACCGCGTCGAGCAAAAATACGATAACCGCGAAGACCGCTGGGACCGCCGTGAAAACCACCGCGACCGCCGCGAAAACGTGCGCGACAACAATCACGGCAGCACGCCGCATCGCAGCGTCCGCCGCTCGCGCTCCAACTGATAACCGTACAACGCGTAAAACCCGCCCGGTCGAAACCCGTGGCGGGTTTTATGTTTGCGCGGCTGCCGGCGGATATTTGAATTTCGCGTAGAGGATGCCGAGGGAGACGAGCGTCTTGACAGCCACCAGCAGTACCGCACCAAAAATGCGCGCATCAAAGGCCATGGCCAGCAGCAGGCCGAAAAAACCGCTGCCGAACAAAATAAACAGCCGGGCATAGGCATCGCCAACCGCCGAAGATACGATAAACCCGCGCGCGATGCCCTGCGTGGCGTGGTATGCGAACAACGCGGCCTCCCACGCCATCACGACCATGAACCACTTCCAGAAATCGATGTTTTCCAGCACCGTTTCCATGGGCACCAGCGGGCCGGTCAGTTTGCGCTGTACTGTTCCTTCGGGCAGGAATGACCCGACCAGAAAACATGTCATGACGATAAAGAAACCGAAATGCAGGGGCATCGCAACCAGCGACACTGCATGGCCGGTGGCGGCACCCCATTTTTTCGCGCCGATATCGCGCAGCAACGAGGTGCCGAGCCGCAACAGCGCAAGACCTCCCGCCGCAATCACCTCGACCCAGTAAAACGCCATGTCATCGAAGGGCCGCCAATCGCCGGTCAAAACCAGCACCAGCGGGAATATATTGAACAGGACGACGATAAATGCATTGCGGCGGAAATCTTCCGCTACGGTTTCGGTGATGTGTTGATTGTCGCCTATCATCCGCATTGCCCTTGGTTTTTCGGCGTTGTTTACGAAGGTTAACGCGAAAGCCATGGCCTGTCATTAGACGAAAACGCGCAATTGTGGCAAAATAGATAGGTGTTTCACGCGCAAACAGGCAGTTGAAAAGGCATGGTCAAAAGCGCCTTTACCGGTGATGCGTCCCCACTCGAAGGTTTTTACCTGCTGCGCGGGTACGACCGCGATGCGGGCGTGATGTCGTCTGTGATGGACCTGCCGAAGGACGAGGCGATTGCGTTGATGGAAAAAATCCACCCGCATCGCGGCACGGGCGACGCCGATGCAAACGGCACACGCAGCCAGGAAAAATATTACACCGACCGCAAGGCGACCGACGACTGGCTGCGCGAAAACGCGGGCGCGGTGATGGATCGCCAGAACCCTGTTTTCTTCGCCTTCACCAACGACCCCGAAACGGTAAAAAAATACATGACCGCATCGGGCAGCGATGTGCTGGTGGTCGCGCTGAAGGATGCCGACCTGTCGCGCCTGTCATTCACGTTCGACGACAGCATGGGCAATTTTTTCGCGCGCGACGGCAAAAGCCATTTCCTGAACGACAAACACTCGCTGCACGGCACGGTGATGGATGCCGAAGCCATGGCGCAGGCGATTGCAAAATACGGCACGCTGCAGGCGGATGGCACGCCCCGTACCTTCGAGGCGCAGTACTGGAGCAACAAGCCGTTGAAAGGCGAGGTGGTGCCGGGCCAATCCCGCGATATCCCAAAGCCGGATGAATATAACCGAAACACGAGCACGGTGGAAAAACCCGCGCCCGCGATAAAGCCCGAAGCGCCCGTTAAGCCTTAGCCGCTTTTGCCTGTGCCAGCTTGGTCAGTTCCGCACGCACGTCGCTAAACACATGGTCCCAGTTGCCGGGCACGGTCTGGCGGAAATAGCGCATCGAGGGATACCATGCGCAGGCGTTCTTGTCTTTATACCGGCTGGTGTAGAGCCAATAGGGGCGGAAGCCGAGCAGGTTCCACACAGGCTTGCCCAGCGACGCCGTCAGGTGCGCAACCGAACTGTCGGTCATGATGACAAGGTCAAGTTCGTTGATGACCGCGGCGGTATCAGCGAAATCACCCACCAGCGGGCCCATTTCCAGCACAAGTCCCTGGCCGCCGGCCTGCGCCAGCTGCGGCTCGCACGGGCCTTTTTGCAGGCTGTATAACTGCACGCCCGGAATATCGGCAAAGGGAATGAAACGGTCGACCGAAACCGCACGCTTGTTGTTGCGCGCAAACGTCACGCTGCCGGACCACACGATGCCGACCTTCAAACGCTTGCCGCCGTTATTCAGCAGATGCGCAGGCCCCGGCAGCAGGGGCGCCGCGGCCAGCTTCGCGGGCGCCGGAATATTGCTGAAGTCCGTCTTGAAAATCCCGGGCAGGCTCATCATCGGCACATGGAAATCGATGTGTTCACCGATATCGTCGAAATCCATGATGCGGTCCGCGCCCACATTGGCGAACAGGCGGTGCAGCGCCTTGTTACATTGCAGGATCACGCGCGCGCAGCGTTCCTTGATGAGCGGGATATAGCGTGCGGCAAGGATTGTGTCGCCAAAACCCTGTTCTTCATGCACCACCACCGTCTTGCCGTTGATGTCTTCGCCCGTCCAGTTGGGCGCGCTGTGGCCGCGTTCCTTGAGCGTGCCGAGTTTCCAGCGCACTTCAAAACTTTCCCAGCCGCGCTTGAAATCGGCCATGTCCAGATAGGTCATGGCGCGTTCCCATTTGATCTGCGCGTCGTCGGGCTTCATTTTGCAGGCGATATCGAACTGCTCCACCGCGCGCTCCGAATGGCCGGTTTCGCGGAGCGCAATTGCGAAGTTGGAACGGATCAGGAAACTGTCGGGCGACAGGCTGACCGCTTTTTCATGCGCCGCAATCGCTTCGTCGTTTTTGTCGAGCGCCAGCAGCGCGTTGCCGTAGTTGGTAAGGGCAGACGGGTTTTGCGGCTGCAACTGCACCGCGCGATGCGTGCAGGCCAGCGCCGCGTCATATTTGCCCTGCGCGCGCAGCAGCGTGCCAAGGTTCAACCAGCTGGGCGCATCTTCGGGCTTCACCAGCAAAATGCGGCGATACCCGAGCGCCGCTTCATCCAGCTTGCCCTGTTCCTGCAACTTCACGACTTCCTTGAAAGGCATGATCTGGATCGGGGCGTTTGCGGCTTGCTGCTGTGCGGGTTCTGTCTTTGCCATCGTGGATGCTTTTGCCATTTTAAATGTCTCGCGGTTGAATAGGTGTCGAGCGCAAGTATTCCGCGAAAAACGGCGGAAATACAGGGAATTCTTGCTATTAGATTATGTAATATATTCCCGAATTGCCCGTATTCCGCAATCCTGCTACCGTCCTTTTACCCTGTCATTTTATTCAAGGAAACCGCCATGAAATACGGCGCTATTGTTATTTTCGCGATCCTCGGCCTGTTGCTGGCATTCCAGCAAACGGGGCACAGCCAGCCCGCACCCGTGGTCGCCGGACGCTTTGCGATGTATATCAATGACAGGGACGGCCGCAATTACCTGCTGGATACCCAGACGGGCGACAGCTGGACGATGGAGGCGATGTCGCGCAAAAACCGCTTCATCGCCGTGTGGAAACCAAACGTCCGCAGCACGACGTTCGAAGAACAGGACCGGATTTTCAACAACAGCGCGAACGCCCTTGCGATTGTCGCGCCCATCCCCGGAAAATAAGGATTTACGAACATGAAGGCAGAAATGAAACAGCAAGCAGCGCAGCGCCAGGCCGATGTGTTTAACCCCGCCACGGGCGAGGTTGTGCGGCAGGTGTCATTCAATTCCGCCGCCGATATCGACGCGCTGGTGCAAAAGGCAAAAAAATCGCAAGAGGCCTGGGGCGAACAAAGCCCGGCAAAACGTGCGCGCGTCATGTTCCGCTTCCTCGAATTGCTGAATAAAAATGCCAAGGAACTTGCGAAAATCATCTCCGCCGAACACGGCAAGGTGCTGGTCGATGCCGAAGGCGAAGTCGCGCGCGGCATTGAAGTCGTCGAATTCGCAACCGGCATCCCGCACCTGCTGAAGGGCGAATACAGCGATAACGTCGGCACGGGCGTCGATAGTTATTCATTGCGCCAGCCGCTCGGCGTGGTTGCGGGCATCACCCCGTTCAATTTTCCGGCCATGGTGCCGATGTGGATGTTCCCGATCGCGATTGCCTGCGGCAACGCATTTATTTTGAAACCGTCGGAGCGCGACCCGTCTGCCGCCGATTACATAGCGAAACTGCTGGCCGACGCCGGCTGCCCCGATGGCGTGTTCACCGTCGCGCATGGCGACAAGGAAGCGGTCGATGCCATCCTGAACCATCACGACATCGCGGCGGTCAGCTTTGTGGGTTCCACCCCCGTTGCAGAATACATTTATAAAACAGGCACGGCGAACGGCAAACGCGTGCAATCGCTGGGCGGTGCCAAAAACCACATGGTCGTGATGCCCGATGCCGATATCGCACAGGCCTCCGATGCGCTGATGGGTGCGGCCTATGGTTCGGCGGGCGAGCGTTGCATGGCGATTTCTGTTGCGGTCGCGGTTGGCGATGACGTTGCGGATAAACTTGTCGCATCGCTCACGCCCCGCATTCAGGCCTTGAAAATCGGCCCCGGCACCGATGCCACCGCCGATATGGGCCCGCTGATCACCAAACAGCATCTGGATAAAGTGAAAGGCTATGTCGAGGCAGGCGTGGGCGAGGGGGCAAAGCTTGCCGTCGATGGCCGCGCAGCATCGGTGAAGGGGCATGAAAAGGGCTTCTTCATGGGCGGCTGCCTGTTCGACAACGTCAAACCCGGCATGACGATTTACAAGGAAGAAATTTTCGGCCCCGTGCTGGGCATCGTGCGCGTGAAAACCTACAGGGAAGCGGTTGACCTCATCAACGCGCATGAATACGGCAACGGCACCGCCATCTTCACCAACCACGGCGGCGTTGCGCGCAATTTCATGCGCGACATCAAGGTCGGCATGGTCGGCATCAACGTGCCCATCCCCGTGCCGGTCGCCTTCCACAGCTTCGGCGGCTGGAAACGCTCGCTGTTCGGCGACACGCATATGCACGGCGTCGAAGGCGTGAAATTCTACACCCGCATGAAAACCGTCACCGCCCGCTGGCCCGAAGGCCCCGCGAAAGGCGCGGATTTCCATTTTCCGCAGAATAAGTGATTGTGCTCCCTCTCCCTCTGGGAGAGGGGAACTGTCTTAATTAATTGATTTTTAAGGACAATCATAGTACAATATTCCTATACAGCCCATTCACAGATACGACATATCAAGGGCTTACAGATTATTTATACACAATATATGCACAGAAGGGAACCCCATTATGGCCT